>JAFDWD010000199.1 GCA_018268695.1 Actinomycetota bacterium
GCGGAACCAGTTGGCGCAGCTGTAGGTCATCGACTCGTCGAGGAAGAGGGCGAAGAACTCGTTGCCGACGTTGTAGTGGTGGCGGACGGCACGGGCGTCGCGCTCTTTGCTGTGGCGGCGGCCGGAGGGGACGAGCTCGGCGGCGGGGCGCGGCGGCGGCATCGTCAGCCCCGCGGCGCGCACCGCGCCAAGGGCCAGGGCGCGCTTGTCGGCGCCGTCGAGCGAGGGCGGCTGCCAGCCGTCGAGGACGCCGATCACCGCGTCGATGTCGTCGATCTCGAGCTCACCGGAGACGTAGGCGCGGCCGAGGCCGAGCTGGCCGGGAGCGCGCAACGCGTGCGCGGCGGCGCGCGGCGAGCGCACCGTGAAGGTCGGCCCGTCGCCGTTTCCGGCGGTCGCGGGCAGCTCGGTGCCGTCCCAGAAGCGGACGGTGAAGGGGCGGTCGGGGATGCGCGCGGCGATCTCGCGGCGTAGGGGGGCGGTGGTGGCGAAGGGCATAGCGCGCGACCCTACTCGCCCATGAGTGCCGGGGCCGTCACCGAGCGCTCAATTTAAATGTTTACCCATTCTCGGCATGGGCGCCTTAGGGATACCTATGATCCCGCCTCTTATGAGCGTGACCTCTCCAGTACCGCCGCCTCCGTCCGCGCCTGCGCCCGGGCCGCGGCCCGGCGACATCCAGCCGGTCGCCAACGAGACCCGTGACCGGATCATCACCGGGCTCGTCACCGTCGTCCCGTTCATCGCCCTGTTCGTCGCTGCCTGGCAGGTCTGGGGCAAGGCCCTGCACTGGAGCGACCTGGCCCTGTTCTTCGTCATGTACGTGCTGACCGGCCTCGGGATCACGGTCGGGTTCCATCGCCACCTGACCCATCGCGCCTTCAAAACCTACGGCTGGCTGCACGGCCTGCTCGGGATCCTCGGCTCGGCGGCGATCGAGGGCCCGGTCATCTCCTGGGTCGCCGACCATCGCAAGCACCACAGCTTCAGCGACAAGGAGGGGGACCCGCACAGCCCTCACGTCGACCACGGCCACGGCTGGAGCGGCGCCCTCCGCGGCCTCGCCCACGCGCACGTCGGCTGGATCTTCATCCACACCCAGCGCGGCAACAAGGAACGCTTCGCTCCGGACCTGATCAAGGACCCGATCATCAGCTGGGTCGACCGCACCTTCATCCTCTGGGCGATCCTCGGCCTCATCCTCCCCTTCTTCCTCGGCTGGGCGATCGGCGGGACCATCGTCGCCGGCCTCACCGGCCTCCTCTGGGGCGGCCTGGTCCGCGTCTTCGTCCTCCACCACTTCACCTACAGCATCAACTCGCTCTGCCACTTCTTCGGCCGCCGCGACTACGAGACCGACGACCAGTCCCGCAACCTCGCCCTGATCGCGATCCCGACCCTCGGCGAGGCCTTCCACAACTCCCACCATGCCTTCCCGACCTCCGCCACCCACGGCCTCGGCCGCTGGCAGATCGACATCTCGGCGATCGTCATCGACAGCCTCGAGAAGGTCGGCCTGGTCTGGGACGTCGTCCGGATCAGTCCGGACCGCATCGCCGTCAAGGCGATCTAAACTAGCGACGCCTCCCACCGTTTGAGAGTGCGCTCGTCTTCGAATGGCGCGCAAAGGTCTCCCGGCTCGAATTCCACCGCGCGTCCAAGGGCCGTCCGCTCGGCGGCGTGGACCGGATGTGCCTGGAGGTGGTCCTGAACCCAGTCACGGGACCTCTCGACCGGTTCGCCTTCCGCGGCGATCCGTTCCAGGTAGGGCGTCGGACTCGCGTAGTGGGCGACGACGACGAAGCGGGCGCGATCACCTGCTCGCAGAAGCGGCATGTAGTAGTGCCGAGTCTTGTAATCGGTGACGAAAGTCTTGTACAGCTCGTCGACGTCCCGTTCCGGAAACGCGGGTGCGATCACGTTCTCGACCGTCTCTCCCAGGGCCACCCCAAGGGCATTGGTCTCCTCCTCGTCCTCGGCCTGCAACTCGGGCCCAGCGAAGATCCTCACCGAATACGCGTCCGCCGGACCGTTGTTGACGATCTCGCCCGCCACCACCAAGTCATAGGTCCCATCCTTCCTCCGGACCGGGGGGTAGACCCAGAAGGTAGGCGCGAGCGGGCGTTGGTCAGGCGGAGGTGCGGGAATCGCGAGCCAGCCGCGACTCTGCATGTCTAGTTCACGTTTCCGGACCTGCCATTCGATCCCCGCGAAGATTGCTGCCACGAGTCCGATCCCCGCTGCCGCGATCCCCGCGATTTCACCTGCCGACATAATTCCCCCAATCGCTTGAAAATACTTGCGCCAATCTGTCAATCGGCGGGGGTCGGTGGTTCTTTAGCCGCGTGCAGGTCTCAGGGCGACTGCGAGCTTTCGTACCAGTCGATCCAGCCGCCGCAGGCCTGGGCGAGGGGGACTTCGCGGTGGGGTTCGGCCTTGGTCGCGACGATCTCGCCGATGTAGGCCTTGGCGTCCCAGCCGGTGAGGCTCTGGAGCCAGTCGGCGGAGGCGGCCTGGATGGTGAATTCGACCTTGCCGCCGTCGCTGTGGAATTTGCCGGCGGGCCAGAACTGGCCGTTGTTGTTGAGGCTGATCGAGCTCGGGCGCTGGCCGTCGAGCGCCGGGATCAGTTCTTCCTTGAAGCCCGGTGCTTCGACCGCGAGGGCGAAGGGGGAGAAGTACTGGAGCGAGAGGTCCCAATCGCCCGCGGGCAGGTCGAGCGTCTGCGTCGTCGATTCGCCCGTCCCGAGGATCGAGCCGTTCGACCACGAGGGTTTCGTCCCGACCTGGGTTTCGCCGAAGAGCGATGCCTTGCCGCCGCTTTCCAGCAGGATGCGCGTCTCCGGCGAGTTGCAGTGGGCGAGGGCGCCCGCCTCGGTCCCCTCGAGCAGCACGTGGCGGTTGCGCGGCGTCGGCCCGGTCCGTTCCCAGAGCACGTAGCTCGGCGTCTTCGCGATCCGCTTGAAGTTCGGCGGGGCCTGGCTGTTCCACGCCCC
>JAFDWD010000019.1 GCA_018268695.1 Actinomycetota bacterium
GCCTGCGTAGGTGCGCATGACCCAGGGGCGGTCGGGCTCGGGGAGTCGGTGGTTGCTCATGTCGCAGATGATATTTGGATACGAGGAAGGTCGCCTATTCCGAAATCCGCCGCCCAGGTCCGCCTCGGGCGCAACACTTGGCCCAGGCTGTGTTTAGGTTGGCGATCCCAGATGACGACCGCCCATCGGAAAGCCAAGCTCGTCCTCGCCGCCGTCCTCGCTTGCGCGCTCGCGCTCGTCGCCGTCGCCTCGGCCTCGGGCGCCTTCGTCGCGATCTACCGCAACGCGCTCGAAACGACCGCGCAGCGGAGCGAAATCCTCAAGGTGGCGGGCAAGGAATGCTCGCGGGGCGGGGCGCAGACCTCGCTGCAGATCACGGTCGGCAAATTGACCGAAGAGTGCGCCTACCGCACCCCGGTGATCGGCTCCGACCTTGAAATCGCCGCGACCGGCCGGATCGCCGCCGGCACCACCCCGGCGGTCGCCAAGAAGGCCTTCCTCGGCATGCAGCTGCGGGTCGGCGGCGGCAACAAGCTCGAGTTTCGCGTCTTCCCGGCCCAGAAAAAGGTCCAGCTGGTGAAGGTGACCGAAGAAGGCATCCGCTACCTGGCGATCAAAAAGAACGTCAAAGCCGTCCAGCCCGCCGAAAAACCCAACGTGCTGCGGCTGCGCGTGATCAGCGGCGCCAAGGAAGAAGCCGGCACCTGCAAGATCGGCGGCTACCTCGGCGGCGAAGCCGTGATCGAAGCGAGCGACGAAACCTGCAGCGAAATGGACGGCGAAATGACCGCCCTCTCCGCCGGTGCCCCGAACAACGGCAGCGGCCTGATCGCGACTTTCGAAGCGATCGTCGTGCGGACGCCGGTGCGGTTCTAAGGCGCGCGCCGGCGTCGTGCCGGCGGTTGCGGCAGTCCTATGTCGGCCTGGGCGTCTCATCGCGGTCCTGGCTGGCTGTGACCGCGACGAGACGCCCAGGACGTGAGGGGTTCCGGGAAGGTCTCGTGACGGAGAGCGTGGGATCCGAACGGTCAGGAATCTGCCGTGTTCCTTATCCGCCTTTACGACGGGTTTCGAACACCGCGGGACCACGGGAAGCTTGCGGTGTTCGAAAGCTCGGCCATGTCGAGTTTTCGAACACGGCAGATTCCTGACCGTTCGGGGCCCGGCGTACGACCCGGGCCCAGCCGCTTCCCCCACATCCCGGCCGTCTCGGCCACGGCCACAGCCAGCCCCCTGCACGCTTGTCTCGCATAGCGAGA
>JAFDWD010000001.1 GCA_018268695.1 Actinomycetota bacterium
CCCATCGAAACGATCTTGGCCGGCGCGACGTTCTTGTTCGTCCAGTCCATCTCGGAGACGTGGACCAGGCCTTCGATGCCCGGCTCGAGCTCGACGAACGCGCCGTAGTCGGCGATGTTCGTGACCTTGCCGAACAGGCGGGTGCCTTGCGGGTAGCGGCGCGAAACGCCCATCCACGGGTCGTCGCCCATCTGCTTGAGACCCAGCGACACGCGATTCTTCTCGGTGTCGAACTTGAGGATCTTGGCGGTGATTTCCTGGCCGGCCTGAACGACTTCGCTCGGGTGGCGGACACGGCGCCATGCCATGTCGGTGATGTGCAGCAGGCCGTCGATGCCGCCGAGGTCAACGAACGCACCGTACTCGGTGATGTTCTTGACGACGCCGCGAACCACGGCGCCTTCCTTCAGCGTTTCCATCAGCTTGGCGCGCTCTTCGCCCATGCTGGCTTCGACCACGGCACGGCGCGACAGCACGACGTTGTTGCGCTTGCGGTCGAGCTTGATGACCTTGAACTCGAGGGTCTTGTTCTCGTAGGGGGTCAGGTCCTTGATCGGACGGGTGTCGATCAGCGAACCCGGCAGGAAGGCGCGGATGCCGTTGACCAGCACCGTGAGGCCGCCCTTGACCTTGCCGCTGGTGGTGCCGGTGACGAATTCGCCGGATTCCAGGGCCTTTTCCAGGCTCATCCACGAAGCGAGGCGCTTGGCGGTGTCGCGCGACAGGATGGTGTCGCCGTAGCCGTTTTCGACCGAGCCGATGGCCACGGACACGAAATCGCCGGCCTGGACTTCGAGTTCACCCTTGTCGTTCTTGAATTCCTCGATCGGCACGTAGGCTTCGGACTTGAGGCCTGCGTTGACGACGACGTGGTTGTGTTCCACGCGCACGACTTCGGCGGTGATGACTTCGCCGGAGCGCATTTCGGAGCGCTTCAGGGATTCTTCAAAGAGGGCGGCAAAAGATTCAGACATTGAGGTTCCTTCCGTCACTCAGGTTTCCAGCCGCCAATGCAATATCGCGGCGGCTGTTTCTATGGCTGGAGACGGCGGTTTGGGCGTGAGCCCGGTTGGTTGAACAACCCATCCGGGCCAGTGCGCTGTCGCGCGGTGGGGACCCGATGGACGGTAGGCCCTCAGCTTGAGACCGAGGGCCAGCTTCTCAAGGTTGGCCCGGCTACCGCTTGGGTGCCGATGCCGCCCTGAAAGGCTGCACTTGCTGCCACCAGTCCAGCACCTGATCGACCGATTGCGAAACCGTTTGATCGGAGTTGTCCAGGAGGCGAGCATCCTGCGCCGGCTTGAGGGGTGCGGTGCTGCGGGAAGTGTCCCGGGCATCACGCGCCTCCAGATCCAGGCGAAGACTGTCAAGTGTAACGGAAATTCCCTTTGAAATCAATTGCTTATGCCGCCGCTCGGCCCGGTGGCCGGCACTGGCGGTCAGGAAGATCTTGAGCGGTGCGTCGGGAAAGATGACGGTGCCCATGTCGCGGCCGTCGGCCACCAGCCCGGGCAGGCGGCGCAGGCGCTTTTGCAGGTCGACCAGCGCCTGGCGCACGGCGGGCAGCGCCGATACGCGCGAGGCATCCATGCCGGCGGCTTCGGTCCGGATGGCTTCCGTCACGTCCTCGTTGCCCAGCATCACCCGGCCGGTAGAGAAGTCCAGGGGCAGAGTGCGGGCGATTTCGGCAATGCGCGCTTCGGCTTCGGGCGTCGCGGCCAGCCCGGCGCGGCTCATGGCCAGGCCGGTCACGCGGTACAGCGCGCCGGAATCCAGGTAGTGGTAGCCCAGCTCGTTGGCCACCTCCAGTGCGAGGGTGCCCTTGCCCGAGGCCGTCGGGCCGTCGATGCAGATCACCGGCACCGTCACCGGCTCGCTCACCGAGAACAGGGTCTCGAAGTAGTCGGGGAAGGTCTTGGCCACGCACTTGGGGTCGAGGATGCGCACCGGCGCGCCGTCGGGGTTGAAGGCCGCCAGCGAGAAGCACATGGCCACGCGGTGGTCGTCGTAGGTGTGAATGCTCGCTGCCTTCCATCGCCCCGCTGGCAGCGGCTCGATGCGGATGAAGTCGGTGCCCGTCTCCACCTGTGCGCCCAGCTTGCGCAGCTCGTTGGCCATGGCATCGATGCGGTCGGTTTCCTTCACGCGCCAGCTGGCGATGTTGCGCAGGATGCTGGGGCCGTCGGCGTACAGCGCCATGACGGCCAGCGTCATCGCAGCGTCCGGAATGTGGTTGGCGTCCAGGTCGATGGCCTTGAGCGGCCAGGCGCCGCGCGAGATGCGCAGCCAGTTGGGGCCGCTGTCGACCCTGGCGCCCATGGCGCGCGCAGCCTCGACAAAGCGGATGTCGCCCTGGATGGAGTCGGCGCCCACGCCTTCGATGCGGATGCCGGTCTCGCCCGCGGCAGGCGTTGCGAGCGCGCCCAGGGCGATGAAATAACTCGCCGAGGAGGCGTCGGACTCGATGTGGATGCTGCCCGGCGTACGGTACTGGCTGCCGGCCGGAATGACGAAGCGGCTCCAGCCGTCGCGCCGCACCTGGATGCCGAAGCGCGCCAGCAGGTTCAGCGTGATCTCGATATAGGGCTTGGAGATCAGCTCGCCGATGACATCGATCGAAATGTCCTGGCGGGCGCTGCCCAGCGGCAGGGCGAGCAGCAGCGCGGTCAGGAACTGGCTGGACACGTCGCCGCGGACGCGGATGGGTTGCGACAGGTTCAGCTCGCCCAGGTCCACGGGGTGGATCTGCAGCGGCGGAAAGCCGGGATTGCCCAGGTAGTCGATGCGGCAGCCCAGGCCGATGAGTGCATCGACCAGGTCGCCGATGGGCCGCTCGTGCATGCGCGGCACGCCGCTGAGCTTGAATTCGCCGCCCAGCAGGGCCAGCGCCGCGGTGAGGGGGCGCATGGCAGTGCCTGCGTTGCCGAGAAACAGCTCGGCTTTGCGGGCGTCTTCCTTGAGTTGGCCGCCCAGGCCCGTGATGCGCGTGGTGCCGGCGCGCTGCTCGACGCCGCAGCCCAGTTGCGCCAGCGCGGCCAGCATCACGCGGGTGTCGTCGGAATCCAGCAGGTCATGTACCTCGGTCGTGCCTTGCGCCAGGGCGGCCAGCAGCAGCACGCGGTTGGAGATGCTCTTGGAGCCGGGCAGGCGCACGGTGCCGCCGGCGGCGCTCAGCGCGGGAAGATCGAGAAAGGCGGTGTCGTACATGAGAAAAGGAGCGCCTCGCAGGGCGGAGTTCGTTGACGCCTTCTCAGGCGTCCGTCGATTCGGTGCTGCTGCCCAGGCGCCATTCGCCGCGTACCTGGCTGGCCTCGGTGATGGCCTGCTCCAGGTCGGTGACGTTGCCGGTGCGCATCATGGTCTCGAGGTCGTCCAGCGCGTGGCGGAACAGCTGCGATTGGCGAAGCACCTGTTCGCGATTGGCCAGCAGCACGTCGCGCCACAGCGTGGGCTCGCCGGCGGCAATGCGGGTGAAGTCGCGAAAGCCCGGGCCGGCCAGCTCGAGGAAGGTGTCGCCGTCGGGCTGGGACGCCAGCCCGTTCATGTAGGCAAAGGCCAGCAGGTGCGGCAGGTGGCTCACGGCGGCAAATGCGCTGTCGTGGGCCTGGTGCGTCATCTGGCTGACCTTGGCGCCGACGCTGGTCCAGATCTGCGCGGCGCGCTGCACGTTCGAGCGCAGCGTGGCCTTGATCGGAGTCAGCACCACCTGGCGGCCGGTGAACAGGTCGGCATCGGCATGCTCGATGCCCGCCACTTCCTTGCCGGCGATGGGGTGCGCGGGCACGAAGCACTTGAGCTTGCCTTCCAGGCTTTGCAGTGCGGCCTCGATGACGTCGCTCTTGGTCGACCCCACGTCCATGACCAGCGTTTCGGCGCCAATGCCGTGGCGGATGGCCCGGAAGGTGGATTCGGTGGCCGCCACCGGCACCGCCAGCAGCACCAGGTCGGCCCCCGAGACGGCCAGCAATGCCGAGGGGGCCGCCACGTCGATCACGCCCAATTGCCTGGCGCGCTCGGTGGTGGAGGGCGACTTGCTGTAGCCCACCACTTTCTTGACCAGCCTGGCGCGCTTGAGCGCCAGGGCGAAGGAGCCGCCCATCAGGCCGCAGCCGATCAGTCCCAGTTGCTCGAACATGGTCCGACCCTAGGCTTTGACGGGGTAGGCGCCAAGCACCTTGTAGAAGGCGCAGAGCTGGCGCAACTCGGCCAGCGCGGCGGCCACGTGCGGCTGCGAGGGGTGCCCGTCGAGGTCGATGTAGAAGTAGTACTCCCACTGGCCCGTGCGCGCGGGACGCGACTCGAAGCGGGTCATGGAGACGTTGTTCGTCTTCAGCGGCACCAGCAGGTCGTGCACCGCCCCGGGCTGGTTGGGCACCGAGACCACCAGGCTGGTGCAGTCGTGGCCCGAGGCCGGCGGCATGGCCAGCGTGCTGGGCAGGGTGATGATGGCAAAGCGGGTGCGGTTGTAGGCGTCGTCCTGGATCGCATGGGCGACGATGTGCAGGCCGTATTGCGTGGCCGCGCGCTCGCTGGCCAGGCCCGCCCAGGCGGGGTTGGTGGCGGCCAGGCGTGCACCCTCGGCATTGCTGGAGACGGCGCGGCGCTCGGCATGCGGCAGGTGCTTGGACAACCAGGCCTGGCACTGGGCCAGCGCCTGCGGGTGGGCCAGCACCGCCTCGATGCCTTCCAGCGAGTTTTCCTTGCGCAGCAGGTTGTGCCGGATCAGCAGGCTCACTTCCCCCACGACGTGCGTGGGCGAATGCAGGAACATGTCGAGCGAGCGCGTGACCACGCCTTCGTTGGAGTTCTCGACGCCCACCACGCCGTACTGGGCGCTGCCGCTGGCGGTGGCATGGAACACTTCGTCGAAGCTGGCGCAGTAGATGAGGTCGGCCGCGCCGCCGAAATACTCGATGGCCGCCTGCTCGCAGAAGGTGCCTTCGGGACCGAGCACCGCCACGCGCTGCGGCGACTCGAGCGCCAGGCAGGCCGACATGATCTCGCGCCAGATGGCCGCGACATGGGCGCTCTTGAGCGGGCCCTGGTTGCTCCTGGTCATCTTCTCGATGACCTGGGCCACCCGGTCGGGGCGGAAGTAGGGCGTGCCCTCGCGCTTCTTGACCTCTCCCACCTGTTCGGCGACGTGCGCGCGCTGGTTCAGCAGCTGCAGGAGCTGCTGGTCCAGCGAGTCGATCTGCACGCGCAGATCGGCCAGGCTGGAGGAAGGGTCGGATGGAGGGGTGGGCGCAGCGGGGGAAGTCATGCGGATCAAGCGTGGAGTCGCTCGAATTCTCGCATGTAGCCCACCAATGCCTGCACGCCGGCCAACGGCATGGCGTTGTAGATGCTCGCGCGCATGCCGCCCACGGACTTGTGGCCCTTGAGCTGCAGCAGTCCGGCCTCGCGCGCACCGGCCAGGAAGGCCTCGTTGCGGCTTTCGTCGGCCAGGAAGAAGGGCACGTTCATGCGCGAGCGGCACTCGGGCGCGACCTTGTTCGAGTAGAAGGCCGAGTCGTCGATGAAGCCGTACAGCAGGCTGGCCTTGGCGACGTTGCGTGCCTCCATGGCGGCCACGCCGGTGAGTTCGCCCTCGGTCTGCTCGAGCAGCCACTCGAAGGTGAGCCCTGCCATGTAGATGCCCCAGGTGGGCGGCGTGTTGTACATGGACTGGTTGTCGGCCACCGTGCGGTAGTTGAACGCGCTCGGGCAGATCTCCAGGGCATGCCCCAGCAGGTCGTCGCGCACCACCACCATCGTCAGGCCGGCGGGACCGATGTTCTTCTGGGCGCCGCCGAAGGCCAGGCCGACCCGGCGCCAGTCGACGCCGCGAGAGGCCACGTGCGACGAGAAGTCGATGACCAGCGGCGCCGAGCTGCCCAGCGCGGCCAGGTCGGGCAGCTGCTGGAACTCGACGCCGTGGATGGTCTCGTTGGAGCACAGGTGCACGTACGAGGCGCCATCGCTGAGCTGCCAGGTGGCCGGATCGGGCAGCCGCGTGTGGCCGTTGTCGGCGTTGCTGGCGGCAACGTGCGCGCTGCAGTAGCGCTGCGCTTCCTTGACCGACTTCTGGCTCCAGGAGCCGGTGACGACGAAATCGACCGTCTTGCCGCGCGAGAGGTTGAGCGGAACGATGGCGTTCTCGCCCAGGCCGCCGCCCTGCATGAACAGCACGTGGAAGTGCTGCGGAATGGCCAGCAGCGTGCGCAGGTCGGCTTCGGCCTTGGCCAGGATGGCGCCGAACTCCTTGCCGCGATGGCTCATTTCCATCACGCCCATGCCGCTGCCGTGCCAGTCGAGCATTTCGGCGGCGGCGCGCTCGAGCACCTCTGCCGGCATGGCGGCAGGGCCCGCGGAAAAGTTGTACGGGCGCTGGCCCTTGGCCGCGCTCACTTCTTGGCCGGCGCCTTGGCCGGGGCGGCGGGGGCCTTGCCGCCACCGTCCGTCGGGGCGCCCAGGGCCTTGGCCACGCTGGTGTCCAGCGCGCGGATCTTGGGCTCGATGGTGGCGCGGGTGTCCTCGACCACCTTCTTGGTCAGCGCGGTCTGCATCTGCGGATTCATGTCCTGGTACTTCTTGGCCAGGGGAGAGCTGATCCAGGCGACCAGCTGCTTGAGCTCTTCTTCGGAGAAGTTCTGCTCCAGGATCGGGCCCAGCGTGGTGGGCGCAGCCTGCAGGGCCTTGTCGCGAACGATCGGGTAGGACTCGTCGAAGTACTTCTTCAGCTCGGCGTCGGCCGCCTTGGCCGCGGCTTCACGCTTTTCGGCGGGGACCTGCGTCTGCAGGTAGCCAGAGCCTGCCTGCGCGATCGGGTCGCTGGCCTGCTGGACCAGGGCGCGCGCCAGCGCTTCGATGCCGGGCTTTTGCAGGTCGAGGAACTGCTTGATCAGCGCGGCCTTGCCGTCTTGTGCCCAGCTGAAGGAAGAAGCGGTGAGGGCAGCAGCCAGCACGGCAAGTTTGATCTTGTTCACTGAGGGTTCTCCGTAGAAGTTGAAGTGTCGTCGGCACCTGTTTCGGTGTCGCCGTTCGCGTCGTTCTCGACGATGCGTTGCAGACCACTGAGCTTGGAGCCTTCGTCCAGGCCGATCAGCGTCACGCCTTGGGTGGCTCGTCCGAGTTCGCGGATTTCCGCGACGCGTGTGCGTACGAGCACGCCCTTGTCGGTGATCAGCATGATCTCGTCGTCCGCGTGCACCAGGGTGGCCGCAACGACCTTGCCGTTGCGCTCACTCTGCTGAATCGCAATCATGCCCTTGGTTCCGCGGCCATGACGGGTGTACTCGGTAATATTTGTACGTTTTCCGAATCCGTTCTCGGTTGCCGTGAGCACGCTCTGCTGCTCGTCCTCGGCCACCAGCATGGCGATCACGCGCTGGGTTTCCTCCAGCGTCATGCCCTTCACGCCGCGGGCGTTGCGGCCCATGGGGCGTACGTCGTTCTCGTCGAAGCGCGCCGCCTTGCCGCCGTCGGAGAACAGCATCACGTCGTGCTTGCCGTCCGTAAGCGCCGCGCCGATGAGGAAGTCGCCGTCGTCCAGGTCCACGGCAATGATGCCGGCCTTGCGCGGGTTGCTGAATTCGTCCAGCGCCGTCTTCTTGACCGTGCCCATGGAGGTGGCCATGAAGACGAACTGGTCGGCCGGGAAGGTGCGCTTGTCGCCGGTGAGCGGCAGCACCACGTTGATCTTCTCGCCCTCTTGCAGCGGGAACATGTTGACGATGGGGCGCCCGCGCGAGCCGCGCGAGCCGGCCGGCACTTCCCAGACCTTGAGCCAGTACAGGCGCCCGCGGTTGGAGAAGCACAGGATGTAGTCGTGCGTATTGGCGATGAAGAGCTGGTCGATCCAGTCGTCTTCCTTGGTCGCCGTGGCCTGCTTGCCGCGCCCGCCGCGCTTTTGCGCGCGGTATTCGCCCAGCGGCTGGCTCTTGATGTAGCCGCTGTGCGAGAGCGTGACCACCATGTCGGTGGGCGTGATCAGGTCTTCGGTGGACAGGTCGTAGGCGCTGTGCTCCACCTGGCTGCGGCGCGCGCCCACCTTGGTGTTGCCGAACTCCTGCTTCACCGCGGTGAGTTCCTCACCGATGATGGTGGACACGCGCGCCGGCTTGGCCAGGATGTCGAGCAGGTCCTCGATCTCGGCCATGACTTCCTTGTACTCGGCCACGATCTTGTCCTGCTCCAGGCCCGTGAGGCGCTGCAGGCGCATCTGCAGGATTTCTTGCGCCTGCGTGTCCGACAGGCGGTACAGCCCGTCGCCGCCCATGCCGAATTCCTTTTCCAGGCCCTCGGGGCGGTAGTCGTCGGCATTGACCGTGCCGCCGTCGGCACGCGTGCGGGTCAGCATCTCGCGCACCAGCTTGCTGTCCCAGCTGCGGGCCATGAGCTCGGCCTTGGCCACCGGAGGTGTAGGTGCGTTGCGGATGATCGCGATGAAGTCGTCGATGTTGGCCAGCGCCACGGCCAGGCCTTCGAGCACGTGGCCGCGATCGCGCGCCTTGCGCAGGTTGAACACCGTGCGGCGGGTGACCACTTCGCGGCGGTGCTGCAGAAAGACCTCGACCAGG
>JAFDWD010000200.1 GCA_018268695.1 Actinomycetota bacterium
CATTTCGGTGTCCTTTCTGAGCGCGGGTTCGAGGTCGGAAAAGAGTTGGGACCGGAGTGATGAGGTGGGAGGAGCCTCACCACCCCGGTCCTGGGCTTCAACTCGAGCGCCACTTTGACACACATCCCCCCACAACGCAACACAACCCCACCATGAAATCCCATTTGCAAGTAGATGACCCCAGGCAGGAACCCGGTCCGGCGAGCGCGAATTCGCTCCGCTGGTGGGAGTTCCAGCGCCTCCTGCGGCTTCCCGAAACGCGAGGCTGGCTCTTCGGCGCGGTGATCGCGGGCGGGATCCTCAGCCTGCTGATCAACACCGCGATCACCTGGCTCCTCCCCGCCCTCGCGCTGGTCGTTGGCCTCGGCGCCGTCTTCTGGATCGCCGACCGCAACGCGGCCGAAGAATTCTGGGAGGTCTATGCGCGGAGCCGTGGCTACGAGCTGGGCGGACGGACGCGGCTGCCGGAAGCGACGCCGCTCCTGCGCGAGGGGACGACGAGCTACGCGACCCGCACGCTCGACGGCCAGATCGTGCCGGGCATCTACGCGACCCTGGCGCTCTACACCTACGAGGAGGAGGTCGTCGGGCTGAACGGCCAGGTGGAAACCTCCTACAACGACTTCACGCTGGCGATCGCCGAGGTGCCCGAGTGCGCTCCATATATGTCGGAGCTCTACGTCCAGGCGCGCCGCGGGCCGCGGCCGCTGGCGGCGTTCGGCGAGGCCCTCCACCGCGGCCGGCGGCAGGTCAGGCTGGAGAGCGAGGAGCTGGACAAGCGCTTCGAGACCTTCGTCGGCGAGGGCCAGGACGAACTCTGGACGCGCCGCCTCTTCACGCCCGCGTTCGTCGTCTGGCTCGCCGAGTCGAAGCCGAAGAAGCTCTCGGTCGAGTTGGTCGACGGCGCCCTGGTCGCCTACGTCCCCGGGCACGTGGAGGACGCGAAGGGCCTGGACGCTCTGGCGGCCGCGGCGGGGACGATCGCGCGCCGCTTGTTGGAGGAGTCGGCGCAGACCTCACGGGAGGCACGGTAGGTTGCCCGCGTGAGCACTCCGGAGTTCGTCCCACCTGAAGTCGTCAGCGACGCGCCGACCGACGCCAACGCGCTGCGCGGCTATCACTTCAAGCGCCTGCTGCACAAGCAACTGACCTGGTGGCTGATCGGCGTGCCGGCGATCGTCGCGGCAGTCGCCGGCGGGGCCGCCGCCGGCGTCGTGATCGGAGTGGTCGCCCTGCTGGCCGTCGTCGCGATCGGGATCGGCGTCGTGTTCGCGATGGCCGACTCGAAGGCCGCCGACGACTTCTTCAACGTCTACGCCGAGAACCGCCACCTGATGCTGGGCGGCAAGTCCAGCCTCGGCTCGGCTACCCCCCTCCTGCGCAAGGGCGACGACCAGTACGCGGAGCGGACGCTGTCCGGCGAGATCGCGCCGAGCTACCAGGGGATGCTGGCGCTCTACACCTACGAGGAAACGACCACCGACTCCAACGGCAACCAGCAGACGAACTACCACAAGTTCACGCTCGGGATGTCGGATGTCCCCGAGTGCGTCCAGCACGTGCCCGAGCTCTACTGCCAGAAGCGCTCCGGCCTGCGCGCCCTGGAGGGTTTCGAGGACGTCTTCCGCCGCTCCAAACGCCGGGTCACCCTGGAGAGCGAGAAGCTCGGCGACCGCTACGAGATCTTCGTCGGCAAGGACCAGGACGAAGTCTGGCTGCGCCGCCTCTTCTCCCCCAGCTTCATCGTCTGGCTGACCGAAGCGGCCCCCGACAAGTTCGCCTTCGAGCTCGTCGCCGGCACCCTCGTCGCCTACGTCCCCAAGCACCGCGAAGACGCCGCCGACCTCGACCAGGTCGCCGCGGCGACCGGAGCGGTGGCGAAACGTCTGCGGGAAAAGTCGGCGGAACAGGAGTAGGCCACCGGGTGCTCCGGTATTTCGCCGGGGCTTCGTACGTGATCTGCCACACCCGGCGAATCCGCGAACGCGCTGCGTGTATTACCCGGCCTATGGCACGGGTGATCCACGCAGCCTCGGACCATCGCCACCCTAGAACCCCGACAACAACGTTCCCGCGTTGGCGATCAGGCCGGCGGCGATCATCAGCATCACCGAGGGGACGAGGATCAGGGCGACGACGAGTTGGATCTTCGGGGCGGCGCGGGCGGCGCGCTCTTCGACCTGGCGGCGGCTGTCGCGGCGGAGGGCACTTGCCTGGCGACGGAGCTGCTCGGCCAGGGGTGAGCCGAAGCGGCGGGAACGTTCGATCGAGGCGACCAGCGTCGCCAACTCCGATCCCGGGACGCGGGTGCGCAGCGCGGCGAGCGCGACGGCGAGGGAGCTGCCGCAGGAGAGCTCGGCGACGGCGATACGCATCTCCTCGGCCAGCGGGCCCTCCCCCGCCCGGGCGAGCTGAGCCAGGCCCTCGCCGGGGCCGCGCCCGGAGGCGACGCTGACGGCGAGCAGGTCGAGCGCGTCGGGGAGCGCCGCGACGAGACGGCGTCGCCGCCGGCGGGCCTCCCGCTCGAGCAGGGCATCGGGGACGAAGAAGCCAGCCGCCGGAAGGCCGAGGGCGACCGCGATCCCGATGTGCCCCGGTGCCGCGGGCGCCGCGCCGAGGGCGAGGACCGCGCCGACGCAGGCGCCCGCGAGTTTGCCGAGCAGGAGAGCCGGGAGCGGCAGACGAGCTGCGAGGCCGGAGCGCCGCAGCCGCTCAGGGAGGTTGAGCGCCAGCGCCGCCCGGGCCCAGCGGACATCGACCTGTCGGGTCTCCTCGCTTCGGCGACGGACCGCGCGGGCGACGAGGACCTCGCGGCCGGCCGCCAGGGCGAGCAGGGTCGCCACCGTGAAGCAGAGGCCGACCGGAGTCAATCGACCACCCGCGAGAGCCGGCGGATCGCGACGAAGCCGATCGCCTGCAGGCCGGTGGCCATCGCGAGCAGGACCGCGGACGCCGGCGACGCCATCAGCTTGGCCAGGAATCCCGGCTGGACGAGCTCGGCGAAGAGCGCGCCGCCGGTCGGCATCGCGACGACGAGGAGGCCGGTGAAGCGAGCCTGGGCGGTCGCCGACCTGGCGTCTTCGGCGACCCGGTCGCGCTCGGCCGCCCCGGTGGCGAAGCGGCGCAGGAGCCCGGCCAGGTCGCCGCCCGCGAGGCGTTGGCTGAGGAGCGCCGCGGCGAAGGCGTCGACCCGCTCCGAGCGCATCCGCGCCCGCCAGGCGCTCACCGCCTCGGCCGTCGGCGCACCCAGGTCGAGCTCGGCGCCGAGCCGCGAGAGCTCGGCGGCGGGCGGTCCGTCGAGGTAGGCGGCGGCAGCCGGCAGCGAGGCGCGCAGCGAGCGCCCGGCGGCGAGCGAGTCGGCGACCGCGGTGGCGACTTCGGGAAGCGAGCGCTCGACCGCGGCCCGGTAGCGGCGGCGGCGACTGGAGATCGCCCACCCGGCGAGGGCAGGCCCGGCGACCGAGAGCGGCAGCGCCACCGCCGGCCCACCGAGCAACCAGCCCCCGACGATCGCCGCGAGCGCGCCGAGCGCGGCCAGCCGTCGCCGCTCGCGGTTCGACGGCGCGTAGCCCTCCCGCCCGGCACGCCGCAGCGGCTCGACCGCGAGCCGCAGCCACGCCGCGACGGCAGGCGAGGCGAGCACCGCCTCCCGCCCGGCCAGCGCCAGCAGCCCGCCCGCGAGCGCCCCGAGCAGCACCGTCACCTCTCCACCTCTTCGATCTCGGTCACCCGCCGGGAGCCGTCGGGCAGCCGGCGTAGGTGCACCACGAGGTCGATCCCGCGGCGCACCTGTTCGGCGATCGCCTCGTGTGGCAGCCCGACGCCGGCCATCAGCGCCAGCGTCTCCAGCCGCGCGATCGCGTCGCGCGGGGAGTTCGCGTGCACGGTCGAGAGAGCGCCGTCGTGACCGGTGTTCAGCGCGGTGAGCAGATCCAAGGCCTCCGGTCCCCTGACCTCCCCGATCACGATCCGGTCGGGACGCATCCGCAGGGCGTTGCGGAGCAGATCGCGGATCGTCACCTCGCCGCGTCCCTCGACCCCGGCGGGCCTGCTCTCCAGGCGGACCACGTGTGGCTGCTGGAGGCGGAGCTCGGCGGCGTCCTCGATCGTCACCACCCGCTCGTCGGCGGCGACGAAGCTGGAGAGGGCGTTCAGGAGCGTCGTCTTGCCCGAGCCGGTCCCGCCGCTGACGAGGATGCTGCGGCGCTCTCCCACCGCCCTCTCCAGGAGCGCCCGCTGCTCCGCGTCGAGCGTCCCGAGCTCCACCAGCCGATTTGGCCCCGGCCGCTCGGCGCCGAAGCGGCGGATCGAGATCGCCGGCCCGTCGATCGCCAGCGGCGGGATCACCACGTTGACTCGCGAGCCGTCGGCGAGGCGGGCGTCGACCATCGGGCTCAGCTCGTCGACGCGACGGCCAAGCGGAGCAAGGATCCGCTCGATCGCGTTGCGCAGCTCCTCCTCGTCGGCGAAGGCGACCGGCGTGGGCTCGATCCTCCCGCCACGCTCGACGAAGACGCGGTCGGGCCCGTTCACCATCACCTCCGAGACCGCCGGGTCGGAGAGCAGGATCTCCAGCGGCCCGAGGCCGACGCTGTCGCGAACGACCCGCGCGGCGATCTCGGCGCGGTCGGCGGGCGCAAGGATCGCCGCTTCCTCGTCGACCAGCTCACGGACGGTCTGCTCGATGTCGGGCGCTCGGAGTCGCCCCGCCGCCGCTTCGGCGCGACGGCGCTCGACCAGGCGCCCGCGAAGGCTCGTCGCCACCTCGGCGATGTGTCGCTCGCGCGCGCTCACCGGCCGCCCCGCGGTATCACGGTCACCTGACGGGCGAAGCTCTCGGCGGCGATCAGCCGCAGCGCCTGCGGTCTGGTCAGCCCGAGGGTCGCCTCGACCAGCCCACCGGCATCGCCTTCCGCCGAGGGCCCGATTCCGAGTAACGGCACCGCGGCCGCCGCCACGTAGGTGTGACCGATGCCGCCGTCCCGTGGTTCGGTGGTGACGACGACGTCGACCCGCGAGCCGACCGGCGACGCGCCGGCCAGGCCGAGGGCTTCGGCGCCGCCGACGGTGATCTCCACCGGACGCCGACCGCCGGCGAGCCGCGGGCCCGACGAACGGGTCCGTGGCGGCCGCAACTGCGCGGCAAGGAGGTAAGCACCGCTCGGGATCGCCGCCGCGGGGACGAGGCCGAGCGCTTCGGCCGGATCACCCAACGCCCCCGCGGGGACGAAGCGGGTCGGGACCCGGCGTACCTCGAGGTCGGTCTCGGCGACGGACGGAGACACCGGCTTGCCCGCCGGCAGCTGTGCCGCGGCGACCACGACCGGGCGGAGCGCCCCATAGCCGCGGGCGACGCTCTTGCCGTACCCGTCGGCGATCGCCCCCGCCGCGATCGCTGCCAGCAGGGCGCCGACGCCGAAGGCGATCGCCCGTGCGCGCCGGGTCATCGCGGACCTCGCGATCGCGCCGGGTGCGAGGCGAGCGGCAGCTCCAGCACGGCGCTCGTCCCGCACTCGCCTTCGTGCAGGGCGAAGGTGCCGCCGTGGCGTGCCGCGGTGCGGCGGACCAGGCGCAGCCCGTGGCCGTGCCGGGCCTTGCCGGAGAGGCGACCGAACGGGCCGCGGGCGTCGCGCCGCCGTCGCCCGTCACGACCCTTCAGCACCGCCTCACGCTGTCGGGCTCGTCGACCCGCCCCGTTCCCCGAGTCGACGACCGCCAGGCAGATCCGGTCGCCCACCCGCTCGGCGGCCAGCTCGATCTGGGCGCCACCGTGCTCGAGCGCGTTCGCGATCAGGTTGTCGAGGGCGGCGGCCAACTCCAGGCGACTGCCTTCGACGGCGGCCTCGTCGGCGTCCCAGCGCAGGGTCAGGCCGACCCCGCACATCGCCGCCTGGGCGCGCCAGCGGCGTCGCGCCGCCTCCAGCAGCGGCCGCAGCGCGACGACGGCGCTCGACGCCGCTTCCCGCTCTCTGTTGATCTCGCGTTCGAGCGCCGCCAGGGCCGCGGCAGCCATCTCCACCGGCCCGTCCTCGCCGGGCGGCCGCGAGCCGGGCGGTGCCATCAGCGCCAGCGCCTGGAGCGGGCGGCGCAGCTCGTGCAGACGCTCGTTCAACACGGTTCTCCGCCGCCGCCCGTCGCGGAGCGCTGCGGCAAAGGTCGCGCCCGCCCCGCCGAGCGCGGGCCACAGTGCCGTCCGCGCAGGCGACAAAGCGGCGATATAGGCGGTCACATCGTCGATCCACATGCCGCGTCAAGCCCTGGCAGAGCCAAACTCTCCCCCCTCCCGCGAACTCCCCGTCCGCTCGAAGCGGGAAAATCACCGCTCCGTCTCCATGTGACGGATTACATGTCCTGTTCCGGTTATTCCGCAGGGCGTTTTGAAATACTTAACGCTCGGTCCCGCTCCTCCCCCCGGACACCTGGCGCCGGCCCGAGTTCCCCTTCGTCCCCGCCCCACCCAAAAGGAGGCCATTCAATGGCTCAAACTCGAACGACCCCCGAGGGAATCACCCAGCAGTTGGCCAAGGCGCTCGCCCACCCGCTCCGGGTGCGCATCCTGACCTCGCTGAACCGGGGGATCTCCAGCCCCAACCAACTCGCCCAAGAACTCGACGAGCCACTCGGCAACGTCAGCTACCACGTCAAAACGCTGCTCGAATACGACTGCGTCGAACTGGTGAAAACGGAGCCGCGCCGCGGCGCCGTCGAGCATTTCTACCGCGCCACCGAGCGTGCCTTCTTCAGCGACGCCGACTGGGCCAAGATCCCGGCCTCGGCCCGCAAGGGCATCGACGGTGTGATCCTCGAGGCGATCGGCCAGGACGCCACCGCCGCAATGATCGAGGGCACGATCGACTCGCGCACCGACACGCACATCTCCCGCACCCCGCTGAACCTCGACGAGGCCGGCTGGAAGCAGCTCTCGAAGCTGCTGGCGGAGACGCTCGAGTCGGCGATGAAGATCGGCGAGGAGTCCGCGACCCGGCTCGCCGACGACGGCGCCCAGGGCATCAGCACGAGCCTCTCCCTGCTGCATTTCGAGGTCCCGGCCAAAGAGGCCAAGTAGTCCGCAGCTCGTGTCAGGTGGCCGGCGAACCTGGGTGGGCGCCGGCCATCGACAGCTCCGCCACCCGGGCGGAGAAGAGGCGCCATCGGCGCTCGTTTTCGTGGACCAGGGTCGCCGATTCGGTGAGCAGGTCGGCGGCCCGGTCGATCAGCTCCGAGGCCGAGAGCAGGTAGGCGGGCGCGATCCGCGCGCCGGCGAGATCCTGGCGCAGGCTCGGCGGCGAGAAATCGACCTGAGCGAGGAGATCCAGAGCCCTCGTCAGCAGGCGCGCGATCATCGTCTGCATGCCCGCGGCCAGGGAGTCGTTGACGACGATCTGGTGACGCTCTCCCAGCACATCCGCAAGCGCCGGGTAGGCGACCAGCGCGCCGAGCACCTGCCAGGACTGCTCCATCGCCCCGGCCAGCCAGGCCCCGGTGCCCTCGACGGCCTCCGCGAGCGACCGCAGCTCCTCCCGTAGGCGCGCCAGCTCGGCGGGCTCCTCGCCCCCTTCCATGAAGAGGACGCCGTTGGCGGCGACCAGGCCCGGCGCGTTCAGATCGTCGGCCCCCGCATACGGATTCGGCATCGAGCCCTCGACGGGCCGCGTCACGCTCCAATGCGCCGCCAGCGCCTTCAGCGCCCTCGAGTGCGCCTCCAGGGCGACCGCGTCCCGCAGCGGCGACTGCGCGTAGAACTGCTCGTGCTGGTGGTGCGACCGCGCCAAGTTCGCGATCACGGCCAATAGCTCTGGCGGTGGCGTCTGGGTGCCCGGATCGGTCATCTCGCCAGCGTCCCCCAGGAACCGCGCGTCGGGATCGGTGCATGTCCACACGCCGACCTGCGGCTCGGCGCTATCCCTCCACCAATCGGTAGCCGATCCCCCAGCAGTTGATCACGTACTTGTGGTCCTCGGGGTCGAGTTTGCGACGCAGGCGGGAGGCGTGGGAATCCAGGGTGCGGGTGCGGCCGGCGGGGGCCTTGAAGCCCCAGACGTCGCGGAGGAGTTCGTCCTTGCTGAAGACGCGGGTCGGGTCGGAGGCGAGGACGCGCATCAGGGTGAACTCTTTCTTCGCCAGATGGACCTCGCGGTCGCCCACTTTGACCTGGCGACGGGACGGGTCGATCAGGATCTCCCCCACCCGGACCGGGCCGTCGTGGCGGCTGTGGCGGCGGCGCAGGACCGCCTCGATGCGCGCGCGCAACTCGTCGTAGGCGAACGGCTTCTGGACGTAGTCATCGGCGCCGAGGTCGAGCCCGCGGACTCGGTCGACGGTGGCGCCGCGCCCGGTGAGGACGATGATCGGCAGGTGCGGGTTGAAGCGGGCGTCGACCCCGTCGGAGCCGCGGATCTCGCGCAGGACGTCGAGCCCGGAGGCGTCCGGCAGCGCCAGATCCAGCAGCAGCAGGTCGGGGTGGTTGTAGCGACAGAGGCGCAGCGCGTCGGTTGCCGTCGGCGCCGGCAGGAC
Organism: Actinomycetota bacterium; assembly: GCA_018268695.1. Next base: position 8,515 of record JAFDWD010000200.1, read on the forward strand.
CTCGTAGCGGTCCGCCATCAGGTGCTCGCAGAGCAGGTCGAGGGTGGCATCGTCGTCCTCGCAGACGACGATCGTGGCGATCTCTTCTCGTTCAGGCAACATGCCCGCCTAAGGGCTGGG
>JAFDWD010000201.1 GCA_018268695.1 Actinomycetota bacterium
GTTGTTGCCGCCCTGGAAGCGGACGATCGTGGTAGCCCGCTCGGCGAGCAGATCGGTGATCTTGCCCTTGCCCTCGTCGCCCCACTGGGCGCCGACTATGACCACGCCCGGCACTGTGTGGATTCTGACGTAAAAGAGGTGCAGCACGGTGTTACACTTGCCACGTGCCCACCACCAGACCCCGCCACACGATCACCGAGACGCCGTCCGTGCAGGCCGCGCTGGACAAGCTGCGCGCACGGCTCGGCGAGACGGAGCGGATCGACTTCGGTGAGCTGGTGACGCTCGGCGCCGAAGCCAAGGCGCGCAAACTCGCGGCGGACGATGACGCCGCGGCCGAGGGTCGTCGGAAGCTCGCTGAGGAAATTCGCAGCGGCTCGTTTCGCTACAGCGTCGATCTCGACGCGGCAGCCGAGGTGAAGCACCTCGGCCTGATCGCTCGCTACGACGACGAGTAGCGTGCTGCTGCTCGACAACTCCGCTTGGTCGCGGGTGGTCGCCGGCAAGTTGCCGCGCGAGGCCGCCGATGCGGTCGCCTCGCGCCTCGAAGCGAAGGAACTCGTGACCTGTCTTCCATTTCTACTCGAGGCCGGCTACTCGGCGATCACAGCCACGGACCGGCGGGCGATGATGGAGGACTTCGACCGGCTGTACCAGCGGGTCGAGTTCACCGTCGGCATCGAAGAACTGGCCGTGCGGGCCCAGGACGAGCTCACTGCACACGGCCACCATCGCCTGTCGCCGATCGACCTGATGATCGCGGCCTGCGCCCACGAGGCGGGGATCGGGGTCCTTCACTACGACCGCGACTATGACCGTATCCTCGAGCTGACCAGCCTCAGCTTCGACAGCGTCTGGGTCGCGCCCGCCGGGTCGCTCTAGGCAGCAAGGCGGTGGTCTTCGCCGTGCATCGGGACCATGCAGTCAGTGCACATCTCGACCAACCGTGACACCGTGCGACGGCCGATCTGGTCGATCAGCTCGGGCTCGTTGAGATTCGTGGTGACCAGGATTGAGCGTTCGTTCTCGTAGCGCTCGTTGACAAGGGCGTAGAGCTGCTCCAGGACCCAGTCGGAGCGTTTCTCGGCGCCGAGGTCGTCGATGTGGAGCAGGTCGACGGTCGTCAATTTCTGGAACAGCTGCATATAGGAGTCGCTGTCGGGTCCGGCGTCGTAGCTCTGGCGGATCCGCGCCAGCAGTTTCGGCAGGGAGTAGATGGCGACCGTGCGCTTGTGCTCGAGGGCCGCTTTCGAGACGAGCATCCCGAGCGTCGTCTTGCCGGTTCCCGGATCGCCGAAGAGCCAGACCCCACGCCCGGCCTCGAGATTCTCGTCGAGATGGTCGAGGTAGGCGCGCACCGCGTCGACCGCGGCCCGGGTCTGGAAGTCCCTGGTCATGTCGGAGATCGGGGGCCGGTCGAACGAGACTCCCCGGAAGCGGCGCGGGATTACCGAGGAGACGCCGCGGTTCGCGCTCTTCCGCAGGCGGTCGCCTCGGCAGTCGCAGGGACGGGCGACGTCTTCGGGGCCGAGGATCCAACCGGAGCCGTCGCAGATGCCCAGGGTGCAGACCTGGTCGCGGAACGGTTCGGAGCGGGCGATCGCGGGCATCAGAACTCAGGCCCCGCCGCCGCGGCTTCGTCTTCGTAGCGCGGCGGGTCTTCGCCCACGGGTTGTTCGATCGGCGCCTCCTGGCCGCTGTAGTCGGCGAACTTCGGGTAGCGGTCGAGGAAGACCAGGTCCTTGGTGGCGATCGGTCCGTTCCTATGCTTGGCGATGATCAGGCTGGCGAGCCCGTCGGGCTCCTCGTCGGGGTCGCGGTAGTAGTCGGCCCGGTAGAGGAAGGCGACCAGATCGGCGTCCTGCTCGATCTGGCCCGACTCACGCAGGTCCGACAGCTGCGGTTTCGGCGGCGAGCGCTGCTCGGGCGCGCGGGAGAGCTGGGAGATCGCCATCACCGGCACCTGGAGCTCACGGGCGAGGATCTTGAGGCCGCGGGAGATCTGGCCGACCTGCTCGACCCGGTTGGCGCGCGCGTCGTCGGAGCGCATCAGCTGCATGTAGTCGAGGATGATCAGCCCGAGGCCGCCGCGGTCCTGTTCCTGGGCGTGGAGGCGCCGAGCCTTCGCCCGCAGGTCGAGGATGCCGAGATCGGAGGAGTCGTCGAACCAGAGCGGCGCATTCTCCAGTTCGTTGGCGGCGCGCAGCACCTTCGGCCAGTCGCGCGGCGAGACCTGGCCTTTGCGCAGCTTGTCGCCGGGGATGCGCGCGCGGCACGCGATGAAGCGCTGGGCAAGCTCGACCTCCGACATCTCGAGCGAGAAGAAGGCGACCGGCTTGTCCCGCTTGACCGCGACGTTTTCGGCGATGTTGGCGACCAGGGCGCTGTTGTGGACGATGACGTCGTCGGCGACAAAGTTGCGTAGCCCAGGCACGTCGAGGTCGTAGGTCTCCTCTTCGCCCACGTACTCGACGGAGAGGACTTCGTCCCACCAGATGTCGGAGTCGCAAAGCTCCTCGAGGGTGGGGGACGCGGTCGCGGTAGCCAGCTCGGCGACGAGGCCGCGCGACGGCGCCCGAGCCCCGACGTGCCAATTGTGGATGCGGGGCCTCCCGGTCAGCTCGCTGACCGCCGCCCAGATCCGGTCACCCTTGGCGAGGAGGACGTCATCCCAGATCTCGACCGGCAGGGTGTCGGTGTTCGTCGAGCGCGGCACCTCATCCAGGCGCGCCAGCACCTTGGCCTGTGCCTCCTCCTTGCCGGGGACACTGATCAGCTCGCAGAACCGCCGAAGCCCGTCCTGGCCGGTGATCCGAACCTCGCGCGCGACCTTGTCGGTGCCGTCGTAGACGGGTCGCTTAAGCGTGCGGATCGTGGCGACGATCCCCAGTCGCAGCAGTAGGTGCTGGACATCGCGCGCGAGCCGCTCACTGATCGTCGTATAGCCGATCTGTGCCAGGCGATCGCTGCAGTGGACGTGCCCGTCGCACGCGTACATCACGCCAAGGAAGCGCGCGAGCTGGGCGTCGCCGAGCCCGAAGATCGCGTCCGGGACGAACTTCTCGGCTGAGCGCAAGCCCATCAGGCCGTGACGGGTCAGCATCGCCGTGACGGGGTTGTTCCGAGAGCCTGGGCCGGCGCTGATCAAGGCGTTGCCGTGCGACCGTTCGCCCGCGAGCCGGAGTCGCAGACCGTATGCGCTGACCGCCGTCTCGACGATCGGCAACACTGCCGAGCCGCGCCCGAAGCAGAAACGCGGGGTTCTCTGGGTGATCGCACCGTCGGCGATCAGGGCTCCCAACAAGACGATCTCCTCGTCGGGGAGCTCTGCCTGTCGAAGCGGCCCAGGTAGGCGACGTGGCACCGCGATCCGGGTTCCAGGGGCGATGTCGCCGAGTTCCTGCCACCCTTGGCTGGTCAGGACGGGATGGTTGGAAGTCGCCTCGATCCAGCGCCCCAGCCGAGTGGAGAGGCGGTACACCGGGCGCTTCCCGTTGCGGGCGACTGCCACGGCCTTGGCTTGGATGAGCTTCAAGTCCGGACCCAGGGAGGCGACCCACACATCCTTCCCGTCGAGATGGGTCTGATACAGGTCATCCACACGCCGCCTGGCGCCGGTCCTCGGGTCGAACACCAGACTTTGTGCGGATAGGCACTTTCCCATGGCGGGGCGGGCGGCGATGATGATCAGGTTGCCGGGCTGGAAGCCGCCGGTGACGGCGTCGATGTCGCGGAAGCCGGAGGGGGTGCCGGTGAGCTCGTTCTCGCCGGTCGAGAGCTTCTCCAGGCGGTCGACCTCGTCGTGGAGGATGTCGCCGATGACGCGGAAGTCGGAGGCCTGCTCTTTGTGGGCGACTTCGAAGAGGAGTTTCTCGGCCCGCTCGGAGAGTTCGCGCGGTTCGCCGTCGCGCTCGTTGA
>JAFDWD010000202.1 GCA_018268695.1 Actinomycetota bacterium
ATGGGCCGATGCCAAACCGACTCGCATTGTTCGCCGACCGCGACGAAGCAGGCCGTCGCCTTGCCGCCGCGCTCGAGCACTTCCGTGACCGTGACCCCGTCGTCGTCGCGCTGCCGCGCGGCGGGGTGCCCGTCGCCTTCGAGGGGGCCCGACTGCTGGGGGCGCCACTCGACATCCTCGTGGTGCGGAAGATCGGCGCGCCCTTCCACCCCGAGTACGGGATCGGCGCGATCGCCGAGGGCGGCTTCCGCTTCTTCCGCCGTGACGACCATGAGCTGATCGGCGTCTCGACCGCCGAACTGGAGGCGGTGGTGCAGAGTGAGACGGCGGAGCTCGAGCGTCGCCGCCTCGCCTACCGCGGTGACCGTGAGCCGCTGCCGGTCGAAGGGCGCACCGTCATCCTGGTCGACGACGGGGTCGCCACCGGCGGCACCGCGATCGTCGCCGGGGCGGCGCTGCGTGCTCGCGGGGCGGCCGAGGTCGTCCTTGCCGTCCCGGTCGGCCCGCCCGGCACCGACCAGCGCCTCGCCTCCGACTTCGACGACGTGGTCTGCCTCGAACAGCCGGAGGGCTTCGGCGGGGTCGGCCGGTTCTACGTCGACTTCAGCCCGCCCTCCGACGCCGAGGTCGTCCACCTGCTCGGGCTGGGACGGGACGTGCCGCCGCCGCGGGTCGCCACCGACCCCTCCGCCGGGCCGGTCGCGGGCGAGCGCACGGTCGAGTTCGAACCCGAGCCGAACGTCCTGCTGGAGGGCGACCTGCGGGTCCCGAATAACCCGCGCGGCCTGGTGATCTTCTCCCACGGGGCCGGCTCGAGCCGCAAGAGCCCGCGCAACCGCGCGGTCGCCGAGAAGCTGAACGGCGCGGGCTTCGCCACCCTCCTCCTCGACCTGCTGACGCCGCTCGAGGCCGGCGAGCGTGCCAACGTCTTCGACATCGGCATGCTCGCGGCGCGGTTGATGGCGGCGACCCGCTGGATCGGAGACGAGGAGGATCTGCGGAGCCTGCCGGTCTTCTACTTCGGCGCCTCCACCGGGGCCGCCGCGGCCCTCCGCGCCGCCTCCCACATCGGCACCGACATCCACGCCGTCGTCTCCCGCGGCGGCCGTCCCGACCTCGCGGCCGAGGCCCTCGACCAGGTCCGCTCCCCGACCCTCCTGATCGTCGGCGGCGCCGACTGGCAGGTCCTCGGCCTGAACGAACAGGCCGCCGAGCGCCTCCGTTGCCGCCACCAGGTGGCGATCGTCCCCGGCGCCGGCCACCTCTTCGAAGAGCCCGGCGCCCTGGACCTGGTGGCGCAGCTGGCCGCCGAGTGGTTCTCGCGGTTCCTGACCGCGGAGGGGTAGGGGCGCCCTGGTGCGAGTGCGGTGTTTCTCCGGGGTAGAGGCCACACCCGGCCGGGCTCGTTGCCGTCGCGGCCCAGACCCCGCTGTCGACTTCAGGGTCCCTATAGGGGACTCAAAGTCGACAGCGCTGAATCCGGCCGGATCCAGGACTTCCCACTCACTTGCGGGTCTCGTGATGTGTGGAGCAGCGTGCTCTTCCCCGAGCCCGACGGTCCCATGATCGCGACCACCTCGCCCTCGGCGACGATCAGGTCGACACCACGCAGGGCCTGCACGGCGGTCGCCCCGCTGCCGAAGGCGCGCTCCAGATCGCGCGCCTCCAGCAGCGGGACGGCGGAGCCGTCGACTCGGTTCTCCGCGCCGGCCATCGGAGCGCCCTACCGCTCCGTGGTCTTCCAGATGCCGCGCCGCGGCGGCAGGATCTGGACGAGGAGCAAGGTGACGACGGTGGCGCCGAAGTAGCCGAACGCCTGGGCGACGCCTTCGAATTCAGCGGTCAGCTCCTGGCCGAAGATCAGGAGCGCGAAGGTGATCAGCGAGACGCCGAGGGAGGCGACGAGGATCGGCTTGCGCCGAGTCGGCAAGAACTCGCCGGTGAGGATGCTGGCGATGAAGCCGACGAAGGCGATGCCCTCGACGATGCCGAGGATCGTCCAGGTCGCGTTCAGCCCGGGGAAGGAATCGACGAAGGTGCCCGCGTACCCTTTGGCGAGCCCGGCCGGCATCGTGCCGCCGTCGTCGAAGATCTTCTCCTTGAACGAGTAGTACCAGAGGAACCCGAAGCCCATGTAGATCGAGGCGACGATGGCCCAGTAGGCGATCGACTCGATCGAGATCAAGGCGACCCCCTCGGACTTCTCGTCGACCGCGTCGTCGTGGACGGCGACGAGGTGCCGGAGGCGGATGCTGTTGGTGGACATGTCTCTTCTCCTGTCTGGGGACCTGGCGCGGCCCGCTTGCGATTGCCGACCGCAACCTAGGCCGGGCCGGCGCGCCCTCCATCCGGGGTTTGCCCACGGCTGCGGGTCGCCGTCGCACGGATGGCGCCTCGCCGGACCGCTGGTGGGATGCGTTCCGAGAACTTCAACCGAGAGGAGACCGTCCGATGAAAGCCGCCGTCGTCCATGACTTCGCCCAGCCCCTGCGCGTCGAGGAGGTGCCCGACCCGACGCCGGATGCCGAGCAGGTCCTGGTCCGCCTCGAAGCCTGCGGGCTCTGCCACACCGACATCCACGCCGCTCACGGCGAGTGGCCGGTGAAGCCGGAGCCGCCGTTCATCCCCGGCCACGAGGGGGTCGGGATCATCGAGCAGGTCGGCTCCGGCAACCCGCACGGGCTCGAGGCTGGGATGCGCGTGGCGCTGCCCTGGCTCGGCTACGCCTGCGGCGACTGCCGCTACTGCAACAGCGGCCGCGAGACCCTCTGCGAAGCGCAGCTGAACACCGGCTACTCGATCGACGGCGGCTTTGCCGAGCTCGCGGTCGGCTACGCCCGGCACGTGGTGCGGGTCCCCGACGGGGTCGACCCGCTCGACGCGGCGCCGCTGACCTGCGCGGGCGTCACCACCTATAAGGCGGTGAAGGAGTCCGGCGCGCGGGCGGCCGATCGGGTCGCCGTCTTCGGCGCCGGCGGGCTCGGCCACCTGGCGATCCAGTACGCGCGGGTGACCGGGGCCGAAGTGGTCGCGGTCGACGTCAACGACGAGCGCCTGGCGACCGCCACCGAGCTCGGGGCGGCGCGGGTCGTGAACGCGAAGGCCGAAGATCCGGTCGCCGCGATCCAGGCGATGGGCGGCGCCGACGTGGCGATCTCCACCGCGGTCTCCCCGATCGCCTTCGAACAGGCGATGGGGTCGCTCGCCCGCGGTGGGCGGCTGGTCTGCGTCGGCCTGCCGGCCGAGAACGACATCACGGTGCCGATCTTCCAGACCGTGCTCGGCGGGCTCAGCCTGAAGGGCTCGATCGTCGGCACCCACCACGACCTCGAGGAGGTCTTCGAGCTGCACCGCCGGGGTGAGACGCGGGTGCTCCGCGCCGAGCGCCGGCTGGAGGACGTCAACGAGGCGATCGCCGAAGTGCTCGACGGCTCGGCGCCGGAGCCGCGCCTGGTCTTCGACTTCCAGCCGGTCGCCGCCGGGGCGGGCGCCGCGGACGCCACCGGGGGGGCCGCGGGCGCGTGAGCGAGGTGGAGGCGCTCGGGCTCAGCTCCCGCGAGGCCGAGCGCCGCCTCGCCCAGTACGGGCCCAACGAGGTCACCCGGCGCGCCGGGCCGGGCCGGGCGCGGGAGCTCGGCCGCCAGTTCGCCCACCCGCTGGCGCTGCTCTTGTGGGCCGCCGCCGGGCTGGCGGTGGCCGCCGGCAACGCGACCCTGGCGGTGGCGATCGTCGCGGTGATCGTCCTGAACGCGGTGCTCGCCTTCTTCCAGGAGGCGCAGGCCGAGCGCGCCACGGAGGCGCTCGGGGAGCTGCTGCCGCCCGGGGTGCGCGTCCGTCGCGACGGACGCGAGACGCGGATCGACGCGGCCCTTCTCGTACCTGGGGACCTCATCCTCCTGGCCGAGGGGGACCGCATCTCCGCCGACGCCGTCCTCGTCGGCGGCGCGGTCGAGGTCGACATGTCCCCGCTCACCGGCGAGTCGCAGCCGGTGACCCGCGAAGCGGGCGCGGCCTCGGGCGCCGACCGCGCGCCGCTGGAGGACCCGACCCGCGTCTTCGCCGGCAGCCTCTGCACCCAGGGGGAGGCCGAGGCGGTCGTCAAGGCGACCGCGATGCACACCCAGCTGGGGCGGATCGCGGCGCTGACGCAGCGGGTCGGTGCCGAGGTCAGCCCGTTGCAGGAACAGGTGAACCGGGCGGCCTGGCTGATCGCGGCGATCGCGGTCGCCTCGGGGGTCGTCTTCTTCTTCGCCGGGATCGCCCTCGCCGACCTCTCCGTCGCCTTCGCCCTGACCGCGGCGATCGGCCTGCTCGTCGGCAACGTGCCGGAGGGGCTCCTGCCGACGATCACCCTGTCGCTGGCCGGGGCGGTGCGGCGGATGGCGCGGCGCCAGGCCTTGGTCAAGCGGCTGACCGCGGTGGAGACGCTCGGCTCGACCGACGTGATCTGCACCGACAAGACCGGCACGCTGACCGCGGGGAAGATGGCGGCCCGGCTGGCGTGGGCCGAAGGGATGGAGCTCGAGCGGGGCGCCGCCGTCCCACCGGACGCGCCCGCCTTCGCCGCGCTCGCCCGGACGGCGGTCCTCTGCGCCAACGCGACCCTCACCGTGTCGGGCGGCAAGACCGAGCGCCATGGCGACCCGAGCGAGGCGGCGCTCCTCGAAGCGGCCGCGGCGCTTGGCCACGACCCGGCGGACGCGGCCGCCGAGCGGGAGCGCTCGCGCCGTCGCGTCTTCGCCTTCGACCCGCACGTGAAGCGGATGAGCACGCTCGACGCGGACGCCGACGGCGCGCTCGCCTGGCACGTGAAGGGCGCCCCGCACGAACTGCTCGACCGTTGCGCCGCGGCGATGCGGGGCGGCGCTCCGGTCCCCCTGGACGACGCGGCGCGGGCGGAGATCCGCGCCGCCTGCGACCGCTACGCCGGGCGCGGGCTGCGCGTCCTCGGCTTCGCCGAACGCGCGGCCGATCCCGGCGATGTGGGAGCCACGCGCGACGAGGCCGAGGCCGGGCTCACCTTCCTCGGGCTGATCGCGATCGAGGACCCGCTGCGGCCCGAGGTGGTCGACGCCGTCGCGCGCTGCCGGCGGGCGGGGATCCGGATCGTCATGGTCACCGGGGACCACGGCCTCACCGCCGCCGCGATCGCCCGCCAGGCCGGCATCGTCGGCGCCGACCCGACCGTGATCACCGGCGCCGAGGTGGAAGCGCTTCCGCAGGCAGAGCTCGACCGGTTGCTGCACACCGCGACGGAGCTGATCGTCGCCCGCTCGAACCCGGAGACGAAGCTCCACCTGGTCGACGCGCTGCGGGCCGAGGGGCACACGGTGGCGATGACCGGCGACGGGGTCAACGACGCGCCCGCGCTGCGCCGCGCCGACATCGGCGTCGCGATGGGGGCGTCGGGGACCGACGTGGCGCGCGAGGCGGCGACGATGGTGCTGACCGACGACAACTTCGCCTCGATCGTCGCCGCGGTCGAAGAGGGGCGGGTCGTCTACGACAACGTCCGCAAGTTCATCACCTA
>JAFDWD010000203.1 GCA_018268695.1 Actinomycetota bacterium
CGCCGCCGATCCGCACCTCCCCGCCGCCTTCGTCGCCGATCCTGGGGTCCGGGACGACGCGTCCGCGGCGCTTCAGGCCGTGCTCCGCCTCGCCGGCGCCTCCGCCCGACGACACTTCGCCGTCGCCACCGAGCGGCCGCCGGAGACGGAGGCCTCCTCGCCCCCGTACTAGTCGACGTCCTCGGGGCCGGAGCGGTGCACGTGGGACCTCGCCAGATCGACGAAGAAGTCGAGGGCGGCGGGATTCTGGAGCGAGTCGCGGCTGGTGGCCTGGTCGGCCGGGACGCCCATGAGGATGCGCTTCACGGGCACCTCGAGCGGCTTGCCCGTGAGGGTGCGAGGCACCTCCTGGATCTCGAACACCCGGTCGGGCACGTGACGCGGGGAGCAGGTCTCGCGGATGCTCCCGGCGATCCGGCCGATCAAACCTGGATCGAGGCTGACGCCCTCGCGGAGAACGACGAAGAGCGGCATCCAACCCTCGGTTCCCGGGACCAGGACATCGACGACGAGGGCGTCGACGATCTCGTCGAGCGCGAGCACCGCCCGATAGATCTCGGAGGTGCCCATGCGGATGCCGCCGCGGTTGATCGTCGAGTCGCTGCGGCCGTGGATGATCGCGGTGCCGCGAGAGGTGATCTCGATCCAGTCGCCGTGGCGCCAGACCCCCGGGAACATCTCGAAATAGCTCTCGCGGTAGCGGCTGCCGTCCTCGTCGCCCCAGAAGTACAGAGGCATCGAAGGCATCGGCTCGGTGATCACCAGCTCCCCCATCTCGTCGATCAGCGGGTCGCCGTTCTCGTCCCATGCCGCCAGCGCCACCCCCAGCGCCGCCCCTTGTAACTCGCCACGGTAGACAGGCAGCAGCGGCACACCTCCGACGAAGGCCGTGCAGACGTCGGTTCCACCGGAGCTGGAGAACAACCAGGTATCGGAGCCGAGGTGCTCATACACCCAGTCGAAGCCCTCGGCGGCGAGCGGCGAGCCGGTCGAGCCGATCGCCGTCAGCAGGCTGAGGTCGCGTCCGGCCCCGGGCTCGACCCCGGCCTTCATGCAGGCGGCGAGGAACGAGGCGCTGGTGCCGAACGTCGTGACCCGCGCGTCCGCCGCCAGATCCCAGAGGCACCCAAGGTCGGGGTACCCCGGATTGCCGTCGTAGAGCACGATCGCCGCCTCGCAGAGGAGACCGGAAACGAGGAAGTTCCACATCATCCAACCGGTCGTGGTGAACCAGAAAAGGCGGTCACCGGGATGCAGGTCGAGGTGCAGCCCGTGCACCTTCAGGTGCTCGAGGAGGATGCCACCGTGCCCTTGGACGATCGCCTTCGGCAGGCCGGTCGTACCGGACGAGTAGAGGATCCAGAGCGGATGATCGAACGGCACGCGCTCGAAGCGCAGCTCCGCGCCTCGTCCGGCGGCGAGGACCTCGTCCCAGGACACGGCGTCCGTCGGCAACTCACGCGCGGTGTCGAGGTACGGAAGGACGACGGTGCGCTCGAGGCTCGGTAGAGCCGCGCGCAGCTCCCGCAGCGTCTCGTCCCGGTCGAAGTCGCGACCGCCATAGCGATAGCCGTCGACCGCGAACAGGATCTTCGGCTCGATCTGGGCGAAGCGGTCGAGGACGCTTCCGGCGCCGAAGTCGGGGGAGCAGGAGGACCAGATCGCAC
>JAFDWD010000204.1 GCA_018268695.1 Actinomycetota bacterium
GCGGTCACGTTCTGCTGGCGGATTCTGCTCATCGCTTGTGCTGTCCCTCACTTGGCGGCGCGTCCGGTGTCCGGCCGCGATCGATTTCCTTGAAAAGTTCCCTAGACAGAGCCAAATCAGCCTACCGCTGGCGGATAAGCGCGACCTTTGTCCACGCGTACAGAGTTTGGCGTGGGGCGGTATCCCGTATGTAGTGCGGGGCCGTCGCGGCCGTCCTAGCTGCGGTGCCCTCGGCGTCTCATGGAGGTCCTGGCTGGCTGTGACCGCGATGAGACGCCCAGGACCGAGGGAGTGCGGTGTTCCTCCGAGGGTCCGTGCCTGATCTGCCACACCCGGCCAGTATCGGCGGGTGCGTTCGTACTTGGTTCGGTATATGACCCCTAAGTACGAACGCACCTACTTTGCCGCACTACGGCCGCCGTCGCAGCACGGTCAGGTCTCCGACCGTCTCGAAGCCCATCCGCGCGTAGAGGAGCTGCGGCCAGTCGGCGGCGTCGGCGGTGAGGAAGATCGCGCGGTCGCCGGCGGCCTGTGCCGCGGCGATGGCGGCGGTGACGATCGTCTTGGCATGACCGCGTTCGCGGGCGGGGGAGAGGGTGCCGACCTCCTCGACCTGGCCGATGCCGTCCTTGCGGAGCAGGCGGCAGGCGGACACCGGCTCGCCCTCGGCCGGGGCGACGAACCAGCGGTCACCGCCCGCGATGCCGTAGCGGCGGTCGTGCTCGAGGAGCTGGTCGACAGCCGCCTGGCCGCCGCCGTCGGGCGGCAGCGACTCGGCGATGATGGCCTTGCGGAGCGGCTCGATCTCCTCGAGTCCGACCTCTCGGGCCGCGCCCCGCTCGACCTCGTCGCCGCGCCAGAGCATGTAGCGGGTGCGCTCGACCTCCCAGCGGGGCCAGCGGTCGGCCGCGGCTTCGATCTCCTCTCCCAGCCGCCGCCCGTCGGCTTCGTCGAGCAGGGCGATCGTGCGGTGGCCGAGGCCCTCGCCGCCGAGCGCATCGTCGGCGATCGCCACCACCTGCTCGATGCTCAGCCCGGTCCGTTCGATCGCCACCAAGTTGGCGTCCCAGATCAGCGGCGTGGACGCGGTGAGGAAGAGCCGGCCCCAGCTCTCCCGGTGCACCTCGTCGCAGACCTCCTCGTCCAGCGCCAGCTCGAAGGCAAGCAACGCGTCACGGTCTGGTGTCGTCTCGCTCCCCATCCGGATAGCCTCCCAACTTGCGCGGCCGCCGGCCGCTCAGCCAAGCGCAGAACGTCGCAAAGGGGGAACGAAGCCGCATGTTCGTCAAGAAGGCCGCCGTCGTCGGTGGGGGGACGATGGGTGGGGAGATCGCGCAGGCGATCGCCGCCGCCGACATCCCGGTTGTCGTCAAGGACATCGACCA
>JAFDWD010000205.1 GCA_018268695.1 Actinomycetota bacterium
ATGCCCTGTTGGTCGCCGGTGAAGACGAGGCCGCCGGCGGAGGCGGTGGCGCCGCCGTCCATCGGGGTCGGCATGTCGTGCTTCCAGAGGACCTTGCCGGTGTTGACGCCGACGGCGGTGAAGGTGCCGGTCTTTTCGGTGTCTTTGGGGACGACGCGGTCGCCGGCGAACTGTTTCTCGCCGTTGTGGTTTTCGTAGGTCACCCGCAGGTACATGCAGAGTTCGATGCCGGAGACGTAGACCGCCTGGGTTTCCGGGCTGTAGGCGAGCGGCGAGTATTGGGAGCCGCCGACCGCGCCGGGGCACTCGAGGGTGGGCTTGTTGGTCGGCGGCTTGTGGTCGCGCTTGACGAAGCCGACCGGCGGGAAGAGGTCTTCGCCGGTTTCCGCGTCGAGGAGGAAGAGCAGGCCGTTCTTGCCAGCCTCGGCCAGGCCGCGCTTCTTTTCGCCGTTGATTTCGACGTCGAAGAGGACGACCGGGCTCTCGGCGTCGTAGTCCCAGAGGTCGTGGGCCTCCTCCTGGTGGTACCACTTGAGCTTGCCGGTGTTCGCGTCGAGGGCGAGGATCGAGTCGGTGTAGAGGTTCTTGCCGGGCCGTTTCGCGCCGACCAGGACCGGTGCGGGATTGCCGGTGCCGACGTAGACGGTGTTGGTCTTCGGGTCGACCGTCGGCGGCATGTAGATGGTGCCGCCACCGCCGCCCTTCGGCACCCACTTCGTGCCCGCCTTGGGGACGGTGTAGAAGGTCCACAGTTCTTTGCCGGTCTTCGCGTCGTAGGCGGAGATCTTCCCGCGCACCCCGTCCTCGGAGCCGGAGACGCCGACGTAGACCTTGCCGTCGTAGGCGGTGGGGGCCATCGACTCGTACGCGCCGGTGGCCGGGTCTTCCACCTGCGAGGACCAGAGGCGCTCGCCGGTCTTCTGGCTGATCGCCTGCAGTTTGTTGTCGAAGGTGAGGACGAAGAGCTTGCCGTCTTCGGCGGCGACGCCGCGGTTGACGGTGATCCCGTAGCCGCCGACCCCGGTCGAC
>JAFDWD010000206.1 GCA_018268695.1 Actinomycetota bacterium
AGGAGAACCTTCTTCAGCATCGCTTTGTTCGACGCCAGCATGTTCAGGGTCTTCTTCGGGACCTTGGCGAAGGCGGCGTTGGTCGGCGCGAAGACGGTGTAGGGACCCTTGCCGGAGAGCGTTTCGGCGAGGCCCGCCTTTTCGACCAGGCTGACCAGGGTCGAGAATTGCGGATTGCCGGCGGCCGTTTCGACGATGTTCTTGCTGCCGGCGGCCGATGCGGCGGACGCGGGCACTGCGAGGGCGGCGATCACCATTACGACGGCGAACAGGCGCTTGAGCATGTTTCCTCCTCGGTCGGGGGTTGTGTTGCAATGCGTTACGCGGGTGAGGCGCGCGGTGGATGAGAAGTTCATCCGGAGGAGTCCCCCTGGCGTACCTTTAGACGTGTCAACCGTGACGCCTGAGCCCACCCGCCCCCGCCTGCCACGCGAGCTCGATCCCGCCGAGCTCGATCTCGTCGCGCGGCTGCGGAGGGAGGACGAAGGCGCCATCGCTGTCTTCGAAGAGCGCTACGGGCGGGTCCTCACCGGCTTTCTGCGGGACTCGCTTCCGGATCCCGGGACCGCCGAAGAAGTGCGCCAGCAGGTGTTGACCGAGATCTGGCGACGGGGCGCCGACTACGATCCGGCCCGGTCCTCGGTCCTCACCTGGGCGCTGATGATCGCGCGCTCGCGCGCCGCCGACGAGCGCCGTCGTCGTCGTCCCACCCCGATCGACCCGACGACGATCGAGGATTCGGACGAGGACCCCGAGCTCGACGGGATGCTCGACCGCTGGCGGGTCGCCGCACTGCTCGAGCGGATCCCGTCCGGCGAGGCCGGGGTGTTGCGGATGCGCTTCTACGAGGGGCTGTCGCAGAGCGAGATCGCCGCGCGCACGGGGGTCCCCCTGGGAACGGTGAAGACGCGGATGATCCGCGGCCTGGCGAGGCTGCGGGAACTGGTCGTGGAGGAAGAGCCCCGATGAACCGACAGGAACTGATCGCCGCCTATGCCCTCGGGGAGCTCGAGGGGGCCGGGCGCGAGCGCTTCGAGCGCGAAGTGGCAGCCGACCCGACGCTGCACGCGGAGGTCGAGGCGACCCGCGGGACGATGGCCCACCTCGAGGCGCTGCCGGGAGACGCGTGGCCCGCCGAAGTCCCCGAGTCCCTTCCCCCTGAGCCCGAACCTGTCCAGGTCGCGGCACGGAGCCGGCGCTTCGCGCTG
>JAFDWD010000207.1 GCA_018268695.1 Actinomycetota bacterium
CGATCAGGAAGTCCTCGTCGCGCATCACCGAGGTGGTGCCGACGATCGTCGCCTCCTCGCCGATCGCGAGGTGCAGGAACCCTCCCGCCTTGGCTCGCTGGTACTGGCGCCCGGCCTCCTCCTCGAAGCGCCGGATCAGCGCCATGCGCGCGAGCAGTTCGTAGGAGGTCGCGGCGTCGGGGAGGCTCGGCACGTCTTCAGGCTACCCCGAAGCCGCCGCCGCCACCGCGTCCTCGAGGCGGTCGTCCCCCCAGAAGACCTCCTCGCCGACCCGCACGCTGGGGACGCCGAAGACGCCCGCCGCCGCGGCCTCGTCGGTCGCCTCGCGGAGCGCGTCCTTGACGATCGAGGTCTTCACCGCGGATTCGAGCGCGCGCGGGTGGAGCTCGCAGGCCGCGGCGGCGATCATCACGTTGTCGGGATCGCTCAGGTCCCTGCCCGCGGCGAACTGCTGGCGGAAGGCGGGGAGGCTGAAGGCGATGGTGCGGCCGGTCTGCTTGGCGAAGGTCGCCACCCGCATCGCCATCAGCATTTCGCCGGGCCACGGATCGGGCCAGACGATCGGCGGCAGCCCGTACGCGGCGGCCCGCCGCTCGACCTCCGCGATCCCCTCATCCCGCGCCTCGGTCAGCGCCCACGACCCCCGGTCGAAGGTCCGGAAGAGCCCGCCGAGCAGGATCGGCTGCCACTCCGGCTGCTCCAGCCCGGCATCGTTGAACAACCCCGAGATCCGTTCCGCCGACAGATAGGCGTAGGGAGATCCCAGGTCGTAATAGAAGACAGCGCGCTCGGCCACGGGCCAATTATCCCGACCGACCGCGCCAGCTGTTCCTTATGGACCTGTGGGGTCCATAAGGAACAGCTGGGGGAGGGCTAGGCGTGGATTGCCCAGCCGTCGACGGCGCGGGCGGCATCCAGGACCGCCTCCGACACCGTCGGATGCGGGTGGACGATGCGGGCCAGCTCCTGGGCGCCGCCCTCGAGGGCCATCGCGGCGACCAGCTCGGCGATCATGTCGCAGGCCCGGTTGCCGACGATGTGGGCGCCGAGGATCTCGCCGTATTTGGCGTCGACCACGAGCTTGACGATCCCGTCTTTGTCGTCGTAGACGGTGCCGGCACCCTCGCCGGAGATTTTCTGTTTGCCGA
>JAFDWD010000208.1 GCA_018268695.1 Actinomycetota bacterium
AGCTTCCAGCCGATCGACTCGGCGCCGTCTTCGAGCAGGCGCCGGCGGCTCTCGAGCAGGGTCGACATCCCGGCCTGGACGCGGGGGTCGTCCCAGGCGTCGCGCCCCATCAGAAGTGGTGCGGCATCCAGGTGCCGCCGGTAGTCGCGTCGGCCGTCGCGGGGACGGCCCGGGCCTGCTCGAAGATGTGGTCGCGGCTCTCGAAGGCGAGACGCCGGACGCGCTCGCGGTCGGGCCCGAGCAGCTCACCGCCCCGTTTCATCACCTTGCCCGCAACGAGGATCGTGTCGACCACGCCCGGGTGGGCGTTGTAGACGACGGCACCGTAGGGGTTGTTGGCGGGGAACATTCCGTAGGACTCGGTGCTGAGGAGCAGGATGTCGGCCTGCTTGCCTGGCGTCAGGGTACCGACGCGATCATCGAGGCCGCAGGCGCGGGCGCCGTCGATGGTGGCGAATTCGACCACCTCGCGGCAGGTCAGCGGCACATGGTCGAGCGGTTCGCCGCGCTCGGTCGCTTCGGCCATGTCGAAGCCGCGCTGCGTGCCGACCAGCGAGCGCATCGCGCCGAACATGTGGCCGCCGTTGGAGGAGCAGACGTCGATCGAGATCGTCGGCCGGATCCCGGCCTTCATCAGCCGCCCGGTGGCGGGCCAGCCGTGGCCCATCTGCAGCTCGATGTCCGGTTAGCAGGAGGCACTGCCGCCGGTCGCGGCGATCATCGCCAGCTCGTCGTCGCCGACCGCGTTGCAGTGGACGTACGTGACGTCGTCGCCCATCAGGCCTTCGTCGTGGAGCCAGGCGAGCGGTTGGTCCTTGGCCATCTCGCCGTTGCCGACGTGGACGGTGATCCGCAGGCCAAGGTCGCGGGTGAGCGCGTAATCGGTGACGGTCGTCTCCTTGGTCGCGATCTCGGGCCCGCGCAGGGCCATCGCCATCGTCACCAGGCCGTCGTCGGTGGGGAAGTGCTCGGCGCGGACGCGGCGCGCGTCCTCGGGATGCGGCACCGTGTTGGGCAGAACGTCCCACTGCGGGGCGCCGCCGCCGTGGGCGAAGA
>JAFDWD010000209.1 GCA_018268695.1 Actinomycetota bacterium
CCAGATCGCCTCAGGGGGGATTGAGGCCGAGCGCCTCGCTTGCCGCCAGATGCCCTTCGTACGGGAGCACGGCGAAGTACATCAGCGAGGGAAGGAGCGCGGGGAGGTCATCCATCTGGTTTTTGTTGAGACGGGCGTAGAGGAGTGATTCGACGCCGCCGACGACGCCCGAGGCGGTGACAGAGGAGTGGGTGGTGCCGGCGGGGAGGAGCTCGCGGACTTTGGTGTCGATGCAGGTGGCGAAGTAGTCGAGGAGGGCGACGCGGCGTAGGGCCGCGTCGGGAGTGGCGGCGCGGGCCTCGACGATGACCATGCGGGCCGCCTCCGGTTCGGCGGCGGCGAAGGCGAGTAAGGCGTTGAAGCAGCTGCGCATCCGATCGCGCCAGATTTCGCCACCCTCGTCGGCCGCGACCGTGATCTGGTCACGAAGGCGCGTCGCACAGGTGTCGAAGGCGGCGAGGAAGCAGTCGTCTTTGTTGGAGAAGTGCTCGTAGAAGGTGGGCCGCGAGACGCCCGCCCGCTCGATCACGTCCTGCACGTTGGTCGAGCGGTAGCCGAGCTCGGAGATCGCGCGCAGCATCCCGACCAGTAGGCGCTCTCGCTGGATCGCCCGGACGAGGTCGCCAGGCAGCCGGCGCGGCCCCGAAGGGAAGCGGCTCTCGCTGTCGGCGAGCATCTCTGCCGCGGCCTGGATCAGGTCCGCGGGCCACTCGTCCCCCAGTGCCGCCACCAGGAGCTCCCGGTTGATCTGATTTCTGTCGGATGAGACCAAGAAACTGTCGTGTTCGCGATTGCACCCGGGACACATCGGGTAGCCGGCACTCATCACGTTCCTATTAAAAACGGGACGCGTTTTTGGCACGTTACCAGAAGAAAAGTTGAGCGGAGCATGGATTTCTTGACACTGGGTATCATTGGCCGCATGCTCCCCAACCGACTTCGGGAGCATCCGTGAGCGCCACTCGACCCCAACTACCCCAAGAGTTCATCGCCGCGCACAAGCGCCGGCGGATGATCGACGCGATGGCGGAACTCTGCGCCGAGCAGGGCTACGAGGCGACCAAGATCGCCGACGTCGTGCGCCGCGCCCACGTCGCCCGCAAAACGCTCTACGACAACTTCTCCGGCAAGGAGGAGCTGTTCCTCGACGCGTTCGACCTCACCGTCGCCGAGGCGGAGGCCGCGGTCGCCGACGCCTGTCGGCCGATCGACGAGAGCGATTGGGAGGCGCGGGTCGAAGCCGGGCTGAGCGCGATCCTCGATTACCTCGCGTCCCACCCGGCGGAGGCGAAGCTCTGCTTGATCGAGGCGCCCGCCGCCGGCCCGGAGTCCGCCGCTCGCTACGAGGCGGCGCTCGAAGGCTTCATCAGGCAACTGCGAGAGGCCACTCCGAGCGGCTCGGGCGGACCCGCCACCCTGGAGGAGGCCCTGGTCGGCGGAGCGGCTTGGATCGTCCAGCGGGAGGTGCGTCGCGACGCGCTCGACGAGGCTCCCGAGCTGCTTTCCGAGCTCACCGAGTTCCTTGTTTCTCCGTACCGCGGTGTAGGAAAAAGGTGACTGAGAAATGGGTGCGAATGTGACTTCCCAGTGTCACACTTCGATGATCAGATGGATCGCCTGCCGCGTGGCCGTCACGGCTTGTCACCCGAGTTTGTCGCCCGTAATCAGCGCGACCGGCTGATCTCGGCGCTGATCCTCACCCTCGCCGAGGTCGGATATCAGAAGACCACTGTGTCGATGATCGGGCAGCGTGCTGCCGTGTCGAAGAGTGACTTCTACAAGCACTTCGACAGTAAGGACGATTGCTTCTTCGCCGCCTACGATTTCGCGGTCGATCGCATTCGCACCACCGTGGTCGAGGCCTGCGTCCCGAACCCGACGACCGACTGGCCCGTTCGCGTCCGGGCCGGCACCACCGCCCTCCTGACCCTGCTGACGAGCGAGCCGCCGCTGGCGACGATCGTGCTCGCCGAGGGCCTGCGCGCCGGCCGCGGCATCTACGACCGCTACCAGGCCGCGGTCGAGTCCTTCGTGCCGCTCCTGCGCGAGGGTGCCCCGGACCCGCCCGGCGCCGCCCCGGTCCCGCAGGCGACCGACGAAGCGGTGGTCGGCGGGATCGCCGCGCTGCTCAGCCGACGCGTCGTCGGCGGCGAGGCCGCGGACCTCACCGAGCTGATCCCGGACGTACTCGAGTTCGCCCTCGCCCCCCACCTCGGCACCGAGGGGGCGCGGCGAATAATCTCCGCTGGATGAGCGAGGCCCAGAGCGCGAGCGGCGTCTTCCCTTCGCAGGCCCTGGCCGAGGCGATCGAGCGCGAGTGGGTCAGCTCGGGCGAGTACCGGATCCGCCCCGAGGCGATCCAGCCGGCCAGCATCGACCTGCGGCTCGGCGACGAGGCCTGGGCGCTGCGCTGCTCGTTCCTCCCCGACGTCGACTCGACCGTGGAGGAAAAGGTCGAGGGCCTGGCGTTCCAGAAGGTCGACCTGCGCGACGGCGCCGTGCTGGAGCGCGACCGCCCTTACCTGGTGCCGCTGATCGAGCGGCTCTCCCTCCCCCAGGACGTCCGCGCCCGCGCCAATCCGAAGAGCTCGACCGGGCGGCTCGACGTCTTCACCCGCGTGATCACCGACCGCCACAACCGCTTCGACGACATCCGCGCCGGCTACGAGGGGAAGCTCTACCTCGAGGTCGTCCCCCGCTCCTTCGCCGTGCAGGTGCGCACCGGCCTCTCGCTGAACCAGCTGCGCCTGGCCCGCGGCGACGTCCGGTTGAGCGATGCCCGCATCCGCGAGCTGCAGGGGGAGTCGCCGCTCGTCTACCTCGACTCCGACCCGGTCCCCGAGGCCGAGTTGGCCGTCTCCGACGGCGTCTTCCTCAGCCTCGACGTCTCCGGGCCCGCGGACCGCGTGGTCGGCTACCGGGCGAAGAAGAACAGCCTGCCGGTCGACCTCGGCAAGATCCGCGCCTACCGCTGGAGCGACTTCTGGGATCCGGTCTACCCGGAGTCGGGCGGCAAGATCGTGCTGGAGCCGGAGATCTTCTACCTCCTCCTGTCCGCCGAGGGCGTCTCGATCCCGCCACAGATCGCCGCCGAGATGATGGCCTACGACCCGACCGCGGGGGAGCTGCGCACCCACTACGCGGGCTTCTTCGACCCCGGCTTCGGCTACGACCCGACCGGCGCCC
>JAFDWD010000020.1 GCA_018268695.1 Actinomycetota bacterium
AAAGTTCAATTTCTGCCCGTCCACGAATCCGGAAGTCAACAAGTGCCTCAATGCTGTGACCAGCGGGGGCGAAATCGTGCTCGGGAACAAGAAAGTGCCGATCGTCCATCCAGTTACCCTGCAAGGAGGATATTCATTCCCAAACGAAGAAACCTTCGTTTCGAAATTCTTTGCAGCGACGAACGGCGAAACGCTCTCCAAGACGCCCCAGGCTGTGCCGGGCGGACTTCTCGGGATCGTTCCGCCAGAAAGCTCGCCACCGCTGGTAAAAGCACTGTCAGCCTTTTTCTTTGAAAATGGTCTGACCGGGGTTAACGCGACCCTCGAACTAGCCAAGCCGGCTAGCGAAATTCAGCTGAGCGAACTCAATCTGCTCTTCGAAGAAGGCGTTGCGCTCAAGTTGCCCGTCAAAGTGCACCTTGAAAACCCGTTCCTCGGGAAGTCGTGCTACGTCGGTTCAAGTACCTCGCCGATGATCTGGAACCTGACGACCGGGAAAACGAGTCCGCCAGGGCCCAATACCTCGATCTCAGGTGCAGGCGGGGTTCTGGAACTGAAAGAAGGAGCCGAAATCGCCCAGATCAATGGAACGAAACTCGTTGATAACGCATGGTCCGCGCCGATGGCAAGCGGTTGCGGTGGGATCCTGTCGTTCCTGGTGAACCCGATCATCAATGCTCAGATCGGTCTTCCTGCTGCTGCCGGCAAGAACACCGCAATTCTGAACAACACGCTCACCATCGCAAGGGCGGAAGCCGTCAACGCGCATTAGGTAGCGGCGACGCAAGGAGAGGATGTTCAATGAAAGGGAAGAGAACGTCGCGGTTTCTGCGAGGGTTGTTGGTCACGCTCATGCTGAGCGCAGTGTTTGCCGGTACTGCAAGCGCCAGTCCGGCGTGGAAGTTCAACGGCACTGAACTCAGTGGAACCGAAACCATCGTGGGTGCGGCAATCGAAAGCAGTCTGACCATTCCCGGTATGACCACGACGTGCAACCACTTTCTGTACGCACTGAAGATCTCGAACAGCGGTGGGACCGGAAAAGGAGAAGTAACCGAAGTGCCGCTGTTTGAATGCCATACCAATACGGTCTGCACCGTCGAAGCGATCAAAGCGGAAAAACTCCCCTGGTCGTCCCATCTGACCACCGTGGCGGGTAAAAGCTACATAGTCATCGAAGGGATCAGGGTCAGCATTTTGTACGGCGGTAAAGGATGCGCTGTCGGGGGCCTGACCGTGCCTATAACGGGCACTGCCGGCGGGCTGATAGACAACAGCACTGAAACGGCGACGTTCAGTCCATCGAGTTTCAGCGCAACGGGCACGGCTCTGAAATTCGGCTCTAACAGCGTCGAATGGAATGGGGTATTCCCGACGGAAGCGTTCGAATGGCACAGAGAACAGGCGCTTTCGGTTTCCTAGCGCTTGTGACGCTGGCGCTCGTCGTCCTGGGTTGCGGAGGAGGCTCCGAAACTCAG
>JAFDWD010000210.1 GCA_018268695.1 Actinomycetota bacterium
GACAACGGATCGGCCGAGGTGTGGCCTCTTTCGCACGAACCCCCGGAGAAACACCAGCACTCCCTCCCGTCCTGGGCGTCTCATGGAGGTCACAGCCTGCCAGGACCTCCATGAGACGCCCAGGACACCGCCCCTCGGACTGCCACCCCTAAGGCAGACTGAGCAGATCCACGGTCCCGCTGTCGCTGTGGTCGTTCGCGTCGCCCTCGGGCTCGATCACGTGGCCGTCGACCACGATCGGGCTGTTCCAGTGACCGGATGCTCCGGGCAGCTTCGCGATCGACTTCGCTGAGCTGGGCTCGTACACCTCGATGCCGCCTTCGCCGGGTTCGTAGACGTAGAGGAGGCCGCCGGCGACGATCGGGCTCGTGCCGGGGGTGTCGTTCTGCCACAGCTGGTGGAGGCGACCGTTGCGCAGGGCGTAGGCGGCGGTGGCAGCGGAGTCGGCAAGGAAGACCGTCGTCGCCTTGCCGTGGCGCCAGACGGCCGGCGCGGTGAAGAGCTGGGTGTCGCCTGGGGTTTCGAGCGTCTGCACTTCGCCCCCGAGACGTGCCTTGCCGCCGGGGGCGTGCCCGTCGAGGCGCTTCAGGTCCAGCACCCGCAGGACGCCGTCCTTACCGCCGACCAGGACGCGGTCCTGGCCGAGGAGGGCGGGAGCGCTCGAGCCGAGGTCGAGATCGTTGGAGTTCAGTTCGGCCTGGTTGCGGGGCGTGTAGGACTGGAGCCGGCGCAGGCCCGGCACGCTCAGTTCGAGCACGCTGTCGCCGAAGTAGCGACGCCCGTCCCAGGTCGCGTTGCCGGTGTCGACGAGCAGGCTCCGGCCTCCTGGCTCGACCACGGCGCCGCCGCGTGAGAGGACGGCCGAGTCGCTCTCCGGGCAGCTGGACGGGACGATGATCGAGCGGCGGTTCGCGCAGAGGGTGTTGAAGACCGCCGCCACCTTGCCGCTTTCGCGATCGATCAGGACGACGTGGCCCTGGTAGACCGGGATGTCGCCGATGTAGCCACCGGTCGCGGCGATCACGTAGGGCCCGTCGACGTTCAGCGCGGCGGCCATTTTCTCCTTGGTCGGATCGCGCGTGATGGTCACCGGCCAGGCGCCTGCGCGGATCTCCTTGCCGCTTGCCGTCAGCAGCTTGTGGATCTTCCCGTCGGGCGAGGCGGTGTAGACGTAGCGGTGTTCCGCTGCCGGGTCGAGGATCGGGCTGGTGGTGGTGATCTGGTCGCTGCCGAGGAGGTGCGAGTAGCCCGGCGGGGTGTAGGTCCAGAGCCGCTTGCCGGAGCCGGCGTCGAGGGCGAAGGTGCGGCCGTAGCTGCTGGTCATGATCGCGACGTCGTGGGTGCCGCCCGCCACCTTGGCGCCGCCCAGGTAGACCGGCGAGGAGTCGATCGTCCCCGGCAGCGTGACCTGGCGGTCGCGCAGGCTGCCGATGTTCGCGGCGGTGATCCCGGTGGAGGCGTTCGTCGCGTCGGAGCGCTGGGGATCAAGGCCGAACTCGGGCCAGACCGTCAGCTCGGTGCCACCGGCCGCAGACGCCGGGATCACCGCCGCGCTCGCGCTGGTCGAGACCGTCCCCGCCGCGGCGCCGGCGCTGCCGGAGCTCGACCCACAGGCGGCGAGGATCGCCACCACCGGCAGCAGGAGCAGCAGAAGCCTGGGGCGCGTTCTATTCACCCCCGTAGTTCTACCCGGCGTTGACGCCCGGCGCCTCGCTTAGGCGATCGCGCGCTCGATCAGGTCCGCGGCGAGCTCCGTCCCCGGTGCCGCCTGGAGGCGGCGCGAGGCCTGCGCCAGGCGGTCGGCGAGGGCGCCGTCGTCGAGCAGGCGGGCGATCGCCCCGGTCAGCTCGTCGGCCTCGTGCGCGTAGGTGTCGACGCGGATTCCGTACCCCGTCTCGTCGATGCGCTGGGCGTTGTCGTGCTGGTCCCAGAAGATCGGCAGCAGCACCATCGGCTTGCCGAAGTAGAGCGACTCGGTGACGGTGTTGTTGCCGCCGTGGGTGATCACCAGGTCGACCTGGGGGAGGACCGAGGTCTGGGGGAGGAACTCGGCGCCGACCATGTTCGGGGCGAGGTCGAACTCGTTTGCCTGGGGTCCCTTGGAGACGATGAAGCGGTAGGGCGCGTCGGCGAGCTCCGCCACCAGCGTCCGCATCAGCGCGACGTCGGCCGAGCCGAGCGAGCCGAGGCTGAGGTAGACGAGCGGCTCCTCGCGCCCGGCGAGCTCCTCCGGCAGCCGCCAGTCGGGGTCGGTCGCCCGCACGCTGGCGCCGAGGTTGTGCCAGGTCGGCCCGAGCGGCTCGCGCCGCGGATAGTCGACCTCCTGCGGATAGAGGTAGAGGTTCAGCGTCGGGCCGGCGTGGATGAAGTCGTCGCGGGGGAGGGGAGGGGCGCCGCGCTCGCGGCAGAACTCGTCGAAGTCCGCGTGGATCTCGTCGTGGGCGGCGCGGTAGGCGTCCCAGAACTCGGCCCAGCCGGAGCGGTCCTCGGTCGGCAGGCCGGAGAAGACCGGCGGCAGGTCGGGGTCCTTGATCTCCAGCGGGTTGCAGGAGTCGATCCGAGCCCACGGCCGGCCGCTCGCGAAGAGCGCCGGGAAGGTGACGACGTTGTCCTCGACCACGAGGTCGGGCTCGAGCTCGCCGAGGATCTCCATCAACCGCGCATCGACGTACTTGGCCCCGTCGATCAGCGCCTCGAAGGTCGGCGCGATGAACTCACCCAGCTGTTCGATCGTCGGCTTGCGGAAGACCGGCGCGGTGTCGCGGATGAAGTCCTTCCAGAACTGGCCGGGCGCTTCCTCGGTCTCCGGCGGCGGGGTGAGGCGCATCGTCCGCTCCTCGAAGCCCTGCGCCTCGAGCGTCCCGGCGAAGGACTCCTCGACGATGAAGATGACGCGGTGTCCGCGGCGGCGCAGCACGTCGCCGATGCCGACGCAGTTGTTGGTCGGGCCGAAGGCGCCCTCGGGGAAGAACACGACCGTCTTGGCTCCGTCGCCCACGCCGCACAACATAAGCGCACCCGGCGCGATTCGTAACCCGAAGATCCTTGAACGCATAGATTGCCCGGTTCATGCCTGCGCACCGGTCCGTCGAGCGCTTCGAGAACAGCCACCATCGGGGCGAGCTGGACACCCCCGGCTTCGCCCGCCAGGCCGCGCTCCTTGTCGCCGTGATGGCGGCCCTCCTCGCCGTCGCCACCTTCCTCTCCAACGAGGCGGTGAAGGAGGTGATCACCGGGGAGACCGGACGCGCCGACACCTCCTCGCGGCTGGAGTCCAACCAGCTGAAGATCGACGTCGCGGCCGGCAACTCGACGATGCTCAAGGTTCTCGCCGAGGGTCCCCGCGAAGAGGCCGAAGCGGCGAGCGCCGCGGCGGCGCACGAGCGGCGCATCGAGCGGGAGCTCGCCCCCGCCGACCACCGACTGGTCGAGGAGATGCACCACGACGAAGAACACGTCGACCACTACAACGAAAAGCACCTCCTCTATGAGCTGGCCGAGGTCGGGCTCGAGGTGGGCATCGTCCTGGCGACGGTCTCGATCATCGCCCACCGCCGTTGGCTCCTCGCCGGCGGCCTCGGCGTCGGCGCGGTCGGCACCGTCCTCCTCCTCGTCGGCCTCGTGACGGTTTAGGCGTCACACCTCCGACACAAAGTCGGCATTGAATTCTTTCCTTCCGCGCACCACTCGCGCGTATTTCAGCGTCACACTGGTCCCATGCCGCTCGGCCTCTGGAAAAGCAAGTGGGAGATCCACCGCGAGGACATGGCGCGTCACCGCGAGGAATCCGAGAAGCGCAGCGCCGAGCACGCCGACAAGATGGAACGCTACCGCGAGGAATCCGAGAAGCGGAACGCCGAGCTACTGGAGAAGTACGACCGGGAGCTCGCGGAGACCCGGCGCTTCAATCGCGCGATGCTGACGCGGCTGGAGAAGACCTACGCGGGTCTCGACCGGACCTTGGGTCTGATGGGCGAGCAGCTCGCCACCAATACCGAAGCGGTAAGAGCCCAGACGAAAGCGATCATGAAGCTGCTCGACCACTTCAAAGGCACCAACGGCGGACCGCCGGTCTGACAGATGTCAGTCGCCGGTCGCCTTCGCCTCGCCGACCTCGGCGGCGATGCCGGTGAGGAGCCACTCGAGGCCGACCTCGAACTTCTCGGCCTTGACGCCGAGGCCCGGCTCCTTACCGATGAACTCGGCAAGGTAGGGGTAGTCGCCGCTCTCGGTCTGGGCGGCGATGTAGGCGTCGATCTCGGCGGCGGTGGGACCCGCCTCGGCGCGGTGGGCGCAGGGGGTGCCGCTTCCTCCCTTGCCCTTCGGCGACATCACCTCCCAGCGGACGAAGCCGAGGGTATAGGTGTCGACGGCGAGGAGGACGGCGCGCTTGCGCTGGGGGGAGAGAGGGAGCTCCGAGACGGCGGCGAGGGACTGGTCGATGTGGCAGAGCATGTTGGGACCGAGGAACGGGCGGTGGAAGGCGGCGGCGATCATCCAGGGGTGGGCGCGGGTGGACTCGCGGGTGCGCTGGGCGATCTGGCGGAGCGCCTCGCGCCAGTCGTCGGTCGGCGGGCCGCCGGGGATGATCGCGCCGGCCATCACCTCGTCGACCATCAGGTCGACGAGGTCACCCTTGCGGCCGATGTGTGAGTAAAGGCTCATCGGCCGGGCATCTAGCTTGGTGGCAAGTCTCCTGATGGAGACCGCCTCCAGGCCATCCGCGTCGGCGATCTCGATCGCGGCGGCGACGATCGCCGCGCGCGAGAGCGGCTGCGGTCCCGAGGAGCGCTCCTCGTCACGGGTCCAGACGGTGTCGATCCCAGCTGCGATGCGGAAAGCATACCGGGGCGATACGGCGTACGAGATCCTGATACGGTGTACGGAATGAGCCGACCGGACGCCGTCACCTCAGCCCCCGCGGACCCCAACGCCCTCGACCGCGAGACGATGGTCGTCGCGGGCGTCGTCCTGCTTGGCGCCGTCATGTCGATCCTCGACACGACGATCGTCAACGTCGCGATCGACCGCCTTTCGATCGACTTCCACGCCTCGTTGACGACCATCCAGTGGGTCGTCACCGGCTACACCCTGGCACTCGCCGCGGTGATCCCGGCGTCCGGCTGGGCTGCCGACCGCTTCGGCACCAAGCGCATCTACATCTGGTCCCTACTCCTCTTCATGCTCGGCTCCGCCCTCTGCGCGGTCGCCTGGAGCGCCGACTCGCTGATCGTCTTCCGCGTCCTCCAAGGCTTCGGCGGCGGCATGATCATGCCCGCGGTCATGACGATCATGACCAAGAAGGCCGGCCCTCATCGGATGGGCCGGGTGATGGGCATCCTCGGCGTGCCGATGCTGATCGCCCCGATCATCGGCCCGATCCTCGGCGGTTGGCTGGTCGACGACGTGTCCTGGCGGTGGATCTTCATGATCAACATCCCGATCGGCATCGTCGCCGTGATCCTCGCCTTCATCGTGCTCGAGAAAGACAGACCCGAACCGTCGCAGCGGCTCGACTGGCTCGGCATGGCGCTGCTCTCGCCCGGCCTGACCCTCTTCATCTTCGGCCTCGCCGAGTCGGCGAGCGGTGGCTTCGGACAGTTCAAATCATGGGCGCCGGTCGTCGTCGGGTTGGCGCTGATCATCGGCTTCTTCGTACACAGCTGGCGCAAAGGTGGGGGCGCGCTGATCGACATCCGCACCTTCACGCACACCCGCGCGGGCGCCGCGGCCGGCGTCTTCACGCTCTTCGCGATCGCCTTCTTCGGCGCGCTGCTGCTGATCCCGCTCTACTACCAGACGGTCCGCGGCGCCTCGGCCCTGGAAGCTGGCCTGCTGCTCGCCCCGCAGGGGATCGGGGCGATGATCACGATGCCGCTGGCGGGCAAACTGACCGACCGATACGGCCCGAACCGCTGGCCGGCCTGCGGCATCCCGCTGCTGGTGATCGGGCTCGCGCCGTTCGCCTTCGTCACCGCGACCACGTCCTACTGGCTGCTCTGCTCGTTCAGCTTCGTCCTCGGTCTCGGCATGGGCTTCTCGATGATGCCGACGATGACCGCGGCGATGCAGGCGGTGCCGCCCGCGGCGATCGCCCGCACCTCGACCGCGATGAACATCATCCGCCAGGGCGGCGCCTCGATCGGCACCGCGATCCTCTCGGTCATCCTCACCGCCGAGATCACCGCCGCCTTCGGCTCGACGATCGGCGGCAACGGCCTCGAATCGGTCCGGGAACTGCCGCCGGTGCGCCAGGCGGCAGCCCAGGGACCGTTGGCGGAAGCCTTCGCCTCGACCTTCGTCTGGGCCCTGGTCCTGCTCGGGATCGCCTTCATCCCGGCGCTCTTCATGGCGCTCGGCAAGTGGAAGCCGGCCGGGGCCCCCGAGGGCGAGGGAACCGGAAGCGCCGCGCCCGAGGGCGCTCACGCACTCGTCGAGTAGAGGTGCGCGGCCGGCCGCGCCGCAGTACCGTTCCCGCATGGAGCGCGACGCCGCCCTCGAGGCGGTCTTCATGCCGGTCCAGCCGCCCTCGACCTTCGAGGAGACGGTCGAGCGGCTCGGCACCGCAATTCGGCTCGGCCTCTTGGCCCCCGGCAGCAAGCTGCCGCCGGAGCGTGACCTCGCCAAGCAGCTGCGCATCTCCCGCTCGACCCTGCGCCAGGCGCTGACCACGCTGGTCCAGAGCGGCCACCTGGTCTCCCTGCGCGGGCGCAAGGGAGGCACCTTCGTCGCCGCCGAGCCGCCGCTGGTCGACCCGATCGGCGAGCCACTCGACGTCGGCGCCTGGGAGGTGCTCGATCAGCGCGTCGCGGTG
Source organism: Actinomycetota bacterium (assembly GCA_018268695.1). The sequence continues at coordinate 6,815 of JAFDWD010000210.1, forward strand.
GAGACCGGCTCGGTCCTGCTCGCCGCCGAGCGGGCGCGCCCGCCCCGCCTCGATCGCCTCGACGACCTGATCGAGGCGATGACGAAGCAGACCGAGGATTTCGAGGAGTACCGGCGGACCGACCTGCGCTTCCACATCGGCCTCGCCGAGGCGGCCGGCTCGCCCCGCCTGGTCGCGGCGATGACCGACGTGCAGGGCCAGATGACCGACCTGATCGCGCTGATCCCACATCCGCCCGAGGTCCTCGTCCGCGCCAACGAGCAGCACGCGAAGATCGTCAAGGCGCTCCGCCGGGAAGACGGCCCGCGCGCGGTGCGCCTGATGCGCGAGCACACCGAGGGCACCGAGCACATCCTCGCCGGTCTCCTGCCGGCCCGCGCTCAGGACCTGATCCGCTCACCCGCCTGATCGAAGAGGGGCTCGGTGGCGACCTCGCCATCAACCCAGGTCCCGAAGATCTCGATCGCCACCGCGGTCCCCGGCCCGGCGAGCGCGGGGGGTAGGTAGGCGTAGGCGATCGAGCGCTCGACCGTGTAGCCGTAGCCGCCGGTCGTCACCCGGCCGACCACCTCACCATCGATCCGGACCGGCTCGTTGCCGAGGGCGATCGACCGCGGGTCGTCCAGGGTGATGCATGCCAGCTTCTGCCGCGGGCCGCTCTCCTTCGCGGCGACGAGCGCGTCGCGGCCGACGAACGCCTCCTTGTCGAGCTTGACGCAGAAGCCGACGCCGCCTTCGTAGGGAGTCTCGTCCGGCGTGATGTCGGCACCCCATACCCGGTAGCCCTTCTCCAGGCGCATCGAATCGATCGCCCGGTAGCCGCCGGCGACGATGCCGTGGTCCTGGCCCGCCTCCCAGATCGCCCGCCACAGTCCGAGGCCGTACTCGGTCGGGCAGTAGAGCTCCCACCCGAGCTCCCCGACATAGGTGACACGGAGCGCCCGCACCGGCACGTCGCCGACGGTGATCTCCTGGACGGTCATGTAGGGGAAGGCGTCGTTCCCGAGATCCGCCGGCGTCAGCGGCTGGAGGGCATCCCGCGCGCGCGGGCCCCAGATCCCGAAGCAGGCCCACCCCGAGGTGGCGTCGACGATCCGCGCGCTCCCGTCGGCCGGGAGGTGCCGCCGCATCCACTCGCGGTCGTGGTTGCCGAAGGCGGTGCCGGTGACGACCCCGAAGCGGTCCTCGGCGAGGCGGGAGACGGTGAAGTCGCACTCGATCCCGCCGCGCCGGTTCAGCATCTGCGTGTAGGTGATCTGCCCGACCGCGCGGGCGACCCGGTTGTCGCAGAGGCCTTCGAGGAAGTCGGCCGCACCCGGCCCCTCGATCTCCAGCTTGGCGAAGGAGGACTCGTCGAAGATCGCCACCCGCTCGCGGCAGGCGCGGTGCTCGGCGCCGATCGCCGGGGACCAGTTCTGGCCCGCCCAGCCGCGTGGCCGCAGTGCCTCGTCGCCCGCCGCGGCGTTCGGCTCGTACCAGTTGACCCGCTCCCAGCCCGATTTCTCGCCGAACGATGCTCCGCGCTCGCGATGCCAGGCGTTGGCCGGGGAGACCCGGAGCGGTCGCCCGGCGCTGCGCTCGTGGTTGGGATAGCGGATGTCGTAGTAGGTCTCGTAGGTCTCGCGGATCCGCTTGTGGGTGTAGGACGGCGAGCGGTACGCGGCGCCGAAGCGGCGGATGTCCATGTGCCAGAGGTCGAGGCTTGGCTCGCCATCGACGATCCACTCGGCCATCACTTTGCCGATCCCGCCGGCGCCCGCGAGCCCGTGGGCGCAGAAGCCGGCGCAGACGAAGAAGCCCGCGACCTCCGACTCGCCGAGGCAGAACTCGTTGTCGGGCGTGAAAGCCTCC
>JAFDWD010000211.1 GCA_018268695.1 Actinomycetota bacterium
GCGTTGGCGACGAGGACGTGGGTGTGGAGCTGGGGGTCGCCGGCGCGCGAGGAGCGGTGGCGGTAGGCGGCGGCGATGAAGCCGTCGCCGTGGACGAACTCGTGACCACCATGGCCGCGCCGGGTCCAACATGCTTCGCGCTCCATGTAGTCGAGGGCGGCGGCGACCGATGCGCGGTGGGCCTCGACGACCTCGGCCCCGGCACCCTCGCCGCCGAACGCCCAGGTCAGCGAGACGGACTTCGGCGCCGAGAAGGTGAGATCGAAGCCGGGCACCGGGCCACGGCCGGCGACGTGGCGGAGGCCGAGCGGATCGCCCGTCGCAGGATGGCGGCCGGTCAGCATTGCCGTCAAGGCATCGGCGTCGACCCTGCCGTCGAGGCCCAGGTCTAGGGCGGCGGAGCCGAGCCAGTAGCCCTCCGCCTCACCCCGGCCCGAGTAGTAGTCCTCGGCGCCTTCGGCGACCCTCGCCGTGTAGTAGGCCTCCTGGCCCGCGCCGAGCTTCCCGATCGACAACATCACCGGGGATGTCCGGGTCGGAGGTTCGATCCGTCGCGGGATGGGGACATACCCCGTACGGCGAGAACGGGCGGTGTCTGTGTCGGGTCACGGCGGCATTCCACGACCCTGTTGTCAGCTCAACAGGGCGGATGTATCCCCCAAATTTGCCCCGGCTCGACTACGCGTCTATCCGGGTTGAGAGTCCTCGGCGCAAGACCGACGTAGGTGTTTCTTGCGTTCAATAAATATCGTAGAGTGCCGGTGTGATCGTTCTGGGGATAGTGGTGGCGATCCTCGTCGCCGCATTGGGAGTCCTAACTGTATGGCTCCGGCGAGACGAAGAACTTAGGCGTCTGGTACCGGCGGTCATTGGAAGCGCCGCTGGCCTTTTGGCGGCAGCGGCCACCTACATCTGGCTTTTCCAAGTCGGTCCGCAATGCACGGGTAGAGGCGACTTCGGTTGTCAGCTAAATGCCAATCAGGGCGTCCTCACCTTGCTCGGCCTGGTGCTCGCTCTCGGCGCGCTCTGGACCTCCGTGCTCATGCGATTCTTCGATCAGCGTTCCGCCAACCGCGAGCTTAAAAATCGAGCTGATTCTGCCCTCTTGGCGGCGCTTGAGGAGATACACCACAACCTGATTCACATTGCCCTCTCCTACGACGACTCTCAAACCTTTCGAGGAATTCCAATTCTTAAGACCAGCGAGACGGCACAGCTTCTTAGACAACCGATCAGGAACCAGTTTTATGAGGGAATTCTCCACGGGGCCGAGCGGATCGAAATTCAGTTCACGGCGATACAGCGACTCGCAGCTGGAGAAGCACAGGATGAGAACGAACAACTGGGCACTGCCGAGCCCTTTTGCATTGAAGCCTTCGTCAACCAGAGCTTGGGCGTCTTGATTTGGGCCGGAAGGACGACGCAAGTCGGTCACGACTTTCTCCATAAACCCGGGCTACAAGACCTTCACCGCGCGATTGAACCTGGATCCGATCCGTACATCTATTTTCGGACCTCCGACACGGATCTGAAGGTGGAGCTGCCAACGATCCGCAGCGAGGGTGCGGCGATCGTCTGCTGGTGGAACGACGACCCGCCGGAGCGAGCCTTGGTACTCGCCCAAGGTCCGAGGTTCAAGGACCTTGCGCAGGGACATGCTCCGCACTAACCCAAGTTGTTTCCGTCGAGCCAGACATCGCCATCGGCCTTACGGTTCTTGCAGTGATAGTGCGTGAGGGGTTCAGCTGTTCGTGCTGTCGGGATGGCCTGGTGGCCCTGGTCTTGCCCCTTCGGTACATCGGATCGGATCGGTAGCTGCGCTCGATCGGACAGGCTGCCGTTGCCCTTACTGGGGTGTTTGGCTACTCGATCCACTTCCTGAAAGGTGCTTCTCGTCTCAATGGGTCGAGTCCGATCGAGAAGGTGAACGTGCCGATCGACTCGGGTGCCGGAATCCAGTAGATGCCGTCGAGGAGTTTGGTGGGCGTCGTGCCCGCCGAATCGGCGAGCCGGATCAACGTGTCGATTCGTGGGACACGTTCGCCCTTCTCCAGCTTGCCGACCTCGGTCCGATGCAATCCGGCGCGGACGGCAAGCTCCTCTTGGGAGAAGCCCTCCCGTCGGCGCTCGCGACGCAGGTTCCGACCGAACCGTTCGGCGACCGCGACATCACGCTTCTTCTGCGGCACCGTCACCGTCCTCCCGCCGCCCCAGCGAGTAGCCGTGGGGCGTGAACTCGTGAGGCTCCCAGGCGATCCCATCGAAGAGCGCCGCATGATCGACCCCCAGGGCGCCGATGAGCCTGACCAAGGTGTCGAATCGGGGCACCCGGTCCCCCGACTCCATCAGGCTGATCTGGGTCCGATGGACACCGGCCCGGAAGCTCAACTCTTCCTGGGACAGGTCTGCCGCGACGCGCAGGCGCCGCAGGTTCGCGGCGAACCGGGCGGCGACCCTCGGATCAGCAAGGCGGGGCATCGCGACTCCCGTCGTCCAAGGGCCTGCCGGGAACCGCCCACTCGATCCCGACGACGAGTTGTGCGACGGTGACCTCCAGGCCTGCCGCGAGCTTGATCAGGGACGAGGTCAACGGCATACGCAGACCGTGCTCGTACATGCTGATCTGGGTGCGATGGACGCCTGCGCGTTCCGCAAGTGCCTCCTGCGACAGGTCCAGGTACTGACGCCGTCGCTTGATCCGGCGCCCGACCCGGTGGGCGACCAGTTCGTCGAACTCGCTCATCCGATGGAGAAGCCGAGTTCCGCCATCTGCCGGGCTGCGCGGCTCGGCGCCAAGGTCCCGCCATCTCGGTTCACGAGCCCTTCCCCGGCGAGGATCGTGACCGCGTCCTTGAGGGCGTTCCTCTCCGAGAGCTGCTCGGGGTCCCCCGCGAGGGCGACCGCGAGATCGTCGAACTCGAGGCGGTGAGGAGATTCGTCGAGTAGCAGGGCCAAGACCTCCCGACGACAGTCCTCATCGTCGCCGGAGATCCAGCGCGGTCCAGGCGAGGAC
>JAFDWD010000212.1 GCA_018268695.1 Actinomycetota bacterium
CTGCACGCTTGTCTCGCATAGCGAGACAAGCGTGCAGGGAGCGTGGACGAGACGGCCGTGCTCGCCGCGACGCCTGGCGTCCCTTGGTCCGTCCCTACGCCAACTCCCTGTGGAAGCTCTCGGTCAGGGACTGCTCTTCGTCGTCTCCCGGCACCGTCTTGTCGAGGCTCATGGTGGCGTGGCGGCCGTCGAGGTGGAGGGTGGCGACCTGGTTGTCGAAGTAGGGGCCGTCGAGCTTGCGCCAGCGGATGCCGGGGTCCTCGGCGCCGGCCAGCTTCGCGAGGGCCGCGGCGACGCGGGTGAAGGTGGAGGTGAAGCCAGCTTTGATCACCCGCTGCTCTTTGCTCGAGAGCGGGTTGCGGTACGGGGAGCAGACGGCCTGGTAGACCGGCGCCTTGTCGTCGGCCTGGCCCGCGGGCCATCCCACCTGGCAGAGGTAGGCGTGGTGGACGTCGCCCGCCATCACCACGATCGAGGCGGGCTTGCGACCGCGTCTGCCTTCCGCCACTTCCCCGAGCAGGTCGCGCAGGGCGCGGAAGGAGTGGGAGAAGCAGCCCCAGTGATCGAAGTCGACTTCGCGCCGGAGCTTCTCGGCGGCGCGCGCGACGAGCGGCCCGTGCGCTCCCTCGCAGACCTTCTCGTTCCAGGCCTCGAGCCGATCGAGCCCGGGGGAGAGGAGCCACGGCACCGTGGTGGCGACCAGCAGGTGGTCGTAGTCCCCTTCGGTGTGGTCGACGATCCACTCCCACTCCTCGTCGTCGACCATCCGACGCGCGCCCTCCTCGAGCACCCGGCCCGCGCGCGAGTCGACGAAGATCGCCCGCGTCCCGTTCAGGTCGCGGCAGAAGCTCCAACGCGTCCCGGCGCCTTCGGCTTCGATCCGGCCGGCCCAGTCGAAGAGCACTTCGTCGGCCTTCTCGTTGCCGCGCACCATCGTGTAGATCTCGTCTTCGTCGAGCGACGCGGGCGAGAGGTTGCCGAGGTGCTGGTAGATCCAGTAGCTGGCGATGCAGCCGATCGCCCGCCGGTGCCACCAGGCGCGTTCGCGCATCTCCGCGACCCACGACTCGGAGATGTTCCAGTCGTCGGACATGTCGTGGTCGTCCCAGAGCATCGAGGCGGAGACGACCGAGAAGAGCCAGCGGATCAGCGGCTCGCGCCAGCTCTCCTGGTAGAGCCAGGTGTACTCCTCGAAGTCGGTGACCTCACGGCCCGGTTCGGTTTTCGTCCCCCGCCGCGCCTCGATCTTCGCCCGCGTCTCCGGGCTGCCCTCGTCGACGTAGACCTGGTCGCCGAGCAGGAAGAGGAGGTTGGGACGCTCGCGCTCGCCGCGGGAGAGTTCCTGGGCGAGGACCCAGAGCGCGTCGACCTCGTGCCCCTTTTCGTCCTCGTCTTTGGACTTCGTGTAGGGCTGCTCGTGGGGGACGGCGACGCGGCAGGAGCCGAAGGCGACGTCGAGCGGGCCGGTGCCGCCGAGCGTCCGCAGGGACGGCCGTGGCAGCGGCGAGTCCGCCTCGGGCCAGCGCAGGCCACCGTCGAGGCGCACGTCATAAGGGTGCTCGGTGTCGGGCTTCAGCCCTTCGACCCGGACCAGCGCGTAGTGGTGGCCGTCGACGGTGAAGGTGGGCTCGACCGCCCCGAGGACCGCCACCTCGCACGGCTCGTCGGTCTCCACCCAGACCGTCGCCTCGGTCTCGGAGACGTAGCGCAGCATCGGTCCGAGGACGAGGTCGGCCATCCCCGCAAGATTCCCTTCCCGGTGGCGGGCTAAACAGCTGTCAGCCGCGCGAGCTCCTCGCCCGTCAGCTCGAGCGAGGTGGAGGCGACGAGCGGGCCGAGCTGCTCGACCGTGCGGGCGCTGGCGATCGGGGCGAGGACGGTGTCCTGGCGGCGCAGCCAGGCGAGGGCGACGGTGGCCGGCTCGGCGGCGTGGGCGGCGGCGATCTCGTCGAGCGCCGCCAGCAGCTTCTCGCCGCGCTCGTCCAGGTAGGCCTTGGCGCCTTCGGCCCGCGGGCTGTCGACCTCGTCGCCGCCGGCGCGGTACTTGCCGGTGAGGAAGCCTTTGGCGAGGGCGTAGAAGGGGAACACCGCGACGTCCTCGCGCGCGCAGACCGGCTGCTGGTCGGACTCGAAATCCCGCTCGACCAGGTTGTAGTGGGGTTGCAGGGCGACGTAGCGCGGCAGGCCCTCGCGCTCGGCGGTCGCGAGCGCCTCGGCCAGGCGCGCGCCCGAGTAGTTGGAGGCGGCGATCGCCCGCACCTTGCCCGCCTCGATCAGCTCGCCGAAGGCGCCGAGCGTCTCCGCCAGCGGCGTCTCGGTGTCGTCGAAGTGGGCGTAATAGAGGTCGATGCGGTCGGTCCCGAGCCGGCGC
>JAFDWD010000213.1 GCA_018268695.1 Actinomycetota bacterium
AGAGCCCCTTGAAGGCGAAGGTGTACTCCTCCGGCGCCTCGAAGCAGTCGTAGGCGGGGAACGGCGGTTGGTCGCCGCCGCCCATGTAGGTGAAGACGATGCCGTTGCGCTCGACGCAGGGGTAGCCGGCGATCCGCACCTTCTCGAAGAAGCGGCTGTGCGGCGGTTCGGCGGGCTGCTCCAGGCAGCGGCCGTCGTTGCCGTAGAGCCAACCGTGGTAGAGGCAGCGCAGGCCGCCGTCCTCGAGGCGACCGTATGAGAGGTCGACGCCGCGGTGGGCGCAGTAGCGGCCGACCAGGCCCCAGTCACGCTCGCCGCGCTTGAAGAGGACGAGGTCCTCCCCCAGTAGGCGGACCGCCTTCACCGGCCGCTCGGCCGGCATCTCGGAGACGAGGCCGGCCGGCTGCCAGTACTGGCGCATGAGGCGTCCGGCGGGATCGTCCGGTCCGGTCTTGGTGATCCGTTCGTTGTCCTCGCGGGAGAGCATCGGGGTCGGTGCCCTAGAGGTGGTTCGGTGCCTCGGCGAGCACCTCGCCGAGGATCCGCGTCGTCTCGTCGAACTCGGCCTGCCCGGCGACCAGGGGCGGCGAGATGGTGATCAGCGGCAGGATCCGTTCCTCGCAGCGGGCGATCAGCCCGCGCTCGAACAGGGTCGGCGCGAGGAAGCCTTTGAAGAGCCGTTCGCGGACGTCCATCGGCAGCGTCTCGTGCGTGTCCTTGTCCTTGACCAGCTCGATCGCGTAGAAGTAGCCGGTCCCGCGCACGTCGCCGACGATCGGCAGGTCGAGCAGCTGGTCGAGCGAGCTCTTCAACGCGCCCTGGTGCTCGGCGGCGTGGTCGACCACCCCGTCGCGGTGCATGATCTCGAGGTTCTTCACCGCGATCGCGCAGGTCAGCGGGTGACCGCCGTAGGTCGACCCGTGGGCGAAGACGCTTTCACCGTCGGCGAACGGCTCGGCGACCTCGTCGGTGGCGAGCACGGCACCGATCGGCGCGTAGCCGGAGGCGAGCCCCTTGGCGCAGGTCATGATGTCCGGCTCGATCCCGTAGAGGTCGGAGCCGAACCAGGAGCCGAGTCGACCGAGGCCGGTGATCACCTCGTCGGCGCAGAGCAGGATCCCGTACTCGTCGCAGATCTCCCGCACCCCGGCCCAGTAGCCGGCGGGTGGCGCCAGCGAGCCGCCCTGGTTCTGCATCGGCTCCATGATCACCATCGCGATGCTGCCCGGGTCGGCCTGGATGATCGCGTGGCGCAGGTCCTCAAGCAGGAAGGCGGTGAACTCCTCCTCGGTCTCCTCGAGCGGCCGGTGGTAGCGGTTCGTGTTCCAGACGTGGGAGACGCCGGGAACCAGCGGCTCCCAGGGGGTGCGCAGGCCGGGGATGCCGTTGATCGAGAGCGCCCCCATGGTGGTGCCGTGGTAGGCGTAGCGGCGGGCGATCACCTTCCAGCGCCGTTCGCCCTTTGCCTGGTGGTAGGCGCGGGCGAGCTTCCAGGCGGTCTCGACGGCTTCCGAGCCGCTGCCGATGAAGAAGCTGCGGTTGAGCTTGCCGGGGGAGATGCGGGCCAACTCGGCGGCGAGCTCGATCGAGGGCGGATGGGCGAAGCCCCAGTTCGTGTAGAAGGGGAGCTGCTGCAGCTGCGCGGCCGCGACGGCGCCGATCTCCTCGCCGTAGTCGTAACCGATCTGGACGGCGAAGAGGCCTGCCAGCCCGTCCAGGTAGCGCTTGCCGTTGACGTCCTCGACGTAACAGCCTTCGCCCTTGGCGATGACCGGGACCGGGTGGTCCTTATAAGCGGAGAGCTTGGAGAAGTGGAGCCAAAGGTTGTCGCGGGCCGCCTCCTCCAGGCGCTGCGCGGTGCTGTCGGGGGTCGCGATGCTCATCTGTTCTCCTCCTCGGTCCTGGAAAGCGTGCCGAACAAGAGGGATACGATATCGCTAATCTTGGATCCATGAGAAATCGCGTGAAGATCGAGACCGATCAGGCCCCCGCCGCGATCGGCCCCTACTCCCAGGCCATCGCCCACGAGGGCGTCCTCTACTGCTCCGGTGCGATCCCGCTCGACGCCGCCGGTGAGATGGTCGGCCTGGGCGACGCCCCCGCCCAGGCCCGCCAGTGCCTGCGCAATCTCGAGGCGATCGCCGCGGCGGCCGGCGGCAAGCTGACCGAGGCGCTGCAGGTCACCGTCTACACGACGCGCCTGGAGGAGTTCCCGGCGATCAACGAGGCCTACGCCGAGTTCTTCGAGGAGCCGCCCCCGGCGCGGGTGACGATCGGCGTCGCCGCCCTGCCGAAAGGCGCCTTGGTCGAGATCTCCGCCCTGGTGCCGCTGGCGTAGATGAACGACGCCGGCACCGCCACCACCCGCGCCGCCCGCGAGCACGCGCGCGCCCAGGCCGGCACCGCCGCCGAGGCGATGCCGGTCCTCCCGGCGAGCGCCTGGGCCGGGGAGCTGCCCGGGGGCGTCGACCCGGCGGCGCTCGTCTGGGCCGAGACCGTGGCCGGCGGCGGCTATGCCTCCAAGGTCCTCGCCCCGGGGACGACCTTGCGCCTTCGCGACCTCGAGGGCGACGCCTGCGCCCACCTCCTCCTCTACAACGCCGACGGGCCCTGGGAGCGGCTGAACGTCGCCGACACCGTGAAGATCCCCTGGCAGGCCTACCTCGGCGCGGGCCACCCGCTGCTCTCCGACCAGGGCCGCGCCCTGGCGACGATCGTCGCCGACTCCTCCGGCCGCCACGACGCGCTCTGCGGGACGACGAACGCGGCGGCGAACGCGGCGCGCTACGGCGACGGCGACGCGCAGGGGCCCTCCCCCGCCGGGCGCGAGCTGCAGCTGCTGGCCGCCGCCAAGCACGGGCTCGGCCCGCGCGACATCCCGCCCGGCATCTCCTTCTTCCAGGGCGTGCGGGTCGACGCCGAGGGGCGGCTGCGCTTCGAGGGCTCGGCCGGGGCGGGCGCGGCGGTCGAGCTGCGGATCGAGCTGCCGGCGATCGCGATCCTCGCCAACGTCCCCCACCCGCTCGACCCGCGCCCCGACTACACGGCGACCACCCTGGAGGTGCTCGCCTGGAGCGGCGATCCGACCGGCCCCGAGGACGACCTCTGGAGCTCGACCCCGGAGATCGAGAGGGCGCTCGCGAACACGAAGGACTACCGCGACGCGAGGGGGAGCCGATGACCCCGGTCTCGGTGAAGGGCGTCGCCGTCGACCCGACCCTCGGCACGATCCCGGCGGGCGAGGTCGTCCTCGACCAGCTGGTCGCCGCCCGCGCCCCGTGGTCTGCGATCGTCGCCGCCGGCGACGTGCTCTCGATCATCGACCTCGGCGGCAACCAGGCGGTCGACTGCATCCTCTACTCGGCCGCCGACACCTCCGAGCGCTACTCGGCGCCGGACACGATCGCGGCCCAGGGGCGGATCTTCCTCACCACCGGCTCGGTGCTGCGCTCCGACCGCGGCAACGCCCTGATGACCGTGATCGCCGACGAGTGCGGCAACCACGACACCCTCGGCGGCGCCTGCTCGAAGGAGTCCAACACGCTGCGCTACGGCCACCACACCAAGCACCAGCACGCCTGCGTCGAGAACTTCCTCCGCGAGGGCGCCCGGCACGGCCTCGGCAAGCGCGACCTCGTCTCCAACATCAACTGGTACATGAACGTGCCGGTCGAGGAGGATGGGATGCTGGGGATCGTCGACGGGATCTCGAAACCGGGTCTGACGGTGACGATGCGGGCCGAGATGGACACCCTGGTCCTGGTCTCCAACTGCCCGCAGATCAACAACCCCTGCAACGGCTTCGACCCGAGCCCGGTCCGGATGGTCGTCACCCGGCCGTGAGCCCCGGCCCCGGTCAGGTCGAGGTCCTCGCGCCGGGGATGATGACCACGGTCCAGGACTGGCCCGGCCGGGTCGGGCTCTGGCGGGTCGGCGTGCCGCCGTCGGGGCCGATGGACGACCTCTCCTTCCGCCTCGGCAACTGGGCGCTCGGCAACGAGGAGGGCGCGGCGGGCCTCGAGTGCACGATGGTCGGGCCGCGCCTCCGGTTCCCCGCCGGCGCGACCGCGATGGTGACCGGCGGCGAGTGCTCGCCCGTGGTCGACGGGGAGCCGGTCGCGACCTGGGAGCCGCTGGCGCTGGCCCCGGGCGCGGTGCTTGACGTCGGCAGGCTCGACGGCCACGGCCTGCGCGCCTACGTCCTGGTCGCCGGCGGGATCGAGGTCTCCGAGTACCTCGGCAGCGCGAGCACCTTCACCCTGGGTGGCTTCGGGGGCCACGAAGGCCGGGCGCTGCGGCAGGGGGACGAGCTGGCGCTGGGCGAACCGCGCGGGGCGGCGGGAGGTGCGGCCGCCGTCCCGGGCGCCTCGCGCCCGGCGATGACCGACGCCTGGCAGGTCGGCGTCGCCGAGGGCCCGCACGGCGACCGCGAGTGGCTCGCCCCGGCCGACATCGCGGCGCTGTACGAGGCGCGCTGGGAGGTCCACTTCAATTCCGCCCGCACCGGCGTGCGGCTGATCGGCCCGAAGCCGCGCTGGTCGCGGCCCGACGGCGGCGAGGCCGGCCTCCATCCCTCCAACATCCACGACACCCCCTACACCGTCGGCGCGGTCGACTTCACCGGCGACATGCCGATCCTCCTCGGCCCCGACGGCCCCAGCCTCGGCGGCTTCGTCTGCCCGGCGACCGTCCTCTCCGGCGAGCGCTGGAAACTCGGCCAGATGCGGCCGGGCGACACGGTCCGCTTCGTCCGTCTCGGCGAGGGCGCCGTCACCGGCCGCGGCCCGCGCGCCGCCGCCCGCGTCCCCGACGGCGGCATCCTCGCCCGGCGCGACGGCTCTCCCGACCGCCCCGCGATCGCCTACCGCCGCCAGGGTGACGACCACCTCCTGGTCGAGCTTCAGCCCAACGTTCTCGACCTCGGCCTGCGTCTCCGCGTCCACGCGCTGGCGGCGGCGATCGAAGCCGACGCCCTGGGCGGCGTCCTCGAGCTGACCGAAGGGATCCGGGCGCTCCAGGTGAAGGTCGATCCGGCGGCGCTCTCGCCGCAGGAGGCGGTGGCGGCGATCGGGCGCCTCGAGGCCGAGCTGCCTCCCACCGACGACCTGGCGGTGCCGAGCCGCACCGTCCACCTGCCCCTCTCCTGGGACGACCCGGCGACCCGCGAGGCGATCGACCGCTACATGCAGGGCGTCCGCGCCGACGCGCCCTGGTGCCCCTGGAACATCGAGTTCATCCGCCGCATCAACGGTCTCGAGGACGTGGAGCAGGTGAAGCAGATCGTCTTCGACGCCGACTACCTCGTGCTCGGCCTCGGCGACGTCTACCTCGGCGCCCCGGTGGCGACGCCGCTCGATCCGCGCCACCGCCTGGTCACCACCAAGTACAACCCGGCCCGCACCTGGACGGCGGAGAATTCGGTCGGCATCGGCGGCGCCTACCTCTGCATCTACGGGATGGAGGGGCCGGGCGGTTACCAGTTCGTCGGCCGCACCACCCAGGTCTGGGACCGCGGCCCGGGCGGCACCGGCCCCTTCGAGCCCGGCACCCCCTGGCTCCTGCGCGCCTTCGACCGGATCAACTGGTTCCCGGTCGAGGCCGAGGAGCTGCTGGAGATGAGGGAGGCGATGGCGGCCGGGAGGCTCGAGGTGAAGATCACCGACGGCGAGTTCTCCCTCGCCCGTCACCAGGCCTTCCTCGCCGCCGAGGCGGAGGACATCGATTCCTTCCGCGCCGCCCAGCGCGAGGCCTTCGCCGCCGAGCGCGAGCGCTGGGCGGCCGCCGGGGAGTTCACCCGCGAGGAGGACCTCGCATGAGCGCCGTCGAGCGTGTCCGCTCGGCCTTCGCGCGGATCGCCGTGGCCGATCGCCCCGAGGTCTGGATCTTCCTGCGTGACGAAGTGACGGCCCTCGCCGATGCCGAGGCGATCGACGCCCGGGTCGCGGCGGGCGAGGAGCTGCCGCTCGCCGGGACGACCCTCGCGGTCAAGGACAACATCGACGTCGCCGGGATGCCGACCACGGCCGCCTGCCCGGCCTTCGGCTACGCACCCGAGGCGCACTCGCCCGCGGTCGCCCGCCTGCTCGAGGCCGGGACGGTGCTGCTCGGCAAGACCAACCTGGACCAGTTCGCCACCGGCCTGGTCGGCACCCGCTCCCCCTACGGCGCGGTCCGCGACGCGCGGCGGCCCGAGTACGTCTCCGGCGGCTCGAGCTCCGGCTCGGCGCTCGCCGTCGCCCTCGGCATCGTCGACATCGCGCTCGGCACCGACACCGCCGGCTCGGGCCGGGTCCCGGCCGCCTTCCAGGGCATCGTCGGCGTCAAGCCGACCCGGGGGCTGGTGCCGACGACCGGCGTGGTGCCCGCCTGCCGCTCGCTCGACTGCGTCAGCGTCTTCGCCGCGGACCTCACCACCGCCGAGCTGGCCCTGACCGTCATCGCGGGACCGGACCCGGCGGACCCGCTCAGCCGCGTACCCCCGAGCGACATTCCCCTGGCACCACCACCAGCATTTGTTGGTGCCAGGGGAATGTCGCTCGGTGCGGGTGCGACGAGCGGGCCGCGCGTCGGGGCGCCGGCGGCTTCGGCGCTCGGTGATCTGACCGAGGCGGGGCGTGCCGCCTTCGCCGCGGCCCGCGACCGCCTCGCGGCCGCGGGCGCCGAGGTCGTGGAGATCGACGTCGCGGCCCTGCTCGAAGCCGGGGCGCTCCTCTACGGCGGCGCGTTCGTCGCCGAGCGGCACGCGGCCGTCGGCGCGTTCGTCGAATCGCATGGCGACGAGGTCGACCCCACGGTGCGGGAGATCGTCACCGCCGCCGCCGCGCCGACCGCGTCCCGGTACTTCGCCGACCGGGAGCGCCTAGATCGCCTGGCGCTCGCGACCCGTCGTCTCTTCGCCGACCTCGACGCGGTCCTCCTCCCCACCACGGCCACGCAGCCGACGATCGCCGCGGTCGAAGCGGACCCGATCGTCGAGAACGCGAGGCTCGGGGCCTTCACCAACTGCGCCAACCTGCTCGACCTCTGCGCCGTCGCCGTCCCCGCCGGCGAGGCCGACGGCGGCTCCTTCGGCGTCCAGGTCTACGCCCCCGCCTTCCACGACGCCGTCGCCGCCGACGTCGCCGGACTCCTCACCGGTCAGGCCTCCGAGCCGCCGACTTCGACGATCGAGCTGTTCGTCGCCGGCGCCCACCTCTCGGGGATGCCGCTGAACCACCAGCTGACGGAACGTGGAGCGCGGCTCCTCGGCGAGGCCCGCACCGCGCCGCGCTACCGGCTCTATGCGCTCGCCACCGAGCCGCCCAAGCCGGGCGTGGTCCGCGTCGCCTTCGACGGCGCCTCCCTGCCCGGCGAGATCTGGGCCCTCTCGCCCGCCGCCCTCGGCACCTTCCTCGCCGCGATCCCCCAGCCGATGGCGCTCGGCGAGGTCGAGCTCGACGACGGCCGCACCGTGGTCGGCTTCCTCTGCGAACCGATCGCCTTGGAGGGCGCCGCCGACATCACCGCCGCGGGCGGCTGGCGCGCCTACCGCGCCCAGTCCTGAGCCCCGGCCTGGAGGGGGAAGAGACGCAAGGGCTTGCGGCAAACACGGCCGTCTCGGCCACGACCCCCTGCACGCTTGTCTCGCTATGCGAGACAAGCGTGCAGGGGGCTGGCTGTGGCCGTGGCCGA
>JAFDWD010000214.1 GCA_018268695.1 Actinomycetota bacterium
CCCAGCTCGGCGCTCGGGGCGTACGTCGTAGAAGGCGGTGATAGCCAGCTGGATCATGTGACTGGCGCCGATGGCGCCGAAGGGCTCGGTCATGACCACGCCGAGGCGGTCGTGGGGGCCCCAGCCAGGCAGGACATCGGCCCGGGTCGCCGGCTCGCCGTCAATTCTCACCGCGAAAGCCGACTCCTGCAACTGTCGGGCTGTATGCATTGTTAGGAACCTGCCTGCGGTTGAAAGCACGCCGGTTGGGGGCATGCGGTTAGCGATCCGCAGATTCTTGCATCTACGTACTGATCTCGGTCTTCCAAACCGCCGAGGGTTCGCTGGCGCTAAGACCGCCAGCGGCAACCCTCATCCCAAGCCGGAGCCGGCTGGCCTGCTGTGCCGACGCGAGGCGGCGGGGCCGAAAGATCCTAAAAAACCCGGTCCCGCGGCAGCGTTCCGATCGGAATAGAATGCAGACTTCATACTTTTAACTTGCATGAGAGGATCGAGATGACTCCCTTGCCGACCATAGATGTTCAAAAGATCGAGGACACCGTTAAGGCGATCGAGGAGTCGCCGCAGCTGGCGAACGTCTCCTTCACGCTTCACAGCGATTGGGCTGGGAACTTCCGCGGCAATTCGCGCACGGGCGAGTTCCGCCAGGCCGGATCGGTCGACGAGACCCGAACTGTGCAATTCGAGCTCGACAGCGATGAGCCCCCTGCCCTCCTGGGAGACGACTCGGCACCGAGCGCCGGCGACTACGTGCTGAAGGCGCTGGCCGCTTGCTACGCGGTCACCTTCGCTGCGAATGCGGCCGCGCAGGGAATTGAGCTCGAGAGCCTCCATTTTGATCTAGAGGGCGACTTCGACCTGCACGGTTTCCTGGGCCTCGACGAGACGGTCCGACCCGGGATGAAGGAGCTACGCGTCACGGTGTCTGCAGAGAGCCCGAACGCTAACCGCGAGCAACTCGAGAACCTAGTGGAGACCGTGCAGGAACGGTCCCCGATCCGGGACACGCTGGCAAATCCGGTACCGGTGCGCACCGTCCTAGCCGACTAGCTCGAAGCGCCGGCAGAGGAGTCCCCTGCGGTGCGAATGCTTGTCGCCCCGGACTCTTTCAAGGGCACCTTTCGGTCCGCGCAGGTCGCCGAGGCGATCTGCGCGGGCCTGCGGCAATCCGGGGTCGTGGCCGACTCCTGTCCCGTGGCTGATGGCGGAGAGGGAACTGCTGCTGCGCTCCTCGCCCGATTCGGCGGGACCAGTGTAGAGGCCACAGCCCATGACCCGCTCGGCCGTGAGCTAAACACGGAAATCGTCCTCCTACGCGACGGAGTCACCGCCGTGGTGGAGGTGGCGGCCGCCTCAGGGCTGCCGCTCGTCTCCGCCGCTGAACTCGACGCCGAGCGCGCCACCACCTACGGGACCGGAGAGCTGATCGCCTGCGCTGTGGCGGCGGGAGCACGCAAGGTGATAGTCGCCGCAGGGGGAAGCGCGACGACGGACGGCGGCGCTGGCGCGATCACCGCGATCCGCCACCACGGCGGCCTCGGCGCCGTCGAGCTCGAGATCCTTTGCGACGTGACGACGCCGTTCGAGAAGGCGGCTCGGGAGTTCGGTCCGCAAAAGGGCGCGGGTCCGGCTGCTGTCGAGCGCCTCTCCAAACGCCTCGAAGCCCTTGCGCTTAAGCTACCGAAGAACCCCATAGGCGTCCCCTTTACCGGCTGCGCCGGAGGCCTGTCGGGCGGACTTTGGGCCGAGTTCGGCGCCCGGCTGAGACCCGGAGCACCTCATCTGTTCCGACTACTCGGGCTCGAGGTCCGCGTCCGCGAGTCTGCTGCCGTCGTTACTGGAGAGGGCAGGCTCGACCGGCAGAGCTTCAATGGCAAGGTGGTCGGCTCTCTCGCCGAGCTGTGCTCTCAAGAGGAAAGGAACCTGTACGCGGTCGTCGGCGACAACTCGCTGCCGCAGGGACTCGCCGCCAACTCCCCGCTAGCGCTGGTGCTCGAGGCAGAAACGCTGGCGCAGATGGCCGCCGCTGGCTACTCGATCGGCCGCCGCGCTCAGAGGTAGCGATCGGGATCGAAAGCGGCTGCGGCCGAGCCCGCAAGGCCGCTCGTCTCCAGCACCGCCAGTACTTCGTGGTCGCCGCCGCAGGACGCGACGAGGTCGGCGAAACGCTCGGCATCGGTCCCGAGGGACTCGAGACAGGCCCGATCAATCAAGCACGGGTAGACGAGCCCGGCGGCGAGGGTCCCGCTGCGGTGGGCGCGCGCCTTATCGATAAGCCGGGGCAACCACCGGTATCCACCCAGTGTCGCGGTGGTCGGCCTGATCGGCCACTGCGAGTTGTCAGCGGCGCTCACGGATACAGGCCGCGCGACACGTGAGCGTCGGCAACTCGCTGGACAGCGATCGAGAGGGCCGCGAGGCGCATGCTCACCTGACGACTGTCGGCGAGGTCGGCGACTTCGGCAAAAGCGTTTCGCAGCCGCTCGCGAACGAGCCGCGCAACCTCCTCATCGGAATAGCGGGTCGGCTCAGTTTCTTGAATGGACTCCAGGTAGCTGGCGATGACGCCGCCGCTGTTGGCGAGGATGTCGGGGACGACCTCGACCCCGCGCCGCCGCAAGAGGGAGTCAGCGGCGTCGGTGAGTGGACCATTGGCGCCCTCGACGATCACCCGTGCACTCACCTCGGACGCCATCTCGGCATCGATGACTCCGCTTATCGCCGCCGGCACGAGGATGTCGCACTCGGTCCAAAGGGCGCTGTCGCGATCGACGAGATCGCCGCATCCGATTTCGACGATCGAGCTTCCGGCAGCCGCGGCGCGTTGTATGTCGAGCGAGGGCAGACCGGAGGGGCTGCGGCGGCAACCATTGACATCGCTAATCGCGACGATCCGGAAGGCGCGGTCGCGGGCGAGCTCGCTGGCGACCGCCTGGCCGACGTTACCGAAGCCAGCGATCACTAGCCGCACCGGCGGCGGGATCTCTAGGCGCTCGGCGATCCAGCGGCAGCAACAGGCGACACCGAATCCAGTCGCCGTCCGGCGACCGCTAGAACCGCCGACAAGCACCGGCCTGCCCGTGACCGGCGAGCCGACGTTGGCGCCGGAGAGCGTTGAGTAGGTGTCGTAGATCCAGGCCATCTCGCGCTCGCCCGTATTGAGGTCCGGCGCCAGCACGTCGCGCCCTGGGCCGATGATCGGGTACACCTCGGCCGCGTAGCGGCGGGTAAGCCGCTCACGCTCGCCGAGGGAGAGAAGGGTCGGGTCGCACCGGATCCCTCCCTTGCCGCCGCCGTACGGAAGCTCGACCAGTGCGCACTTCCAAGTCATCGACATCGCCAGCGCCTTGATCATCTCGAGGTCGACCAAGGGGTGGAATCTCAGGCCTCCCTTGGAAGGGCCGCGGGTGGTGCTGTGCTGCACCCGGTACCCGGTGAAGGTTTCGATCCTGCCGTTGTCGAGGCGGATCGGTAGAGAAACCTCGAGCGCTTTCCGCGACGAGGCGAGCATCGCGCAGAGGTCGTCGGCGAGACCCAGGTACTCTGCAACGGAGCGGATCTGGGCAAGAGCCTGATCCCAGGGGCCTCCCTCCTGCCCCACCTGCTCGGCTGGCATCAGCTCCAGTTCGGCGGTGTCAAGCGACGTCATCGCGAGAACTCCTCGCAAGCGAGCGCCTGGATGCCGAGAACGGCGCCGTGGGACGCCTGGGAGACGGTCGCGGCGTAGCGGTGCAGCACGCTTCCCGTCGGATAAACCGACGCCGTTCTCGACACCGGCTGAGACCGGGCGCCCTCCCTGAGGTCAAGAAGCACGTCAAGCGAACGTCGCTCGACGTCGATGACGACCTCGTCGCCATCGCTGACCTTGCCGATTGCACCGCCCGCAGCGGCCTCGGGCGTGACGTGGCCGATCACAAGGCCACGTGACACTCCGCTGAAGCGCCCGTCGGTGATCAGAGCCACCTCGCCGTCAAGGCCGGCGCCGACGAGAGCGCTCGTCACCGTCAGCATCTCCGGCATCCCGGGGCCTCCCGAGGGACCCTCGTAGCGCACGATCAGCACCTCCCCCTTCTGGACCTCGCCGGCGACGATCGCCTCGTAGCAGCCCCACTCGCCGTCGAACACCCGGGCCGGGCCGCGGAAGCGGAGCGGCGGTTTGCCGCCGAGCTTGAGCACCGCGCCGCCGGGAGCCAGCGAGCCGCGCAGCACCGCCATCGCCCGTCCGGGCTTGGCTGGGTCCGCGGCCGTCCGGATCACCTCCTGGCCCTCGGCCTCGGCCGCGCCGGCGGCAACCTCGCCGAGCGTCCGCCCGCAGGCCCGGCGGGCATCGGTCCGCAGCAGGCCCGCCTCGGCAAGGCGCCGCAGCAGCAGCGGCGTGCCGCCGGCCCGCTCGAAGTCGGAGGCGACGAACCTGCCCGAGGGCTTCAAGTCGGCGAGCAGCGGGGTCCGCGCCGCGATCCGATCGAAGTCGTCGAGACCGAGCTCGACCCCCGCTTCGCGGGCGATCGCCAGCAGGTGGAGGACGCCGTTGGTCGAGCCGCCGGCCGCCATCAGGACCGTGATCGCGTTCTCGAATGCGTCGCGGGTGAGGACCTGCGAGGGACGCGCGTCCCGCGCGACTACCTCGAGCACGAGCTCGCCGGCCGCGCGGGCGCTGGCGGCGCGACGCTCGTCGATCGCCGGCAGGTCGTTCGCGCCCGCCGGCGAGAGGCCGAGCACGTCGAGCAGCTGCCCCATCGTGGTTGCCGTGAACTGACCGGCGCAGCTGCCGGCCCCGGGGCATGCGCGTTCGGCGATCGCCTCCAGCTCGGCGTCGTCGATCAGCCCGGTCTCGCGGCGCGCGACCGCCTCCCACACCTCCTGGATCGTGAGCGTCTCGCCCCGCCAGCTGCCCGGCGCCATGGCGCCGCTGTGGACGACGAGGCCCGGGAGGTCGAGACGGGCGAGCGCCATCGCGGCCCCCGGGGCCGTCTTATCGCAGGCGACCAGGCAGAGCAACCCGTCGAAGGGGTGAGCGCGGGCGGCTACCTCGATGGAGTCGGCGATCACCTCGCGTGAGACGAGCGAGGTCCGCATCCCCTCCGTCCGCATCGTGATGTTGTCGGACACCGCGATCGTGTTGAACTCGAAAGGCACTCCGCCGGCAGCCCGGATGCCCTCTTTGACCTGGCCGGCCAGCGCTCGCTGGGTCAGGTTGCAGGGCATCGTCTCGGTCCAGGTCGTTGCGACGCCGATCCACGGCTTGGCCATGTCCTCCCGCGTCAGGCCCATGGCGTACAAGTGCGATCGGGCTGGGGCGCGCCAAGCCGCGGTTCGCAACTGCTCGCGGACCTCCCGCGGAGAGGGCCCAGCTCGGCCGAGCTCGCAAGGTAGCGGTCGAACTCTGGTGGTCTCGTTCGCGCTCTGTGTCAAGATTAGAAAGTCTACAGTTGAATCTGGATATTGCAACTGGTGACCGCGTTGCGAAAACCTGGCTCTGAAAACTCGCTCTCGATCAGCTCGCCGGCCGGCCGCCTGCAAGCCGCGTTCCTTCCGGACCTGAACATGGTGGGATGGTCGCTACTGCACGAAGGGGAAGAGCTCCTCCACCAGATCGACGATCCAAGCGCCTACCTGACCGAAGGCGCCGTGTTCGGCCTTCCTCTGCTCCACCCTTGGGCCAACCGTCTCGAGGCTTTGGATTACAAGGTCGACTACC
The DNA here is from genome assembly GCA_018268695.1 of Actinomycetota bacterium. The sequence continues at coordinate 5,699 of JAFDWD010000214.1, forward strand.
GCATCGTCACGCTCGATCCCAGCTCGCCTCGCGTCGAGCTGGAGGAGAACGGGCTACCCACGCACGGACTGCTGAATGGTCATCCGGGGTGGCGCGTGCGAGCGCACCGGCGCTCGAGCCTTACCTCGGTCCTCGATTTCGGCCGCGACCCCGAGTTGCTCTCATTCTTCCCCTTCCCTCATGAGCTCGAGCTCCGGGCCTCTATCGACGATGACGGCCTCAGCATCGCAACCACGATCGTCCCGCGAGCGAGAGCCGTCCCGGTCGCCTTCGGCTTCCACCCCTACCTCTGCCTGCCGGGCGCGGAGCGAAGGAACTGGCAGCTCGAACTTCATGCCGGCAACCGCGCCGTGCTCGACGACCGGCTGCTTCCGACTGGCGAGTGGACCCCCATCTGCCCACTTGTTGAACCACTCGCCGACCGCTCCTTCGACGACCTCTACCGAAGCTTCGGACGGAGCCCTGAGTTCACGATCGCAGCGGCGGGGCGTCGGATCGCCCTTCGCCTCCTCGGTGGCTTCCCGTACGGCCAACTATGGACCGAGCGCGGCCAAAGTACGATCTCGTTCGAGCCCATGACGGCCCCCGGCAACGCCCTCCGCTCCGGCGAAGGCCTGAGGATGGCACGGTCGCCGTTCACCGCAAGCTTTCGACTTGAGATCGGACCAGCGTAAGGCCGTCGTCAGCCGCTTACCGCGTACTCGCCGGATACTGAGCGCGCCTTCGCGATAGAGGCGCCGTCCGGGTAGCGGTCGCCGAAGCGACCGGGATCGAAGGCCGCCGCGTCGGCGATACCACCGCTGCCAGTCGTTACCAACTCAGCAGCGAGGCGCCCGAAGCCTGGGCCGTGGGTAACACCGCACTCGTTGCATCCGCCCACCATGTACAGCCCCTCGACCCCCGGAATCGCGCCTATCATCGCGCGGGAGTCGGGAGTGTAGGACGGGCCACCGTGAGCGACGGTAGCCGTCCCGTATCTACCGAGGGCGGGGATCGCGCGCGAGGCCGCCTCCCCCACCCGCTGCGTCTGCAGCGCTCCGTTGATGGGCAGCTCCGAGAAGCGGGGGGGCGTCGGCCGGTCGATCAGCGTGTAGCGGGGGGTGCACTCGTAGTTGGCGCCAAACAGCAGGCCACCGGCCTCCTCGCGGGCCCAGAAATAGTCGAACTCGAACATCATCAGCGCCGGAAGCGTCGGCGGCACGCCGAGCGGCTCAGTCGTCACCCGGGTCGCGATTAGGACGACCATCGGCGCCCGGAAGCCGACCTGGGAAAGCAGCTCGTTCGTCCACGGCCCTGCGGCAAGCACCACCGTCGAGGCGTGCACCGGACCGCGCGCGGTCTCGACCCCGACGACGCGGTCGCCTTCGCGGATCAGGCCGGTCACCGGCCGCCGCTCGTCGACGACACCGCCGAGCTCGGAGAACCGCCGTGCTAGCGCCAGCGCTGCGAGTTGCGCGTTCAGGCGA
>JAFDWD010000215.1 GCA_018268695.1 Actinomycetota bacterium
AGCGCCGCGATCCGGTCGCGGGCGAGGCGGCGGTCGGTCTCGATCTGGCTCTCGCCCGGGCCCCTCGTGCCGATGCCGCCGCCGAGGCGCTCGAGGTGGGTCCACAGCCCCCGCATGCGGGCCATGTTGTATTCGAGCTGCGCCAGCTCGACCTGCAGCTTGCCCTCGGCCGAGTGGGCGTGGTCGGCGAAGATGTCGAGGATCACCGCGGTGCGGTCGACCACCGGGACGCCGAGCGCCGACTCCAGGTTGCGCTCCTGGCGCGGCGCCAGCTCGTCGTCGCAGGCGACCAGGTTGGCGTCGACGGCCGCGACTTCGGCTTTCAACTCCTCCAGGCGGCCGCGGCCGAAGTAGCGGTCGGGGTCGGGCTTGGGGCGCTGTTGGGTGGCGACGCCGGCGGTGGCGACGCCCGCCGTGCGCAGCAGCTCCTTCAGCTCGGCCAGCGGCTCGCCGTTCTCGCGCCCGTCAGTGATGCCGATCGCGAGCGCGCGCTGACGCGCCCGTCGGTTGACGACCCCCGCTCCGTTCCCGTTTTCCGCCGCGTACCGCGTCTCGGTCTTCCGACCAGTTCTCGATTGACTCACTTCCCCCATTGTAAGGCGCCGCCCCGGGCGGCTAGGCTGGCTTTCGTGAAGGTCTTCGTCACGGGAGGGACGGGTTTCATCGGCGGTGCCGTGGTGCGCCAACTGCGCGCCCGCGGTGACGATGTCGTGGCCCTCGTCCGCAATCCCGCCAAGGGCAAGGCGCTGGAGGATCTCGGCTGCACGCTGGTCGCCGGTGACCTCGGCGACGAACGGGCGATCCGCGCCGGCATGGAGGGCTGCGACGCCGTCATCCACGGGGCGGCGATCTACGAGGTCGGCATCCCGCCGAGCGAGCGCAAGCCGATGCAGGAAGCCAACGTCGGCGGCACCGAACGGGTGCTGGGCGCGGCGCTCGAGGCCGCGATCCCCAAGGTCGTCTACGTCTCCACCGTCGGCATCTTCGGCAACACCCACGGGCGGGTGGTCGACGAGACCTACGAGAACCCGGCCGACAACTTCACCTCCGAGTACGAGAAGAC
>JAFDWD010000216.1 GCA_018268695.1 Actinomycetota bacterium
CGGGTGTACCGGCCGGCGATCGTGGTCGGCGACTCGCGCACCGGGGCGATCGACAAGATCGACGGGCCCTACTACCTCTTCAAGTCGCTGCAGCGGGCGCGCAAAGTGCTGCCCTCGTGGCTGCCCACGGTCGGCATCGAAGGCGGCGAGATCAACATCGTGCCGGTCGACTACGTCGCCAACGCGATCGACCACATCGCCCACGAGCCGGGCCTCGACGGGCGCGCCTTCCACCTCACCGACCCGAACCCGCGGCGGGCCGGGCAGGTGATGAACATCTTCGCCAAGGCGGCCGACGCGCCGCGGTCGGCGTGGCGCCTCGACACCGACGTCACCGAGCCCGCGACCGGCGCGCTGCGCTCGGCCCTGCGGCTGGTGCCGGGGTCCAAGCGCGCGGTCTCGGCGGTGCTCGGCGAGCTCGGGCTGCCGGCCGAAGTCCTCACCTACCTCGACTATCCGACCAGCTTCGACTCCGCCAAGACGCAGGAGGTGCTGGCCGGGAGCGGTATCGACGTGCCGCCGCTGGAGAGCTACGCGACGCGGATCTGGGACTACTGGGAGCGCAACCTCGATCCCGGGTTGTTCAGCGACCGCAGCCTGTCCGGCGCGGTGCGCGGCAAGGTCGTGCTGATCACCGGGGCGTCCTCGGGGATCGGCCGGGCGGCGGCGGTCAAGGTCGCCGATGCGGGCGCGACGGTGCTCCTGGTCGCGCGCTCGGTCGACAAGCTGGAAGAGACGAAGGAGGAAATCCTCGCCGCCGGCGGGATCGCCCACATCCACCGCTGCGACATGGCCGACGTCGACGACGTCGCGCGGATGGCGGACGAGGTGCTCACCTACCACGGCCACGTCGACATCCTGGTGAACAACGCGGGCCGCTCGATCCGGCGCTCGGTGGCGCTCTCCTATGACCGCTTCCACGACTACGAGCGGACCATCCAGCTGAACTACCTCGGCTCCCTGCGGCTGATCCTGGCGCTGCTGCCGGCGATGCGGGCGCGCAAGTCGGGGCACATCATCAACATCAGCTCGATCGGCGTGCAGACCAACCCGCCGCGCTTCTCCGCCTACGTCGCCTCGAAGGCCGCGCTCGACGCCTTCAGCCGCGTGATCGCCTCCGAGGTGATCGACGACAAGGTCCACATCACGACGATCAACATGCC
>JAFDWD010000217.1 GCA_018268695.1 Actinomycetota bacterium
CGTCCAGCGAGTCGGCTCCGCCACCGCCGATCAGCGTGTCGTTTCCCGGCCCGCCCTTGATCTCGTTGGGGCCGCCGTTGCCGCTCAGCGTGTCGCGGGAGGCCGAGCCTTCGAGGTCCTCGAATTGGTAGAGCTTGTCGTGGCCGTCGCCGCGGGCGACGTGGGCGCGGAGGCTGGCCCAGACGCCGGAGGTGCCGTCGAGCGAGACCGCGGTCGCGAACGAGGCGATGTCGTGCTTCCCGGGGCCGCCCGACATGCGGTCGTAGCCGTAGTCGCCGTGCACGAGGTCGTAGTCGCCCGGCCCGCCGTTGACGGTGTCGATGCCGAGCCCGCCGGAGACGTCGTCGTAGGAGCCCGGGCCGCCGACCACCTTGTCGTCGCCGAGATCGCCGAACACACGGTCGGCGCCCTGTCCACCGAAAACCTGATCGTTGCCGCGGCCGCCGTGGACCGTGTCGTCCCCGCCGCCACCGCAGATCAGGTCGTTGCCGAGCTCACCGAAGATCGTGTCGTTCCCCGGCCCGCCCCAGATCACGTCGCGCCCCGGCGTCCCGCGCAGGACATCGTCCCCCGCGGTGCCGACGATGGTCGCCCGCCGCCCGTGGCAGCGGTGCGCTTCTTCTTTGGCTGGCGACGCCCCCACCGCGGCGATCGCCTGGGCGGCGATCACGCCGAGCACCACGAGTGCGAGGAGAAGCGCCCCTCGCAGCCTCACGCGAGGCCGAGCGCCTGCTCGACCGGCACGTACTCCATGCCGACGCCCTCCGCCACCGCCTCGTGGGTCACCTTCCCCGCCGCGACGTTCACCCCGGGACGCAGGCCCGGGATCCGCTGCATCGCCCCGGCCAGGCCAACGTCTGCGATCGCGATCGCGTAGGGCAGGGTCGCGTTGGTCAGCGCCTGGGTCGAGGTGATCGGCACCGCGCCCGGCATGTTGGCGACGCAGTAGTGGGTGATGCCGTCGACCTCGAAGGTCGGCTCATGGTGGGTGGTCGGGTGGGAGGTCTCGAAGCAGCCGCCCTGGTCGATGGCGACGTCGACCATCACCGCGCCCGGCTTCATCATCTTCAGCTGGTCCCGGGTGATGACGTACGGCGCGCGGGCCCCGTGGACGAGGACCGCGCCGATGATCAGGTCAGCCCGCGGCAGCATCTCCTCGACCGCGAGGGTGGTCAAGTACACGGTCGAGCAGCGCCCGTTGAAGATCACGTCGAGCTCGCGCAGCCGGTCGATCGAGCGGTCGAAGACGA
>JAFDWD010000218.1 GCA_018268695.1 Actinomycetota bacterium
CATCGTCGCCTTCGGCGAGAAGATCCCGGTCAGGTCCAGGTAGGCCTCGTCCAGCCCGACCACCTCGACGATCTCGACGTTCGAGCGCAGCACTTCCATCACCACCGCCGAGGCCTCGCGGTAGGCGGGGAAGTCGGGCGGGATGTAGACGGCGTTCGGCAGCCGCCGGCGTGCGACCGCGGCCGGCATCGCCGAGTGGATCCCGGCCAGCTTGCGCGCCTCGTAGCTCGCCGTCGTCACCACCGCCCGCGGCCCGGAGCCGCAGACGACCACCGGCTTGCCCCTCAGCTCGGGATGCCGACGCAGCTCGACCGACGCATAGAAGGCGTCCATGTCGAGGTGCGCGATCGTGCGCTTCCAGCCCGATATCGACACATCTGAAAGGTATCGGGACGGACGGCGGAGCGAACGCACGTTCGCGTGATAGCGTCGCGCGCTGTGAGCGACCAGCAGGCAGAGTTCTGGAACGGCGAGGGCGGGGACGCCTGGGTCGCCATGCAGCCGGTCCTCGATCGGATGTTCGCGGGGCTGGCGGAGATGCTCGCCGACGTGGCGGCCGCGCGCGGCGCGCGGCGAGTGCTCGATGTCGGCTGTGGGGTGGGGGCGACGACGGTGGCGCTCGCGCGGCGGCTCGGCGACGGTGCGGAGGTGACCGGGGTCGACATCTCGGCGCCGATGGTCGAGGCCGCCAAGGAGCGCGTCGCCTTCGACGACCATCCGCCGCGGTTCCTGCTCGCCGACGCGGCCACGCACTCCTTCGAGCCAGGGGAGTTCGACCTGCTCGTCTCCCGCTTCGGGGTGATGTTCTTCGACGACCCGGTCGCCGCCTTCGCACGGTTGCGCGAGGCGATCGCGCCGGGAGGAGGACTGCGCTTCGTCTGCTGGCGTGGACCGGAGGAGAACCCCTTCATGACCGCCGGGGCCCGCGCCGTCGCCGATCTGGTGCCCGACCTGCCGCCGCGCGAGCCCGGCGCGCCCGGGCCCTTTGCCTTCGCCGAGGAGGGACGGGCGGCCGAGATCCTCGCCGGGTCGGGCTGGCAGGGGGTCGAGGTCGAGCCGGTCGACTTCCCGTGTGCCTTCCCGGAGTCGGACCTCCTCCGTTACCTGGCCCGTATCGGGCCGGTCGGGCAGGCACTTCGCGAGGTCGACGACGCTCGGCGCAACGAGGCGCTCCGTCTGGCGCGCGCGGCCTACGAGCCGTTCGTCGACGGCGACGAGGTGCGCTTCACGGCGCGCTGCTGGACGGTCGGAGCCGAGAACCCCTGATGCAGGTCAGCCTCGAGGCGCTGGTCGACCCCAAGCTCGCCACCTACGTCGAGGAGGCACGGGAGTTCAACGCCGCCACGGCCGCCGCGGAGAACATCTACACCGAAGTGGACCCGAGCACGCCGGAGGGGCTCGAGGCGCACCGGACGGGGCTGTCGACGCGGCCGACCCCGGAAGGTCCTCCACCCGAAGAGATCCTCGCGGAGGCGGGCGGCCACCGGGTGCCGGTGCGGGTGACCACGCCGCAGAGCGGCGAGCCTCGCGGCGTCTACCTCGAGATCCACGGCGGCGGCTTCTACATGAGCCGCGCGGAGCGGAGCGATTTCCGCAACCGCCGGCTCGCCGACGCAGCTGGGGTCGCGGTCGTCAGCGTCGACTATCGCCTCGCGCCGGAGGACCCTTGGCCCGCCGCGCCCGACGACTGCGAGGCCGCCGCCCTCTGGCTGCTCGAGGAGGCCGAGTCCCGCTTCGGCACCGCGCGCTTGGCCATCGGCGGTGGCTCGGCGGGCGCCAACCTGGCGATGACCACGCTCCTGCGTCTCCGTGACCAGGGGCTGGCCGAGCCGTTCGTCGCCGCCGCGCTCCAGTACGGCGCCTTCGACCTGAGCCTGCAGACGCCGGCCGCCCGCCGGTTCGCCAACGA
>JAFDWD010000219.1 GCA_018268695.1 Actinomycetota bacterium
CCGGGACGGTCACCGGGGGCGTCAGCCAGGGCCGGTGCAGCTCGGCGCTGTCCTTCATCGCGGCGATGAAGGCGTCGCGGTCGTCCGCGCTCGGCGGGCGGATCGCTACGGCCGGGGGAGAGCGGACCGGGTCGATGTCGAGCTGGCTCACGGCGTCCATCCTAGGCAGGCGGGCGAGCCGGCCGGGCGCGGGCCGACCTCACGTTTCTGCCGCCCCCTGCGTTTGACTATGAAAGCGAGGGAAGGATCGGTGATGGAAAACGCAACCTGGGACATCTACGAGAGCCCGATCGGGCCGTTGCTCCTGGTCGCCGGCGAGGCGGGCCTGCGCGGCCTCTGGTTCCCGGGCAAGACGCCGACCCCGCCGGAGTCGACGCGGGCGCCGCAGCCCGCCGTGGTGGAGCAGCTCGAGGCCTACTTCGCCGGTGAGCTGCGGGCATTCGAGGTCGACACCGACATGCGCGGATCGGAGTTCGACCGCGCCGTCTGGCGCGCGCTCCTCGACATCCCCTACGGGCAGACCGAGAGCTACGGCGAGCTCGCCGCCCGCGTCGACCCGGCCGTCTTCCGCAGCGACGTGGAACCGTGGCAGCGTGCTCGTGCCGTCGGCGCCGCGAACGGCCGCAACCCGGTCTCGATCATCGTCCCCTGCCACCGGGTGATCGGCGCGGATGGGTCCCTGACGGGATACGGCGGGGGTCTCCACCGCAAGCAGGCGCTGCTGGAGTTGGAGGGTTCAGGCCGCCTGGACCCGGCCTGGAAGACCCGGCAGACGTCGCTCCTCTGACGCCTGAGGTGCCGAGCGGGAAACTTCTTTCCCACTGACGCCACTTCAGGTGTTAGGCTGCCGCGAATCGAAGACCGGTAAGCCGAATCCAGGGGCCGAAAAACCCTGGAACGGGGGAACCGAGTTTTGGGGCGAATCCACCGCAAGGTGGGAGCGCAGGCTCCTTCAGCGCCAGCCCGACAGCTAACCCCGTAGGCCGACAAAGGAGATCGGTTTTGCTGCAGTCCCACG
>JAFDWD010000021.1 GCA_018268695.1 Actinomycetota bacterium
GGTCCAGGTGTAGAAGGGGACTTTGTAGCTTTTGTCCGCTTTCGGCCCGCCGCTCGGCGCGCCCAGGACCTCGGCGATTTTTTTCGCGCTGCTGTTCTTCTCGGTGACGATCAGTCTCATCGGGCGGCGAGGGTAGCAGGGCCGCCCGGCCGTCCTCTCGGGCTCCTCCCGGAAATCTCCACGCCTCCCGCCGGCCGATCCGCTTAGGATCGGCGGCCTGATGAGGACTCTCGTGACCGGCGGCGCCGGATTCATCGGCTCCAATCTCGTCGATGCCCTGCTCGCCCGCGGCGACGAGGTGACCGTGCTCGACAACATCTCGACCGGGCGGCGGGTGAATCTCGACGGGGCGCTCGCGAACGGCGCCCGGCTGGCCGAGGTCGACGTCCGCGACGACGCCGGAGTCGGTGCCGTCTTCGCCGACGCGCGCCCCGAGCTGGTCTTCCACCTCGCCGCCCAGATCGACGTGCGCAAGTCGGTCGAGGACCCCTACTTCGACGCTGCGGTCAACGTCGGCGGCACCGCCAACGTGCTGGAGGCCGCCCGCGCCACCGGGGTCGACCGGGTCATCTTCGTCTCGACCGGCGGCGCGCTCTACGGCGAGGGCGCCGACAAGCAGCTGCCGCTGCCCGAGTCGACGCCGATCGCGCCGCTCTCCGGCTACGGCCAGTCGAAGTACGCGGCGGAGGGCTACCTCGGCCTCTTCGAACGGCTGCACGGCCTCTCCGGGATGTCGCTGCGGCTCGGCAACGTCTACGGCCCGCGCCAGGACCCGCTCGGCGAGGCGGGCGTGGTGGCGATCTTCTGTGGCCTGCTGAAGAACGGCGGCCGGCCGACCGTCTACGGCGACGGCACCCAGACCCGCGACTACATATATGTGGGGGACGTGGTCTCGGCGGCGCTGGCGGCGGGCGCGACGCGCCTCGGCGGCGCCGTCAACATCGGCACGGGGCGCGAGGCGAGCGTCCTCGACCTGGTCGAGATCCTCTCCGGCATCGAGGGGCGCGACGACTTCACGCCCGAGTTCGCGCCGGAGCGCCCGGGCGAGGTGCAA
>JAFDWD010000220.1 GCA_018268695.1 Actinomycetota bacterium
CGCCTCGATCGCCGAGGCGGAGAGCGACCCGAAGCTCATCCCCGACACGTTGACCACCGACGCCGGCCGGAACGCCCCGCGCCGCCCGTGGCCGGCGCCGATCGTCTTCGCCGCCCGGACCTCGTACCGCGGCGCCCCCGCCGGATCCCCATCCTCGGGCTCGCTTGCCGGGAACGGCGAGTGCTTGATGATGATGAGGCTGTCGACGGCCTCGACCTCGTCGTCCGTGCCGAACCCGAACAGGTTCGGCTTCCCTTCCGACGACGCCTCGATCCACCGCCGCTGGTCGCGCGAGAACGGCCGCTCCTCGTTGTTGGAGGTGACGATGTACTGCCGCAGCTCCGGTCCGAAGGCCTCGAGCAGATACCGCATGTGCCCGACCACCGGGAAGTTCCGCAGCACCGCACGACGTCTCTGCACGAGGTCATATCCGACCACGCCCGCCAGAGCGACGAGCGCCGCGCGACCGCTATGGCGGGGGAGCATGCCGCAGAGCCTACGTCCCGCGGTCGGAAGTCGGCCTCGGTGGTGAAATCCCAGGCCCCGTTTCAGCCCTTCCAGTAGAAGAAGACCGAATCCGCGACACAGACGGGCTTCTCGCTTCCTTCGACCTCGAAGGTCTGCCGACAGCCGAGGCGCACGCCCTCCGCCGTCTCGTCGACCGCGGTCAGCCGCAGTCGCATCCTCACCTTCGAATCGACCGGTACGGGTCGGGTGAACCGGACCTTGTCGTAGCCGTAGTTGAGAGCCGAACCGACACCACGAACCTCCATGATCGAGTAACTGAACATGGGTCCCAAGGAGAGGGTGAAAAGACCGTGTGCGATCGTCGAGTCGAGGCCGGCCTCGCTCCGCGCCCGCTCTGGATCGACGTGGATGAAATATTCATCGCCGGTCACCGCGGCAAAACGATCGATCAAACCCTGGTCGAGGTGATGCCACGGGGAGACGCCGATCTCCTCCCCGACGGCAGCGTAGACCTCATCCAGCCCGTTCAGCACCCTGGTCATGTCAGCTCCTTGTCGATCATGTACGTATCGCCCCAATTGGACTTCCCGCCGTCGATCTCGACGACGGTCCCGGTGATGTAGTCGGCGTACGGCGAAACCAGGAAGGCCGCCGCGGCGGCAACCTCCTCGGGCCTGCCGAGGCGACCGACAGGAACCGTAGCCTCCAGGTGCTCGATCACCTCGGCGGGATATCCGCGCAGTCCCTCCGTCAGCACGTGACCGGCCGCCAGGCTGACGATGCCGATGCCGTGGCGCGCCCACTCCGTCCCGAGCTGGCGGGTCATGCTGTGGACGGCCGCGCGAGTCGCGACCCCCGGCATCAGGCCCGGCAGGCCCCGCTGGATCGCCAGGGTGAGGTTGAGGATTCGGCCACCGCCGCGATCGATCATCGAGTCGACTGCCACCGCCCGCGTGACGTCCCAGGTCGCCTCGAAGTTCAGCCGACTGACCGCACGTACACCCCTGACGGAGATCTCCCGGCTCGGTGCGGCAAATTGACCGCCGGCGTTGTTGACCAGGATCCCAATCCGTCCCAGCGTCTGCGCGACCGTCGCGATCATCTCCTCGACCTGCTCCGGCTCACGAATGTCGGTCGGGACCGCGATCGCCTCGACACCGACGGCCTCGAGCTCGGCGCGCGTCTCCTCGAGGGGGCCCGACCGGCGACCGGCGATCGCGACTCGGGCCCCGCAGGCGCCCAATTGCAGCGCGATCGCCTTCCCGATCCCGGTCCCACCGCCGGTCACCAACGCCGTCCTGCCGGCGAGGAGGTCGGGACTGAATGGTCCATGCGCCATCGCACTCATCGATCGGTTGCGCCGTTGGTCCGGCGGAGGACGAGCGACGCCGTCCGCGGGACCCCCTGCTCCATCAGCTTGAAGAAAGGGTCCCGCGTGGTCCCGGCGAGGTAACGCTTGTAGCTCCCCTCGAGCAGGATCATGATCTTCCACAGCGCCAGCACTTCGTACCAGCCGAGGTGCTCCACATCGCGCCCGCTGCGCTCGGCGTACCAAGCGGCGATCTCCGCCCTGGTCGGCGATCCGGCTGCCATCGTCGCGGTCGAGAACCCGAAGACGGGATCAGCCTCCTCACCCGGCTCGACGTAGGTGCCGCAGAGCAGCCCGAGATCGGCAAGCGGATCGCCGAGGGTCGCCATCTCCCAATCGACCAAGGCCGCGAGTCGAGCCCCCGGCCCGACCGCATAGATGGCGTTGTCGAGCTTGGCATCGCCATGGACCACGGTCGTGTCTTCCACCGGCGGACGGTGCTCGGCCAGCCAACGCCCGATTGCCTCGATCGGGGGAACGGCGCGGGTCTGGTTGTGCTCCCACTGGCTCGTCCAACGGCGAAGCTGGCGATCGAGGTAGCCGCTGGGTCGACCGATCCGTTAGAGGTCGGTCCCCTGCCAATAGACCGCGTGGATCTCGACCAGGGCGTCGACGAACTCCGAGACGGCCTGGCGACGCCCGGCGCGGTGATCGAGGGAGACCGGCATCTGATCTCGGATCACGACGCCTGGCGTGAACTCCATCAGGTAGAACGGGGCGCCGATGGCCTCCGTCTCGGCATGCACCACGACCGGGCGCGGCACGCGCATGCCCCGCTCGGCAAGGGCGAGAAGGATCCTGCTTTCGCGGATGACGTCGTGCGCTGTCGGCGGGATCGGCGGTCGAGGCGGGCGGCGCAGGACGAAATCGACTCCCCCTCGGGACACCTTGAAGGTCTCGTTCGAGTGCCCGTTGCCGAGCCGCTCGACCTTCACAGGCCCGTCACCCGGCACGTATGGCTCGAGTCCCTCGAGCACGATCAACGGCTGCAGCGGCCCGGTCTCGGCATCCGACCAGGTGGCGACTATGTCCCCCTCGAGGATCGACATATGGCGCACTCAGACCCTCTGGATCAACGTCCCCGTCCCGATCCCCCCGCCGCAGCACATCGTCACCAGGCCGAGCTCGGTGTCGGAGCGCTCGAGCTCGTGGAGGAGGGTGGTGATCAGGCGGGCGCCGCTGGAGCCGAGGGGGTGGCCGAGGGCGATCGCGCCGCCGTTGACGTTGACGCGATCCATGTCGGGGTCGATCTCGCGGCGCCAGGCGGCGAGGACCGAGGCGAAGGCCTCGTTGACCTCGAAGAGGTCGACGTCGGCGGCGCCGATGCCGTTGCGCTCGAAGAGCGCTTCCGTGGCCGGGATCGGGCCGGTCAGCATCGTCACCGGGTCGACCCCGACCTCGGCCTGGTCGACGATCCGGGCCCGCGGCTCGAGGCCGAGCGCCTCGGCCTTCTCCCGCGCCATCAGCATCACCGCGGCGGCGCCGTCGGAGATCTGGGAGGAGTTGCCGGCGGTGATCCTGCCGTCGGGCCTGAAGGCGGGCCTCAGCGCCGCCAGGCCCTCGAGGGTCGTCTCGCGCAGGCCCTGGTCGACCGAGTGGACCTCGCCGTCGGTCGCCACCGGGGCGATCTCGCGCCCGAAGCGGCCCTCGTCGGTCGCCCGGCGCGCCAGCAGCTGGGAGCGCAGGCCGAGCTCGTCGAGCTCCGCCCGCCCCACCTCCCAGCGGTCGGCGACCAGCTCCGCCGCCAGGCCCTGGTTGACGAGGTCGTAGCGCGCCGCCAGCCGCGGCGAGATCGGCGAGCCGTAGAGCTCGTTGGACTCGGCGACCTTGGCGAAGGAGATGTGGCCCATGTGCTCGACCCCGGCGCCGATCACGACGTCGTGGACGCCCGCCGCGATCAGCGCCGCGGCGACGTTCACCGCCTGCTGGGCCGAGCCGCACTGGGTGTCGATCGTGTTCGCCGGGACCTCCATCGGCAGCCCCGCCTCGAGCCAGGCGTCGCGGGCGATGTTGAGGCTCTGCTCGCCGATCTGCTGGACGCAGCCGGAGAAGACGTTGCCGACCTCGGCCGGGTCGATGCCCGCCCGCTCGACCACGGCCGAGTAGGCGTGGGCGAGCAGGTTGGAGGGATGCAGATCCTTGTAGATGCCCTTCTCCGGGTGGCCGCGGCCGATCGGCGTCCGTGCCGCCGCCACGATCACCACCTCGCGTCCGCCGAGCCTCGAACCTTCACTCCGTCTCACTCGAACCCCTTTCGCTTTCAGCGGCCGCCAGTTCGGCCGTCCGCACCAGATTCGACCCCACGTCCCCCAGTTGAGCGGCGACGAGATGGGCGCGCTTGAAGAGCCAGTGAAGGTCCGCCTCCCAGGTGAAACCGACCCCGCCGTGGAGCTGGATCGCCGCTGCCGTCACCGATGCCGCCGCCCGGCTGGAGGCTGCCTTCGCCAGGGCGGCGGAGCGACGGAGCTGTCCCGGGTCTGCATCCGCACTCCAGGCCGCGAAGTACACACACGAGCGTGCCCGCTCGGTCTCCAGCATCATCTCGGCGCAGCGATGGGAGACCGCTTGGAAGGATCCGATCGGCGCCCCGAACTGATGCCGCTCTTTGACGAATTCAACGGTCAGATCGAGCGCCTGCCGTGCGAGGCCGGCGAGGTATGCCGACAGCACTGTCTCGGCCCTGCAGACCGCGGCCTCGACGTCGCCGGGCAGGCGCCGACCCCCAGTTGCGGACACACGCCAGTAGGACCCGCTCGGATCGATCGTGTCCTCGCGCTCGATCGACATCTCCCCCGGGGTCACCAATACCGCCCCGGTGGCATCGACGAGAAGGATCGCGTCGGCCCCGCCGGCATCCGGAACCAGGTCCGCCACCCCGTCGACCGAGAACGCCATCGTCACCCGGTGCGTCCCGTCGGCGCAGCCGGCCAGCCATTCCTCGCGTTGATCGTCCGCCGCCGCGATGTCCAGGGCGAGCGTGGCGGCGGCATGGGACATGAACGGCGAGGCAGTGACCGCATACCCGACCTCCTCCACGAGGATGACGAGATCGGCGACCCCGAGCCCCAACCCTCCGTACTCCACCGGCACCGCGATCGACGGCCAGCCCAGGGCAATCATCTTCTCCCACAAGGCGACGTCGTACGTACCGCCGGACGCCGCCTCCGACAGCGCCGACAACGGCGCCAGGTCGGCCAGGACCCGCCGCGCGACATCACGGATCTCGGTCTGTCCTTCGCTGAGATTGAGGTCCATGTCAGCGACGACGTGGTAGGCCGAGCACCCGCTCGGCGACGATGTTCTTGAGGATCTCGGTCGTGCCGCCCTCGATGCTGTTCCCCCTTGCCCGAAGCAGTTCGTATGACCAGTTGGACTCGCTGCGCAGCGCCTCGGCACCGACCACCGCAACCGCGAACTCGGTCAGCCTCTGATTGGTGTCGGACCACATCCACTTCGTCAACGAGCCCTCGGGTCCCGGCCGTCCATACCGCTCCGTGGATGAGAGCCCGCGGTAGGCGGTCAGCCGCAGAGCCTCGGTCCGAAGGTGGAGGTCGCCGAGCTGTTGAGCAATCGCACGGTCGGCGAGCATCCCGCGCGCGGCAGCGATCGACGTCAGTTCGCCGAGACGGATCGTCATCTGGACCTGCAGTCCGAAGGCGAGGCCGGCACGCTCGTTCAGGAGCGTGGTCATCGCGACGTTCCACCCGTTCCCTACTCCACCGAGAACGCAGTCATCGGGAATCCACACCTCATCGATGAAGACCTCGTTGAACTCGGACTCCCCGGTCATCTGACGAAGCGGTCGAACGGTGACTCCCGCAGACGACATGTCCATCAAGAAGTAGGTGAGGCCGTGGTGGCGGGTGGACCTGGGATCGGTTCGGGCCAAGAGCATGCACCAGCGCGCGTACTGGGCGGCACTCGTCCACACCTTCTGGCCGGAGATCCTCCAGCCGTCCTGATCAGGGCGTGCCGCGGTGCTGATGTTGGCGAGATCCGATCCGGCACCCGGCTCGGAGAATCCCTGGCACCAGATCTCCTCGGCGGCAAGGATCCCCGGCAGGAAGCGCGCCTGCTGACCGGCGGAGCCGTGCGCCATGATCGTCGGCCCGGCGAGGCTCGAGCCGAGGATGTTCGCCGGCATCGGCGCCCGGGCGAGAGCCAGCTCCTCGTTGAAGAGCGCGGATTCGACCAGCCCTACGCCGCGTCCGCCGAACTCCTCTGGCCAATGGGCGCAATTCCAACCTCCCGCCGAGAGCCGTCGCTCCCAGTCCCAGCGAAAGTGGAAGGCCGCGTCGTCACCCCGAGGTAGCTCTCCGGGATGGTTACCTCTGAGCCAACCACGAAGGTCTTCGCGGAACTGAAGCTCGGTGTCGGTCAGTGAGAAATCCATGGGAGCGACGCGACTCAAAGTAATGGTGTTGGTCGCATCGCTCAACGAGCGACGGGCAAGCCTTTGTACTCGGTTACAACCAGACCGACAGGTTCGTTACTGGGCGGTCGCGAGCGAGCGATGGGAACGGAAACGCAGGATCAACAGCGCCATCCGCAGTTCCAATCTCGCGTCGGAATCCGTTGCGATGTCCATGCCGATCATCGCTTCCGCCTTCGACAGTCGGTAGCGCACCGTATTGCCGTGCACCTCGAGCCGTTCGGCCGCCTCCCTCACCCGACAACCCTCCTCGATGAAGGCACTCAAGGTGAGCAGGAGGTCGGCATTGGCGGGATAGAGGAGCGGCCCGAGCAACTCGACCGCCACCTCTTCGAGTTCGCCGGGCCGCGCCCCGGACAGGAGTCGCCGCATCGGCCCGAGCTCGCAGGCGGCGAAGACCGGCGGGCGACCGACCGGCGGAGCGAAGCGTCGCAATGACCGGACCACGTCAAGGGCCTCGGCGTAGGCTCGTGGCAGCGTCGCGAGGTCCGTCTGGCTGCGATTGGAGATGCCCGCCGCCAGCAGGCCGACATCAAGCTGCTCGACGATCGCCGTGAGCGACTTCTTCATCTCCGGCAGACTCGAGACGGCATCGACCAAGACGACTGCCTCGCCATCGGCGGTCGTCACCAACACCCTCTCCTCGCCGAAGTGTCGGGCACATACGGTGCTCACCGTGCGCGGATCGAACATGACCGCATCGTCGCGCCGCACGGAGCCGATCACGCAGACCCAGCGCTCCGTCTCGATCGCCATCCCCAGGGCGCGGAGGCGGCGGACGTTCTCCGACATGTCGCCGTCGCCCCGAATCAACTGACCGGCAAGTGTGATCCGACTGTCGAGTTCGCTCTCCCCCACACGTTCCTCGGTGAGCATCTGCAGGGCAAGCAGGCGGCCGGCATGACCGACGAGGTCGAGGTCGAGCTGGCTTATCGGAGACCGCAGCTCGGCGATCACGAGATTCCCCCACCGTCCCGCCGGAGCCACGGCCGCCCGAAAAGGGACGCCGCGATCGGGATGGGGCCCGACCATCCGCACCGCGTCGCGGTGGGTGCGGTCGGGGCGGGCGGCCAACCCGGGAGTCGAAAGCAGCGCACCGAGGGAGTCGCAGACGGCGTCTGGAACCGGGACCTCGTCGTCGCCGGGCGCGGCCGAGGCGAGGGAGTGACCGCTCTCATCGAAGAGCATGCACGTCTTGTTCGTCAACCGGGCGACCTCACGTACGGCAACACGGTGATCGACCGCCTCGACCAAGATCAGTTGATTCAGCTCCTCGGCCGCGGAGGCCGCCTTGCGGCGGGCGCGATCCTGGATCGCGAGGGTGCGCAGCTTGCGTTGCATCTGCTGTGCCACCTTGGTCTGGGTCACGACCGTCGCCGCCAGCCCGGCGAACGCCATCACGGTTTCCAGTTCGCTGTCGGTGAACTCGCGCTGCTCTTCCTCGCCGTCAAGGAAGAGCAGGCCGATCACCTCGTCGTTCGACAGCATCGGCACGCCCAACATCGAGCGC
>JAFDWD010000221.1 GCA_018268695.1 Actinomycetota bacterium
CACACCTTTCATACCCCGGCCGTCTCGGCCACGGCCACAGCCAGCCCCCTGCACGCTTGTCTCGCATAGCGAGACAAGCGTGCAGGGGGCTGGCCGAGACGGCCGGGTCAGCCGCCAGTCCTTGCGTCCCTTACCCGTCCCTCTTTCCGCTCGACTATCAGCCAAGGAAAATTGGCCGCGGAATTTGGACGAATGTAATCCCGCAATTTGCGGGTCGGTGCGGAATCGCTGTCCGGTCCGTTCGGCAGTCTGCCGGCGTGGCTGCAACATCAGATGACGTAGTCGGGCGGTCACGCGAGGCCGGGGATCGGCTGGACAAGCCCGGTCGGATGGCGATCGAGGTCGCCGAACGGCACGCCTCGCTGCTCGGCGCCCTGCGGGACGAGCTCGGGGACTCGGTGGGGGAGCGGTTCGCCGCTGCCGCACAGCGGCTGGTCGAGGACTTCGGCGAGGTCACCGCGACGGCGGTCGAAGCCGCCTACGAGACGGTCCGCGACGAAGGGCGGGCCGGCTCGCTCGAGTTCATCAACTCCCCGCGCGAAGAGTTGCCGAGCCTCTACCGGCCCGGCCACATGCGCCGGCGTCTCGACCAGCTGATCGAGACCAATCGCCGCTACGGTCATCCCTTCGGGCTTGCGGTATTCGACACCTCCGGTCCCGACACCAAGGACGGGGTCGACGCCGAGATGGCGCTGGCGATCGTCTCCGCCGCCCTGCGCGACAGTATCCGCATCGTCGACGAAGCCTTCCGGCTCGAGGAGCAGGCGATCGCGGTTCTCGCCCCGAACCTCCGCACCGTCGAAGGGATGCAGATGTGCGAGCGGCTGCTCGGCCAGCTCGATGAGCTGGAGCAGGCGGGAGGACTGCGGATCGCGGTCACGGCTGGCATCGTCGCCTGCCCCGACCACGGCGCCGACGCCGACCAGCTCCTCCACAAAGCCGACGCGGCGATGTGGCGGGCTCGCGCGGTGGGCCAGCCGGTGGGCGTCGGCGGCCTCTCGCGAAGCAGCTGAGCCCCGGGCGGGCGGGCCTGACGCCCCGGCACCGTCCCAAAAAGGATTTGCAAGATCGCTAACGGTTTCGCGAAATTTGCCGATAACTGACGTAAACCTGTGAATCCGCTGTCAAGATTTCGCCTCACATGCCCGGGATCCGCACCAACGCCGCCGCCGAAGTTCTAGGGGTCAGCCCCAACACCCTGCGCAGTTGGGAGCGCCGTTACGGCTTCCCGACCCCGAAGCGGACCGTCGGCAACCACCGCAACTACGACCTGGTCGAGCTGCAGACGCTCCGCGACGCGCTCGCCCAGACCGGCAACATCTCCTCCGCGATCCAGCTGGCCCAGCAGCGC
>JAFDWD010000222.1 GCA_018268695.1 Actinomycetota bacterium
GATCGATGCCTTCGGGGCCGAGTCGACCGGGGAGTTCGTCGTCGACGGGGAGATCGTCGCCTTCGAGGGTTCCCGCACCAGCTTCGAGAAGCTGCAGGGCCGCCTCGGCATCAGCGACCCGCGCCTCGCCCGGCTGACCGGCATCGAGGTCTTCATGTACGTCTTCGACATCCTCGAGCTGGAAGGTCGCGACGTCACCGGCCTGCCGCTGCGGGAGCGCAAGGCCTTGCTCAGATCGAGCCTCGAATTCCACGGCCCCGTCCGCTACACGCAACACCGCAACGAGAAGGGGGAGAGGTACTTCCTCGAAGCGTGCGCGAAAGGCTGGGAGGGGCTGATCGCCAAGCGCGCCGACTCGACCTACCAGCACCGCCGCTCGAAGGACTGGCTGAAGGTGAAGTGCTCCTTCGAGCAGGAGCTGGTGATCGGCGGCTTCACCCCGCCGAAAGGCTCACGGGAACGCTTCGGCGCCCTCCTGGTCGGCTACTACCAAGACGGCAACCTCCGTTACGCGGGGAAAGTCGGGACCGGGTTCGACCACCGCACGCTGGAGATGCTCGGCGACAAGATGGAGGTGCTCCGCCAGGCGAAGACGCCGTTCACCGCCGGCTCCGGCCTGCCCCGCGACGCCACCTGCACCCGGCCCGAGCTGGTCGGCGAGTTCGGCTTCAGCGAATGGACCCGCGACGGCAAGCTCCGCCACCCGCGCTACCTCGGGCTGCGCGACGACAAGGACGCCATCGAGGTCGTCCGCGAGAGCCCCACCGCCGACCCGCCGAACTGAGCCCGCCGAGGGGTACGGTCGGGGACGCGATGGCGAAGCTGAGCGAGTACGAGCGCAAACGGGACTTCGGCAAGACCGCCGAGCCGGCGCCGCGCAAAGGCGTGAGGGGGCGGAAGGGCGCGCCGCGCTTCGTCGTCCAGCAGCACGGCGCGACCCGCCTGCACTGGGACCTGCGCCTCGAGCATGAGGGCGTCGCCGTCTCCTGGGCGGTCCCGAACGGCATTCCGCTGGACCCGAGCGAAAACCGCAAAGCCGACCACACCGAGGACCACCCGCTCGAGTACATGACCTTCGAGGGCGAGATCCCGAAGGGCGAGTACGGCGCCGGCACCGTGCGGATCTGGGACAGCGGCACCTACGGGCTGGAGAAGTGGCGCGACGACGAGATCATCTTCAGCTTTGAAGGCAGGCGGTTGCGCGGGCGCTACGTCCTCTTCCAGGCGGGCTCGGCGAAGGACTGGATGATCCACCGGATGGACCCGGCGGAGGGGAACCCGGATCCGTACCCCGACCCGCTGCCGCCGATGCTGGCCAACGAGAGCGTGCTGCCGAGCTCGACCCGCGGCTGGGCGGCGGAGCTCGCCTGGGGAGGCGTGCGGGCGATCGCGCGCTGCCGGCCGGGGCGCCTCGATCTCCGCGACGCCGAGCTCACCGACATCGGCGCGCGCTGGCCGGAGGTCCACCGCCTGACCCGCCAGATCGGCGCCCACGACGCGGTCCTCGACGGTGAGGTCGTCGTCTTCGACGAGGCCGGACGGCCCGACCGCGAGCGGCTCGCGCGCCGCGACAAGGACGGCTCGGGCAGCGCGATCCGGCGCCGCGCCCGGGAGAACCCGGCGACCTACGTCATCTTCGACCTGCTCTTCCTCGACGGCGAGGACCTGACCGACACGCCCTACAAGCGCCGCCGCGAGCTGCTCGCCGGCCTCGGGCTCGAAGGCGACGCGTGGCGCGTCCCGGCCAACGCGACGACCAAGATCAAGGAGCTGCTCGCGGCGAGCGCGGGCCAGGGGGTCGAGGGCCTGGTGGTGAAGAAGCAGTCGAGCCTCTACGCGCCGGGGCGGCGCACCGGCGAGTGGCTGCTCGTCCGCGGGGAGGGCGAGCACGACGGGGGAGAGGCGGCGGCCCGCCCCGGGATCACCGCGGCGGCCGAGCCGATCGACAAGAAGAAAGCCCGCCTCCTCGTCGCGGACCGCGAGCTCACCGTCTCCAACCTCACCAAGGTCCTCTATCCCGCCGTCGGCTTCACCAAGGGCGACCTGATCGACGCCTACGCCGACTTCGCCGAGGTCCTGCTGCCCCACCTGCGCGGCCGGCCGGTGACGCTGAAGCGCTACCCCGACGGGGTCGACGGCAAGTTCTTCTACGAGAAGCGCAGCCCCAAACATCGTCCCGACTGGGTGGCGACGGCGCGGATCTGGTCCGAGAGCCACAAGGCGGAGATCGACTACACCCTGATCGAAGACCTGCCGACCCTCGTCTGGTCGGCCAACCTGGCGAACATCGAGCTGCACACCTCGCTCGCCCGCGTCGGCAATCTCGACCGCCCCGACTCGATGGTCTTCGACCTCGATCCGGGCGCCCCCGCCGACGTCGTCGACTGCGCTCGCGTCGCCTTGCGCCTGCGCGCCTTCTTCGCCCAGCTCGGCCTCGACAGCTACGCGAAGACCTCCGGCTCGAAGGGCATCCACCTCCACGTGCCGCTGGGTGGCACCGCCACCTTCGACGAGTCGCGGCCCTTCGCCAAGGCCGTCGCCGAGACCTTCGCGGCCCGCTTCCCGGACGAGGTCGTCTCCCGCCAGGCGAAGACCAGTCGCACCGGCCGCGTCCTCATCGACTGGAGCCAGAACGACCGCCACAAGACGACCGCCTGCGTCTACTCGATCCGCGCCAGGGAACGCCCGACCGCCTCGACGCCGCTCGAATGGGAGGAGGTCGAGGCCGCCGCCGAGTCCGGTGACGCCGACTCCCTCGTCTTCACCGTCGACGACCTGCGCGCAAGGATCGCTGCAAAAGGCGACCTCTACGCCCCGCTCCTGAGCCAAAAACAGAACCTGCCGGACGTTTCCGTCTGACGCCATCGGGACCATCCGTCCCATGTTCCAGGTCGAACTCGTGTGCTCGGATCCGCGCTGCGACGCGGAGGTGACGCTCTTCGTCGACGAGCCGGCGGAGGCCGAGGCGGTCGCCTGCGAGTGTGGGCACGGCCTGGTCGAGGTCCGGGTCGAGGGTTTCGAGCCCGTCTACGCCGCCGAGGGTGAAGTGATCGAGCTCCGGCCCGAGCGGCCCGAGCCCCTCCGCATCGCCGTTTAGCCGCCGGTTCGGCGGGGGAGGAGAAGCGACCGTCCTCAATTGACCCGGGCGCGTCCCTGGGTAAGGGTCCCGCGATGGATTTGAAAGCACCTCTACGCCGTTTCGACGAGTTCCAGCAGAAGCGGCCCGCGCTGGCGGTGCCGCTGGCGATCGTCAAGAAGTTCGGCGACGACGAAGGCGGCAGCATGGTCTCGCTGATCGCCTATCGGGCCTTCTTCTCGCTCTTCCCGCTGCTGCTGCTGATGACGACGATCCTCGGCTTCGTCCTGGCCGACAACGAAGACCTCCGCAAGGAAGTCGTGAACTCGACCCTGTCTCAATTCCCGATCATCGGCAACCAGCTGAAGGGCGGTGAACTGACCGGATCGGGGGTGGCGCTCGCGGTCGGGATCGTCGGCTCGGTCCTGGCCGGGATGGGCGTGGTGCTGGAGACCGAGAGCACCTTCAACCGCTGCTGGGGCGTGCCGAAATCGGGCGAGCGAGGATTCGTCGGCTCGCGTCTGCGGGCGATCCTCCTGCTCGTCGTGCTCGGTGGCCTGGCGGTCGTCTCGACCGTGATCGGCGGCCTCGCGGCGGGCGGCGCGAGCTTTCTCGGCGCCGACGGCAAGATCGCCGGGCTCGCGATCGCCACCGTGCTGAACCTCTTCGTCTTCGGCGCCGTCTTCCGCCTGCTCACCGCCGACACCGTCCAGACCCGGGCGCTGATCCCCGGCGTCGTCGTCGCGACGATCGGCTGGGAGATCCTGCAGGTGGCGGGCGGCTGGTACATCTCCCACGAGGTGAAGAACGCCTCCGCCGTCTACGGCACCTTCGCCCTGGTCATCGGCCTGCTCGCCTGGATCCACCTCGGCGCGATGTTCGTCGTCCTCGGCGCGGAGACGAACGTCGTCCGCACCCGCAAGCTCTGGCCGCGCGCGATGTTCGGTGCGCCGGAAGCGAGTACCTGACGCGCTCGGACGTCCTCACCGCGCCGGCGACTCGAACGCGGCCAACCCGGTGACCACCGGGATGCCGTTCTTGCCTCCGAGGCGGTCGCGGCTCTGGGCGGCGACCTCCATCAGCTCGCGCAACGCCCGGTCGAGGATCTCGGCGGTCTCCCGCCAGCCCTGCTCGTCGACGGTCATCGGCATCCAGTTCAGGGTGGTGTCCTCGCGCGGGTCGATCGTGTCGGCGTCGAGGGCGGCGCCGACCTTGCCGACGAAGGTGCGGAGCGCTTCGCTCGTCACCCCGCCGCGCACCGACAGCGGCGCCTTGCGCCAATCCTGGTGGCCGATGAACGAGCGCGGGCGGGCGGTGTAGAAGTGCTCGATCGTGCCGCGCTTCGGCCGGGTGCGGACCTGTTCGATGCAGCCGACGTCGAGGAGCGCGTTGGCGTGGTAGCTCACCACCCCGAGGCTCTCCCTGAACTTCTTGGCCAGTTCGGTCGGGCTCGCCGAGCGTCCCTGCAGCGCTTCGAGGATCTGCACGCGCATCGGGTGCGAGAGCGCCCGCACAAGGTTCTGGTCGATCGTGTCCCCGTCCGGGGCCCTGCTCTCCTCCGGCATAGGTTCGCCATCCCAGCGGTTGACGGCGGCGCTCTCAACCCAATTATTTGAGCCACTTGGTAACACCGGTGGTAGGCGTTTAGGGGATGTTGCGGGGTGGGACTTTTTATACACGGAACTCATGGGGAAAACGCACAAAACTGTGAAAAGAGATGTGCGGGTCGGCTGCTCGGGATGGTCGTACCGCGACTGGCGCGAGGGCCTCTACAAAGGTGTGCCGCAACGCCGCTGGCTCGAGCGCTACGCGGAGGAGTTCGACACGGTGGAGGTCAACGCGACCTTCTACCGGCTCCCCCGGGAGAAGACCGTCGCCGGGTGGGTCGACCAGACGCCGCCAGGCTTCGCCTTCGCGGTCAAGGGCAGCCGTTACCTCACCCACATCCGCCGCCTCCGTGACACCGATACCGGGCTGCGGCGATTCTGGGAGCCGTTGGCGCCGCTGCGCGAGGCCGGCCGGCTCGGCCCCGTGCTCTGGCAGCTGCCGGAGAGCTTCGAGCGCGAGGACGGCGCCCTCGACGAGTTCCTCGCCGCCCTGCCGCCCGCCCGGCACTGCTTCGAGTTCCGCCACCCGAGCTGGTTCACCGCGCCGGTCCACCGGATCCTCGAGCGCCACGAAGCCTCGCTCGTCATCCCCGACGACGCCCGCCGCGAGCTGCCCGAGCCGAAGCCGGTCGGCCCGCTCGCCTACCTGCGCCTGCACTACGGAAGGCACGGGCGACGGGGCAACTACTCGGAGGCCGAGCTTGACGCCTGGCGCAGGCGGATCGGCGGCTGGCGGAGCCGGCGCGAGGTCTTCGTCTACCTGAACAACGACCGGGAGGGATTCGCCCCGGCGAACGCCGCCTACCTTGCTCGCGGTTTATCGACGTCCGCGGCGCGGGTAACTTAAGGCCATGTCAGTCACAACCAAACTTGCCCGTAAGGCGGTCAAGACGACCGCGAAGCACACTGCCATGGGCGCCGCCTCGAGGGTCACCCGCAAGCCGTTCCGCTCAATCACCCTGCTGGCGATCGGCGCCGGCCTCGGCGGGATCGTCGGCTGGCTGATCGGCCGCTCCGGCGGCGATCAACCCTTCGAGCCGGTGGCTCCCGCGGGCCCGACCAGCGTCGCCACCACCCCCGCCGGCCAGGCCGGCGACAACTCGACCGAGCACGCCTCGGAGACTGGAGCCATTTCGTGACCGCAGCACCCGAGGAGCGCGACGAGTCCTTCGTCGAGGAGGAGGAGGCCGAGGCGGCACAGGAAGCTGCGGCGATCGGCGGACCCC
>JAFDWD010000223.1 GCA_018268695.1 Actinomycetota bacterium
CACTGGTCGAGCGAGGAGGCGAAGGCGATCATCCCGAAGCGCGAGATCGCCCCGTAGGTCGGCTTCAGGCCGACGATGCCGCAGAGCGAGGCGGGTTGGCGGATCGAGCCGCCGGTGTCGGTGCCGAGCGCCGCCGGGGCGAGCCCGCCCGCGACCGCCGCCGCCGAGCCCCCCGAGGAGCCGCCGGGGACGCGCCCGCGGTCCCAGGGATTCAGCACCGGCCCGTAGGCGGAGTTCTCGTTGGAGGAGCCCATCGCGAACTCGTCCATGTTGGTCTTGCCGAGGACGTGCGCGCCCGCGGCGGTCAGCTTGCGCACGGCGGTTGCCGTGTAGGGCGGCCGGTAGCCCTCGAGGATCTTCGAGCCGGCCGTGGTCGGGATGCCCTGCGTGGTGAAGATGTCCTTGATCGCGATCGGGACGCCGGCCAGCGGGCCCGACACGGCCGGGGCCGGGGCATTCGAGCCGTAGGGCGTCGCGTCGCCCTCGCCGGCCGGGGCGCTCTCGCCGTCCCCGTTCCAGTCGGGTTCGAGCGAATCGGCGTGCTCGGCCCGCCAGAGGTAGGCGTTCAGCTCGTCGCCGGCTGCGGCGGCGCGCCAGGCGGCCCCGTACTCCTCACCGGAGATCTCGCCCGCGGCGATCTTCGCCGCCGCCTCGGCGACGGTCAGGTCGAGCAGGTCGGCCATCAGTCGGCGTCGGCCTGCGGCGAAGGGACGCGGAAGGCGCCTTCGAACGGCTCCGGAGCACTGGCGAGCGCCACCTGCGAAGGCATGCTCTGCCAAGGCGTGTCGGCCCGCAGCACGTTCTCCAGCTCGACCACGTGCGAGGTCGGCTCGACCCCGTCCAGATCCAGGCTGCGGATCCGGTCGACGTGCCCGAGGATGCCCGAAAGCTCCCCCGCCATCGTCTCGACTTCGGCGTCGTCGAGCCGCAGCCGGGACAGCCGGGCGACGTGAAGTACCTGCTCGCGATCGATCACGCCGACGATTCTAGGTTCCTTCGCCGCGCCAGGTCAGCCAGCCGCCGACGACGACGCCGAGGGACGCGGCCAGAGCGAGGTAGACGCCCGCCTCGACGCTCTGTTCCATCGGAACTCTTCCGATCCGCACGTCTTCGATCGTCTGGGTTTCGGGCGGCGACCCGATCGCGAGCACGATCGCGATCGCCGCGAGCAGGCCGAGGAGGGAGACCAAAGCGCCGAGCGGGATCCCGGGACTCCACCGAGAGCCGGCGAGGCGCAGCAGCGAGACCGCGAGCGCCACGACGCTCGCCGCCAGCACCGCCAGAAGCGGGACGAACGCGAGCGTCTGCCAGGCGGTCCCGCCCCCGTAGGACCAGAAGTCGATCAGCAGGGTGTTCGGGCCCGAGTGCGGGCTCCCGTACCACTGGAAGAGGGTGAAGACGGCAAGGAGCGTCCCGGCTAGGAGCAGCGTCGCGCCGCCCCGCCCGAGTCGCCTGAGAGCCTCCCCGCCCCGCGAATTCACGCCGCCGATCTTAGGCGTGGCGTTTCGGGGACTCCAGGTTCTTGCCGATCGAGGCGAACGAGGTGCCCTCCTCGCTCATCGCACGCCAGCCGCCGTAGGCGATGCCGAGGGCGGCGGCGAGGGCGAGGAAGATCGCCGGCTTCAGGGTCGATTCGTAGGCGAGTTCGGAGAGGGCGCCGAGGGGGCCGGGCGGGTCGATGATCCGGACCAGGATCAGGACGGAGGTGAGGATGCCAAGGACGCAGATCGCGGCAGCGGGCGGGATCGCGGGCTTCCAATCGGAGCCCGAGAGGCGGAGGATCGCGGCGCCGACGGTGACGACGATCGCCAGCATCAGGAAGAGCGGGATCACTTCGAGGGTGTCCCAGGCGCTGCCGCCGCCCGAGCCGGCGACGATCCCGCCGAGCGATTCGGCGCTGGTCGTCGCCTTGGCGCCGTACCAGTCGAAGAACATGAGGATGAAGAGCAGGATCGCGGCGACGAGGGCGATCCCTTCGCCGGCGCGGAGCTTCGGCCGGCGTTTCGTGGGACTGCGTTTCGGGGGACGCCTCCGCGGAGCTTTTTTCGCGGCGGCGTCCGGGCTCATCGGCCTGCCATGCGGGTTCGACCCGCGAGCAACGTGTTGTGGAGCAGCATCGCGATCGTCATCGGGCCGACGCCGCCGGGGACCGGCGTGATCGCCGAGGCGACCTCAGCCGCCGCCTCGAAGTCGACGTCGCCGACCAGCCCGTCCTCGAGCCGGTTGACGCCGACGTCGATCACCACCGCCCCGGGCTTGATCGCCTCCTTGCCGAGCAGGCGTGGGACGCCGACGGCGGCGACGAGGATGTCGGCCTGGGCGCAGACCGCGTCGAGGTCGCGGGTGCGCGAATGCGCGGTGGTCACCGTCGCGTTCGCCATCAGCAGGAGGCGCGCGACGGGGACGCCGACCAGCTTCGAGCGGCCGATCACGACCGCGTGGGCGCCTTCGACCTCGACTCCCTCGTGCTCGAGCAGCTCCATCACCCCGGCGGGCGTGCACGGGGTCAGTCCCGGGGTGCCGTGGGCGAGCAGACCGGCGTTGACCGGCGTCAGGCCGTCGACGTCCTTGGCCGGGTCGATCAGCGCCACGATCCGGTCGGAGTCGAGATGGCCCGGGAGCGGCATCTGGACGAGGATCCCGTCGACCGCGTCGTCGGCGTTCAGCTCCTCGACCAGCGCCTCCAGCTCCTCCTGGCGGATCGCGGCGTCGGGCTGCTGGTGGATCGAGCGGATGCCGACCTCCGCGCAGGCCCGCACCTTCATCCCGACGTAGACCTCGGAGGCGGGGTCCTCACCGACCAGCACCGTCGCCAGGCCCGGCGCGCGCCCGAACTCCTCCTCGAACGCCGCGAGGTCGACCTTCACCCGCTCTTTGACCGCCCCGGCGACGGCTTTGCCGTCGATCACCCGTGCCGCCATCTACTTCTTCCTGATCGGTGCGTAATCGGCCATCAGCTTGCGCTCCTTACCGTCGTCGAACCTCACCACGAGAACTCCGCCCGGCTCGGTCCCGGTCACGACACCGTCGCCGAACGAAGCGTGGACCACATCGTCTCCGGTCCGCATCTCCAGCGCCGGCCCGGGGTCGAGCGGCTGCACCGGGTCGAAGGCGTCACCGCCCCCGCCGAAGCCGTTATCGGCGAACCCGCCGCGCGAGCCGCCCCCGTACTGGGTCGAGCCCCAGGTCATGCCGCTGCTCGCCGCGGTCGAGCTCCGCTCGGTCAGCTCGACCGGGATCTCGTCGATGAAACGCGACGGCAGGTTACGCTCGGAGCGGCCGAAGAGCTGTCGTTCGCGTGCCCAGGTCAGGTAGAGGCGCCGTTCGGCACGGGTGATGCCGACGTAACAGAGACGCCGCTCCTCTTCTTCCCCGCCTTCCTCCAGCGAGCGCATGTGCGGGAACGCGCCGTCCTCCATGCCGATCACGAACACCGTGTCGTACTCGAGGCCCTTCGCGTTGTGGAGGGTCATCAGCGTGACTTTCTCCGCCTCCTCGCCCTCCAGCGCGTCCTGCTCGGAGCGCAGCATGTTCGTCTGCAGGTACTCCTCCAAGGCGGTGATGTCGCTCTCGCCCTCGATCTCCCGCTCGCGATCGAACTCGGCAGCGCCCTCGAGCAGCGCCTCGAGATTCTCGATCCGCCCTTCGGCTTCCACGGTCCGCTCGGCGTTCAGCGCTTCCATGTAGCCCGACTCGTTCAGCACCCGCTCCAGCAGCGAGTGCATCGAGGAGTCCTCGACGTGATCGCGCAGGGCGTCCATCGTCTCGAAGAAGCGGCCGACCGACTTGATCGCCGCGGCGCTCACCCCGGGCACATCCTCGACCCGTTCGATCACCTCCCAGATCGTCAGCCCGGCGGTGTTCGCGTAGGCGAGCAGCCGTCCCTGGGTGGTGTCGCCGATCCCCCGTTTCGGCTCGTTGACGATCCGCCCGAAGGCGACCAGGTCGGCCGGGTTGGCGAGGAACCCGAGGTAGGCAAAGGCGTCTTTGATCTCCTTGCGGTCGTAGAACTTCGTCCCGCCGATCACCTGGTAGTTGACGTTGAAGCGTTCGAGCGTCTCCTCCAGCACGCGGCTCATCGCGTTGGTCCGGTA
>JAFDWD010000224.1 GCA_018268695.1 Actinomycetota bacterium
AAACATCCCGCGCAAGGAGGCCGAGGAATTCGGCGCCCGGTACCTGGAGCGCTCCCCGGCGGGGCGAGCCTTCCGCGAGGAGGTGGTCGAACGTGACCAGGACGAAGGCTTCGTGACGACCTGGATGGGGCGCCGCCGGCCGATCCCCGAGCTGCGCTCGGGCACCCCGAACACCCGCCGTCTCGGTGAGCGCCTTGCCGTCAACACCGTGATCCAGGGCACCGCCGCCGACATCATCAAGGTCGCGATGGTCCGCTGCTGGGCGCGCCTGCGCGAGGAGGAGATGGCGACCCGCCTGGTCCTGCAGATCCACGACGAGCTCCTCTTCGAGGGCCCGCCGGAGGAGATGGACGCGGCGCTCGAGCTCGTCCGCCGGGAGATGACCCAGGCCTACGAGCTCGATCCGCCGCTCGAGGTCGAGGCCGGCGTCGGCACCGACTGGCTGAACGCCAAGTAGGAACCGACGCCGGGCCTCGCTCGCTCACTCCCTAGGAGTGGAAGCCGAGCTCGATCTCCCGGAAGACCGCGGCGCCGCCTTCGAGGCGCAGCTCGGCACCGCCGACGATCGACCCCGGGGTCAGAGCGGCGGTCGTGCAGCTCCCGCCTTCGCCGGTCGTCGGGGGTTCTTCGGGAAGCTGCCCGGAATCCCAGCCGTCGTCGCCTTGGTCACCGCCGGCGCCGTCGCCCGGTTCACCCTGGCCGTCCTCTGAGCCTTCGCCTGAGCCGTCCTCTGAGCCTTCGTCGTGGCCGCCCGAAGTTTCACCGTCGTCGTCGCCCTGCTGGTTGCCGTTGTCGAGGCTCTGGGCGTTGCCTTCGCACTTGATCTCCGTTTCTTCGGTGACGAGGCCGGTGATCGATTCGCCACCTTTCAGGGCGATGGTCAGCTTCCCGGTCGTCGGATCGAAGGACGTGATCGTGCTCGTTTCTTCCACCGAGGTCAGATGAGCCTGTGAGGCGCGGGCATGGTGGCGGCCGTGGGGGTGATCGCGGTGATGGTGCTTCGCCACGGCGATGCCCGGCAGCGCCAGCAGCGCGGCGACGCCGATCGCCAGCGCCAGCAGGCCGCTGATCCGCCTCGCTTGCAGGTGTGGGGTTTTCATATGGACAGCTCCCTTTCCTCTCGATGTTTGTGGGACGTCGGGATCACAACTCGAGCCGGACGGGAAGATCACGGATGAATTCAGGCGTTCACGAGGACCCGGAGCCGTCGGTGGATTCGGTGGTGCCGTCGCCGCCGCTGCCGCCGGATTCGGGAGTCGGTGAGGAGGGTTGGGGTTCCGCGTCCGGCGTCGACGACGTGCCGGCGCCTTCGTCCGCGCTTTCGGAATCGCCGGACAGAAGCGTGGGCGTCGGGTCGTCCGAGCCACCCGACTCGCCGGTGGCGGTTTCGTGCTCGGTCTCGATCCCGTCGCCGGAACCGCCGTCGCCACCGCCGGAGCGTGACGAGCCGGATTCCGCGCCGCCTCCGCCGCCATCCGCGCCCTGACGAGTTTCCTCGCCGGAAGAAGAAGAGGAGGATCCATCGCCGCCGTGGCCGGAGCCTTCGCCGTCGCCTCCCTGGTGGGGGCCACCACCGCCGGTCTCGCCGCCTCCGGTTTGGCCTCCGGCGTGGCTCCTGGTCCCTGGGGCGCCGCCTCCGTCGTTTCGCTGGCCGGGCGATACGGCTTCCATCTGCACGGCCGGGGAGGTGGCGAGGGGGCGGGGGCCGCCGTTGCCTGGGTGGTGATGAGTGATGTGGTGCTCGGATGCGGCTCCGCCGGACCGGTGGGCGCGGTGGACTTCGACGGCCGGACGCGCGTTTCGGTCGCTCTCGGCGCTCGCCGTCGAGGGGGCGGGGCCTACCGCGGCCGCTCCCTTCGAGGGCGACCTCAAGGTCGCGACCGGTGCGTCTTTCGGGGACGTTCCGCCGCCCCCGCCGTGCTGAATCGCGACGCCCGCGCCGACGGCGCCGGCCACGACCAGGGTCGCCACCGCGGCCTTCAGCGCCCCTGCCCCGATCGCCCCGCCGCCCGCGACCGCGGCACCGCCCGTCGCGCCGGCCACGGCCCCGGTCCCGTCACCGGTGGCGAGCAGGCGCAACAAGGGCAGCGGGACCAGCGCGCCGAAGCCGGCCCGGACCGCGGCTCGGGCGCGCGCGATCGCCTGCCGTGCGGCGCCGCCGCTGATCCCCATGGCCGTCGCGATCTCCTCGTGGCTCATGCCTTCCAGCTCGCGCATCACCAGCGCCGTCCGCTGGTTCTCGGGAAGCTCCCGCAGTCGGGCGGTCAGGTCCCTCAGCTCGGCACGCTGCTCGGCGACCGCCGCGGCCGGCCCGGTGCCCGCGACCAGCTCCTCGGCGAGCTGCGCGGCCGCCGGCGGCCGGTCCCGCAGGTCGGTCAGCGCGGTGTTGCGGACGATGCGGAAGAGCCAGGGGCGCAGATCGACGTCGGTCTCCGCCCCTCGCAGCGCCACCAGTGCCTTGCGAAAGGATTCCTGGGTCACGTCATCGGCGTGGCCGCCGACGATCGAGGCGGCGAAGCGGTCGAGCGGCCGTCGGTAGCGCCGCACGATCTCCTCGAAGGCGCTCTCGTGCCCCTCGCGGACGAGGCGGACCAGGCGTCGATCCGACTGCGCCCGGAGCGCGGGTCCGAGGATCAGGCGGGCGGGCAGCCCGTTCGGCGGCGGCGGGGGCATCGCGTCGGTTCCCACACGGGGAATATCGACAGGCGACCGCGAAAGTTCAAACCGCGGTCGAAGCCTCTCGCTTCGCCCGCTCCGGCGGCGCCTCGGCGAACTCCGGCGGGGCGATGTTCAGGTAGTGGCGGAAGGACCAGTCGACGAAGCGCCTGGTGCCGAAAAGGCGGATCAGCGGGCCGAGGATGCGGGGCGGGACGCGGGGGACGATCTTCTGCGTCCGCAACATCCACTTGAACTTCCACTCGTGGGAGTCGCTGAACTTCGCGTAGTTGGCGGCGGCCTGCTCGCGCGTCTGGCGGCCCTCGACGACCGCGCGCAGCTCCCGTCCCAGGTCCATGCCGAAGTAGAGCGCGGTGCGGATGCCCTCGGCGGTAAGCGGCAGGCAGTGCCCGGCCGAGTCGCCGGCGAAGAAGATCCCCCGCCCCGTGGCCGCCCGCAGCTTGTGGGGGATCCAGTTGCCCTGATAACGGACGCGGTCGCGATCGAGGTCTTCGGCGAGCAGCTCGGTCGTCTTGCGCACGTGGAACCTGGGATCGAAGGAGCCGACGCCGATCCGGGTCTCCTCGCCGGCCGGGAAGCTCCAGCCGTAGCCGGCCGGGACGTAGCGGCGGTCGATCCAGATCTCGAGGTCCTCGGCGCCGCCGTCGGGGTGCACCTCGAGGCCGCGCGAGAGCGGCGCGTCGGGCGGCTGGTACCCGGCCGGGCCGGCGAGGACGCGGCGCCAGCCCAGCGCGTCGACGACGAGCGGGGCGGAGACGACGCCGCGGTCGGTCTCGACCGCGATCGCGTCGGTGCCGTTGGTGGCCGCGCTCGCCAGGCCCTCGACCTTGGCGGTCTCGAAGCGGGCGTCGCACTGATCCCACATCAGCCCGCAGAGGGTGCGGTAGTCGAAGGTGGAGAAGGTCCAGGGGAGCTTGTAGCGGGAGCTGCCGTGTGGCGTATTGATCACGAGGGTGTCGAAACGCTGGCGCTCGGCACCCATCAGGTCGAGGTTTTCCAGCCACTCCGTGGGGATCCCACAGGCGGAGGTCTGGCGCTCGCCGATCTCGTAGCGGTCGACGATCAGCACGTCGGCGCCGCTCCCGGCGAGCTCCCGCGCCACCGCCAGTCCGGCGAAGCTGGCGCCGCAGATCAACACGTCATGGGTCCCGGTGAGGGGAGTGCGGTCGTCGCCGCGTTTGGTGGCTCGCGTAGGCATCGCGCCGCAGGGTATCGGCGGGGCTCGGTCGGCGTCTCGTTTCTGCCACAATGCCCAACCCAATGGCTGCGACCGAGACCCTGACCCCTGCGCCCAGCGCCATTCCCGTAGAGGGAAGCGGTGGGCTTCTGCTCAACATAGACGGCAAGATCGTCCCTAACTACGCGGCGACCATGGTGTCGTTCGATGAGGGGGACGTCGTCAACGGCAAAGTTGTCCGTATCGACAAGGACGAGGTCCTGGTCGACATCGGCTACAAGGCCGAGGGGGTCATCCCGAGCAAC
>JAFDWD010000225.1 GCA_018268695.1 Actinomycetota bacterium
CGACATCACGCAGGGGATGTTGAACTCGCGGGCGAGGATGCCGAGATGACTCTCCGGCGCCCCCGCCAGGGTGATCAGGCCGAGCACCCCCGACGCCAGCGCGGGCGCCATGAAGGTGGTCGTCCCGCCGCGTGAGATCGCGATCGAGGTCGGCGCCTCCCCGGCACCGACGAACGCGAGCACGTCGGCGGGCGAGTCGAGCCAGCGCACCGGCCCCTCGACGACCAGCTCGGACTCGAACACGTTGAGCCCCTTCCCCACCACCTCGAAGGCGTCGGACGCCATCCTCATCACCCTTCCTCTCGGCCGCCGACGGCGGCGCCGCGCAGCCGGCTCTGCTGCCGCGCTGCATAGGTCCTGTCCCAGCCCATCTCGACGTGCATGCTCGCCGGCTCGCCGTCCAGCGTTCCCGTGCAGGCGACCTCGTCGAGCACGATGCTCTCGCCGGCCGGGAAGGAGAAGCGCGCGTAGCGGTCGGCATCGAGCGCCAGGGTGCGCCCGTCCGCGGTGTGGATCGCCACCTCCACGTGCCGGTGCGACCAATCGTCGTCGTGCGTCATCTCGAGCCCGTCGATCGCGACGATCGGCGAGATCTCGGTGCCGCCGCGGGCGACGTAGCCGTTCACCAGCGACCGCCCGTAGGCGAGGCAGTGGAAGAGGTTCGTCTGCACCTCGTCGGTCTGCGCGTTCATCCACTTCCAGTGGTGGTAGGCGTTCCATTCGCGCGTCCCCCAGGAGTGGTCGCGATGGCCGCGGGTGTCGACCGCGATCTCGCGGTCGCCGAGGGTGAGGCTGCCCCGCACCCGACAGCTCTGCTCGAAGCGTTCCTTGGCGACGTACTGCGGGCAGCCGTCAGGGTGGTCGCCGTAGGCGAAGGCGTCGTGCATCCCGGTGTACGTGAGGTCGAGCTCGGCGTCGGCCGAGGAGAAGCTCAGTTCGGCGACCTGCAGCGGCTCGCGCGTGCGCACGCGTAGATCGCCGACCTGCCAGGCGTCGAAGTCCATGCCGGTCGCGTCGACGTCGGCGGCGCTCGCCTGGACGACCGCCCGGTCATCGCTGTCGACGACGGTGAGGAGGCTGCCCGCCTGCCCGTCGACGCCGACCCAGGTGTAGGCGAGGACCGCCAGCCCCTCGTCCTCCAGCGAGACGTTGAACCACAGGCTCTCCCGTCCGGCGGCGCCGGAGATCTCGTGTCGCAGGTCGTCCTCAGGACCGATCATCGGCCATCTCCTCTCGTAGCCCTCCGCGCCCGTCGCGGGGGTCTCCATGTCTATCCCGCGCCCTCCCGGCCCCGCTCGGCCCGGAACGACGAATCGACCGATGCTCAGTCGGCCGGATCGGCCGGAGCGTCGGTGGCGGCCAGCAGATCGCGCAGCTTGAACGCGAGCATCAGCTCGAACTGGACCTCCGGCTCGGCCGGGTTGCGTCCGAGGAGATCGCGGATCTTCGCCAGCCGATACTTCAGCGTCGAGGTCGCGATGTGGCACCGGTCGGCCGCCGCGCGCTGATGACCGCCCGCCTCCAGGTAGGCGCGCAAGGTCACCGACAGTTCCGTGCGCCCGGCGCGGTCGTCGGCCGCGAGTCGATCGAGCGCCTCGCCGGCGAGGGACACGGCGTGACGGGGATCGGGCGCGTCGAGGACGAAGCGCAGGGGCCCGAGCTCGTCGTAGTCGGTGATCCCCGCCGGGCCGCCGATCCGGCGCGCGAACGCGACGCAGGCGCTCGCCGCCCGCCAACCCTCGCTCAAGCGGTTGCGCAGCGGCCCTATCCCGACCCGGACGTGCCGCCAACGCTCAGCGTC
>JAFDWD010000226.1 GCA_018268695.1 Actinomycetota bacterium
AGCCACCTGCCGCTCCACGAAGAAGAGGACGGCTTCCAAATCTTCAACCCCGGCAGCCCGACGGAGCGCCGCCGCGCTCCTCGCCACTCGATGGGACTGCTGAGGGCCGGGGCCTTCGAGCACGTCTGGCTCTAGTCCTCCCGCGGCGCGACCAGTTCGTGCTGGTAGGCGTAGGCGACCGCCTGGGCGCGGTCGCGGGCCCCGATCTTGGCGAAGAGGTGGTTCACGTGGCTCTTCACGGTGGCGTTGCTGACCACCAGGCGCCCGGCGATCTCACCGTTGGAGAGGCACGCGGCGATCAGCTCCAGGACCTCGGCCTCGCGCGGCGTCAACCCGTCGGGCAGCTCCTCGTCCTCGGGACAAAGCGGGACCTCGCCCTGCTGGACCGCGGTCAGGAGCTGGCGCTGGACGGCCGGGTCGATCGCCGCCTCGCCCGCCGCGACCCGCTCGACCGCGCTCCGGATCTGCTCGGCGCCGGCGTCCTTGGTGAGGTAGCCGCGGGCACCGGCCTGCAGGGCGCCGACGACGGTCTCGTCGTCGGCGTAGGTGGTGAGGGCGACGACGCCGACCTCGGGATGGGTCCGGGCGAGGCGTCGCGTCGCCTCGATGCCGTCGAGGCGGGGCATCCGCAGGTCCATGAGGACGACGTCGGGGCGCTCGGCGGCGACCATCGCCAGCGCCTCCTCGCCGTCGGCGGCGGCCCCCACCGGCTCGATGCCTTCGATCAGTCCCAGCATCAGCGTCAGCCCCTCGCGGACGACGCGCTGATCGTCGGCGACGACCACCCGCAGCGGGCGCGCGTCGCCGGCGCCGCCGGGCTCGCTCACGCCGGCACCCAGAGCTCGACCCGGAAGCCGTCCTCGGTCGGCCCGGCGAGGAGGCGGCCGCCGATCAGCTCGGCCCGCTCGCGCATCCCGCTGACCCCGTAACCGGAACCGGTGCCCGCCAGCGCCGCCGGTTGCGGCACCCGCGGCTCGGCCCCGTCGCCATCGTGGTCGGCGACGATCAGCTGCACGCCGTCGGGGTCGTAGTCGAGGCGGATCGACACCAGCTCGGCCTCTTCGGCGTGCTTGCGCACGTTCGTCAGCGCCTCCTGGGCGGTGCGAAAGACGGCCAAGGCCGCTTCCGAGGGCAGCCGACGCGGCTTGCCACCGATCTCCAGGGTGCACTCGATCCCGTGGGCACGCATTTCCTCGATCAGGTCCTCGAGCTTGTCCGGGCCGGGGACCGAATCGCCACGCAGCGCCTGGATCGCCGCCCGCGCCTCGTCGAGCCCGGAGGCGGCGTGACGGTGGGCGCGGCCGATCGCCGCGATCACGTCGGAGTCGACGTCGCGGTCGAGGGCCAGCAGGCGCGCGCCCTCGAGCTCCACCGAGAGCGCCGAGAGCGAATGGGCGAGGACGTCGTGCAGCTCGCGCGCGATCCGGCCGCGCTCGTCGAGCGCGGCCGCCTCGTTGCGCGCCAGTCGCGTGCGTTCCTCCTCCTCGAGTAGTTCCCGCGCCTGGATCTGGTGGTTCTCCGAGAGTCGCAGCAGGTGCCCGATCACGAACATGAAGACGTAGGCGATGTTGGTCCAGGCGAAGACCAGGAAGCGTTCGTGCGCCGTGGCGAGGATGCCGATGTCGACGATCGCGATGATCGGGATGATCGCGGCGAGCGCCAGGCGTTTCGGCAGCCGGATGACGGCCGAGGCGACGGCGGCGTAGGTGCCGAGCACCGCGGTGCCGGACGGCTGCACCGACATCAGCGCGATCGAGGCGAGGCCGAGCAGCAGGACGAAGGCGAACTCGGCGCGGTCGTCCTGCGGGTCGTAGATCAGCTCGATCGCGATCAGGATCGCCAGCGTGCCGCCGCCGAGGAGGGTCACCAGGCCTTCGCCCCAGAGCGCCGGGGTGGGCGTGCCGATCAGGCCCGAGATCAGGATCAGCACCATCGAGACGACCGGCCAGATCCGCATCCGCGTATCCGGCTTGCCCTCTTTGCGGAGCCTCTCGCGCAGGAACATGATCCCCTGCGGGCGGTCCGGCTGGTCGTTCGGGCGGAAGACCTGCATGCACACAGGTTAGGAGGCCGCCTCCGGCTTGTCATGGGCGCCGGGGTTGAGCGCGGGCGAGGCCTCTCCACCCACGGGTTGAGGGGCAAGTTCGGCGCCCGAGCCGATGCGGTCGGGCCCGCCCCGCCGTAGCTTCCCCGTCATGGATACGGCGATACGCGTTCACGGGCTGCGGCGCTCCTTCGGGGACGTCCAAGCCGTCGCAGGGGTCGACCTCGAGGTCGGCCACGGAGAGATCTTCGCCTTCCTCGGCCCCAACGGCGCCGGGAAGACGACGACGATCGAGATCCTCGAGGGATTCGGGGGCCGGGACGCGGGGGAGGTCGAGGTCCTCGGCGTCGATCCCGCGCACGCCGGGTCGGACTGGCGCCAGCGTGTCGGGATCGTGATGCAGGAGTCCGCCGGGGAGCTCGAGCTGACCGTGCGCGAGTGCATGGAGCTCTACGCCGGCCTCTACCGGCGCCCGCGCGACGTCGACGAGACCCTGGCGCTGGTCGGGCTCGACGACGAGGCGGCCGCGAAGAACTCCGGCGAGGTGTCCGGCGGCCAGCGGCGGCGGCTCGACGTCGCCCTGGCGCTGATCGGCGACCCGTAGCTGATCTTCCTCGACGAGCCGACCACCGGCTTCGACCCGGCGGCGCGGCGCGACGCCTGGAAGATGCTCGACGGCCTTCGCGACCTCGGCAAGACGATCTTCCTCACCACCCACTACATGGAGGAGGCAGAGCGGCTCGCCGACCGGATCGCGGTGATCGCGGGCGGGCGGATCATCGACGAGGGGACGCCGGCGACGATCGGCCACCGTGATCTCGCCGCCTCGGAGATCATCTTCCTGCTGCCGCAGGGGGTGGGGAAGGGCGAGCTGCCCTCCGACCTGATCGCGCTGATGCAGCCCGAGCGGCGCGACGGGCGGATCGAACTGCACAGCGCCGCGCCGCTCGCCGACCTCGGTCGGCTCGGCTCCTGGGCCGACGGCCGCGGGATCGAGATCTCCGAGCTCGAGGTCCGCCGTCCCACCCTGGAGGACGTCTACCTGCGACTGACCGCCGAAGCGGCGGGCGTCGCCGTCGAGGAGGCAAGCTGAGATGGACCTGGTCCTGCACGTCACCCGCTTCCAACTCCGTGCCTACATGCGCAACAAGCGCGCGCGGATGTTCACGCTGGTCATCCCGCTGATCCTGCTGGCGCTCCTGGCCGGCGTCTTCCACGGCGGCGAAACCACGGTCAACGGGGTGAAGATCGACTACCGCCAGTTCTTCGTGCCGAGCGTCATCGTCTTCGCGCTGACCCTGACGACGCTGGCGATGCTCGTCGCCACGGTCGTCCAGCAGCGCGAGCTGGGGATCCTGAAGCGGCGCCGGGCGACGCCGATGCCCGCCTGGGCACTGATCGCCAGCCAGTCCCTGACGGTGGTCCTGATGGCGATCGGGACCGTGGCGCTCCTCCTCATCGTCGGTGCGGTCGCCTTCGGCGTCCACATCCCCTCGAACGGGGTCCCCGCCCTGGTGCTCGGCGTGCTCGGCGGCGCCTTTGCCTTCTGCGGGCTCGGCTACGCGCTCAGCACCTTCGCCGATTCGGCCGACTCCGCCCAGCCGATGATCCAGCTGATCACCTTTCCGCTCTTCTTCATCTCGGGCATCTGGATCCCCATCTCCGAACTCCCCAGATTCCTCGAGATCGTCGCCAAGATCTTCCCGGTCGAGCACGTCGCCGACCTGATCCA
>JAFDWD010000227.1 GCA_018268695.1 Actinomycetota bacterium
CCCTCCGGCATCAGCCCCGTCTGCGAGAGATGGAACATGCCCGGCAGGAGCTTGCGCTTGGCGAGATCGCCGGTCGCGCCGAAGAGGACGATGACCTGATCGGTGCGGACGCGGTCGGAGGCCGGGTCGTCCTTGGCGCTGGCGGTGGTGACGCTCACGCTTCGCAGGCTACAGCGCCCAATCCGCGGCCCATAGGGTGCAGGGGATGCCGCGTACGACCAACGGGGGGACGGAGTTCGATCCGGCGGCGCTGGAGCGGACCGAGGCACGCTTCTGGCGGGAGATCTGGGACGCGGTCCCGACGGCGGTCGGCGTCGCCAAAGGCGTGCGGCGGGTGGAGTTCGGCCCGGTGCAGGCGACGGTGACGGCGGCCGCGGCCGAGCAGCGCTTCCTCAACCTGATCCTCGGCGCGGCCGGTGCCGACGCCGCCGCGGAGGGCTTCGTGGAGGAGGCGATCGAGTGGGTGCGGGACCAGGGCGTGCGCGGATTCGCCCTCCTCGATCCGAACCTCCCTGGCGCCGCTGCCGCCGAGCGGGCGCTCGATCGCGCCGGCTACACGCGCGAACACGACTGGATGCGCTTCGTCCGCGACGCCCACCCGGCGCGGTTCAAGGTCTCCGAGGAGGTCGAGATCGTCGAGGTCGACGGCTCCGACGAGGACGCGCCGTTCGGTCAGATTGCCGCGCTCGGCTTCGGCCTCCCCGCCTGGGTGGCCTCCCTCTTCGCCCCCCTCCCCACCCTGCCCGACTGGCGCTGCTACCTGGCGCTGATCGACGGCGCACCGCAGGCGTGCGCGGCGATGCTCCTCGACGGCGAGGTCGCCGAGCTGGGGGTCGCGGCGACGCTCGAGGGCGGCCGCCGGCGCGGCTGCCAGCTCGCGCTGCTCGGGCGGCGGATCGAGGACGCGGCGGCGGCCGGCGTCCGCACCCTCTTCGTCGAGACCGGCGCCCGTGTCCCCGGCCGACCGTCGCCCAGCTACGGCAACATCCTCCGCGCCGGCTTCGAGGAGGCCTACCTCCTGCCCGGCTACGCCGATGCGCGACCTGCTGCGGACTGACTTCCTCCGCGCCGAAGCGGGCGGCGGCCTGGCGCTGCTGCTCGGCTCCGTCGTCGCCCTGCTCTGGGTGAACGTGATCGACGCGGGCGGCTACGCCACCTTCTGGAGCCAGCACATCGACATCGGGATCGGCTCAGCCTCGATCGACGAGAGCCTCGCCCACTGGGTCAACGACGGCCTGATGACGTTCTTCTTCTTCCTGATCTCACTGGAGATCAAGCGGGAGCTGGTGACCGGGGA
Source organism: Actinomycetota bacterium (assembly GCA_018268695.1). The sequence goes on from JAFDWD010000227.1 coordinate 1,298, forward strand.
GCTGCGCCATCCCAAACGGGCGGCGCTGCCGATCATCGCGGCGCTCGGCGGGGTCGTCACCCCGATCGCGATCTTCCTCGTCGTCAGCGGCGGCCAGAACGCGGCCGGCTGGGGGATCCCGATGGCGACCGACGCCGCCTTCGCGATCGGCGTCCTGGCGCTGCTCGGGGATCGGGTCGGGGTCGGCGTGAAGCTCTTCCTGGTGACGATCGCGGTGGTCGACGACGTCGGTGCGATCCTCGTCATCGCCGTCGCCTACACCGACCACCTGAGCCTCGGCTGGCTGGCCCTGGCGGTGGTGGGACTGCTGGGCGCGGTGGCGATGAGGGCACTCGGGGCGCGACGCATCCTCCTTTTCGTCCCGATCGGCGTCTTCGTCTGGGTGGCGACCCTGGAGTCGGGCATCCACGCGACGCTGGCGGGGGTGGCGCTCGCCCTGATCTGCCCGGCGACGCCGGTCGGCGGTCGCGACGTCCTCGGGGAGCTCGAACACCGCCTCCACCCCTGGGTCAACTACGCGATCCTGCCCCTCTTCGCGCTCGCCAACGCCGGCGTGAAGCTGGGCGGCGGCGAGCTCTCCGACGCGGAGGGACGGCGGATCGCCCTGGCGGTCGCCCTCGGCCTCGTGGTCGGCAAGTTCGTCGGCATCGCGGGGTCGACGATCGCCGCCCTGAAGCTACGCCTCGGCGCCCTGCCCGCGGGCGTCGACCTGAGCGGCCTCCTCGGCGCCGCGGCCCTCGGCGGCATCGGCTTCACCGTCTCCCTCTTCATCACCCCCCTCGCCTACGAAGACCCCCTCCTGATCGGCGCCGCCAAGCTCGGCATCCTCGGCGGCTCGGTCGTCTCCGCCGTCATCGGCATCACGATCTTCGCGGCGACGGGCATCCACCCGACCCGCGAAGAGGACTAGACCGTCGATTTCAGGGGCGCCCGGGTAAGGGACGCAAGGGCCGGCGGCAAACACGGCCGTCTCGGCCACGGCCCTGGCCGGCTGTGGCCGTGGCCGAGACGGCCGGGTCTTCGGGGGAGGGTCGGGGAGCCTCCGGGGCGTGCGCCGCGGGTTCGTCACGCCTGGCGCACGGGAGGGTCACGGGAGACGCACCGATCCGCGTCGGCGAACCGGGCGCGGTTGACCTTACGTCCGCCCACCGGACCGCGGTCGTCCCTACGTCCGGATA
>JAFDWD010000228.1 GCA_018268695.1 Actinomycetota bacterium
CGGCGTGCTCGAAGAAGGCGTCCCAGGAGGCCTCCTCGACGATCAGCTGCTGGAGGAGGTGGTCGATCGCCCGGTAGTGGAAGCGCAGCTGCGGCCGGTGCTCCTCGATGAAGGTGCGGTAGGGCGGCGTGCCGTCGTCCTCGACCGAGGCCGCGTTGGAGGAGGCCTGGTCCTCACGCCAGGTCGCCGTCTGCACCGCCTTCCACAGGGAGACCGCCTGGCGCACCTTGTTGGCGCGGACGACGCGGACGAAGGTGAGGTCGGGGAAGACGGTGGGGAGGAGCTCGGCCAGCGGCAGGTCGCGGTAGGCGGGGATGTTGCGGACCAGGCTGACGAAGTCGCCGAAGTACCCCCACATGAGCTTGGCGCCGAAGACGCCGTTGGGGGTCGTCCCCGCCTCGAAGGTCCATTCGAGGTAGCGGTCGTAGGCGGCGCGGCTCCAGAGCGGAGAGCGAGGGGTCTGCTCGGCGCCGACGCCGCGCTCGCCGAGGTGATCGCGGATCGACTGGTCCTCGACGCCGAGGAAGTACTCCTCCGGGCGCCGCGGCCTGCCGGAGTGGCGGAGCGCCTCGAAGTACTCCTCCGGCCGCCCGGCGACACCGGTTTCGCCCAGCGCGTGGCAGACGAGGGTCGAGCCGCTTCGGGGCGTCGCGCAGACGATGTAGGATCGCTCGGGCTTCATTGCCGACTAAGTTAATCAACAAACGGGCGGAGAGATTGTTACGCTCGAAGTCTGGACTCTGTACCCAATCTCTCACCGATCATCCCCCAGGACCAAACGCCCAACATCCTGTACATCCACTCGCACGACACCGGTCGCGTCGTGCAGCCCTACGGGTTCCAGGTCCCGACCCCGAACATCCAGATGCTGGCCGACCAGGGGGTCCTCTTCCGCGAGGCCTTCTGCAACGCGCCGACCTGCTCCGGTAGCCGCGCCAGTCTGCTCACCGGCCTCTACTGCCACAACAACGGGATGGAGGGGCTCGCCCATCGCGGTTGGGAGCTGAACGACTACGGACAGCACTGGGTCCACACCC
>JAFDWD010000229.1 GCA_018268695.1 Actinomycetota bacterium
CTAACGCACGAACCCTCGGCGAAAGACGCACTCGCGCCTAGGATCACAATCTCGGACGGCCGCAACTGCACGAGAGCGCCGCCGCTCAGTCCGCGTACTTCGTCCTGGCGTCCCCGCAAAAGCCGATAGCCACCATGTCGACGGTCCGAATGTCCGGCCGCAGTGGACCCTTCAGCCCGTCAACTCGGGGGCGCAGCCCGGCGGGCCGTGGTGGACGACGACTTCGTCGAGCCTGTTGAGGCGAGCGGCGAAACGGGCCACGCATTCGTCGCTGCCCTTCTTCGTCGGTGTCCTCCATTCGAGCACCGCGCCGATTTCGATGTCGCTGATTCGTTCGGTTTCCAGGAAGACCACGCCCCGATGTGACGCTTCTTCCCCTGCGACCCTGAGCGCCGGGATCGCTCGGCGGAAGGTGAGGTAGAGAACGCGTTCCGACTTGCAGTAGGCCTTCAACTTCGCCTTCGCGTGACTGCCTTTGCCCTTGACGATCACGGTCATCGCGCATTTCTCACGCGAGGAGCTGGTTTCCCCGAGTCCGCGAAATTCGCAGCGCAGCTTGTAACGGGACCTCCGGCGGCAGCCCTGGAAGCTGACGCGGCTGATCAGTCGGTTGCCGCGGTTGAAGGAGCGGGCCTTGGCCCAAGCCGCCGCTCGCGCGACGGCCTTGTTCAGCTTCGGTGGCTTCGGGGGCGGAGCGGGCTTCGTCGTGCTCTCCCTCGCACCACCACGACCGCCCGCGCCGCCCGTGTACGAACAGGGACACGGGTTGTCCTCGCAGGCGATTCCGTCGCCGTCGGCATCCAGGTTGTACGGGTCGCCGGGCAGCAGATCTTCCTCGGCTTCGGCCTGGGTCGCGAAGTCGGAGCAGTCGTAGTCGCGACGATGTGCCGACGCGGGCGACGCCACCATCGACAGGCACAGCAATATCGCGACGCCGAACGCGAGCGTCATGGCCATGCACCTTCGCGTGGGTGGGTAAGTTACTTTCGGTACCGGACAGGTATGTGCCGGGCGATCGGGCCCGCTTGAACCCGGCGGTAGCTTTGTGTTCATGCAAGAAGTCTGTGTCGTCCGCAAGGAACCGTTTCCCGACCAAGATGACGAGGTCATCTTCCCCCGCC
>JAFDWD010000022.1 GCA_018268695.1 Actinomycetota bacterium
CCGGCGTCTCGGCGGTCCACCCGAAGATGGTCTTCGACCCCGCCTGGTCTCCGGAAATGATGTCCGAGGACGCCAAGTTCGCCCTCGGTTTCTGAGCACGCCGATTTCCACTTGATCGAGCCGCTCACCGACATTCCCGCTGGGACGATCGGGTTCCGGGTCACCGGCGAGATGACCGACGCCGATTACGCCGAGGTACTGGCGCCGGCGCTCAGGGACGCCGCGAACGAGGGCCAGGTCAGGCTGCTGTTGGTGGGGGCGAGGGGGTTCGACCTCGGCTCGCTGAAATCTCGCTTCGAAGCGGCCCGCAAGGATCCCGAGCTCGACCTCGGCCACAGCAAGGACTGGCGCCGCGTCGGCGTCGTCGCCGAGGCCAACTTCCTCATCCGTCGGCTCTTCCCGAGCCTGGCGAAGGTGATCCCGGTCGAGGTGCGCCTCTTCGATCCCGGGGACGAGGCCGAGGCCCGCTCCTGGGTCGCGGGCTAATCGTCCGAGGCGGGCGGGAGGCGGTGGTCGAAGTCGGCGTCCTCGGGGACCTCTTCGGCGTCGACGTCGTAGTCGTAGGAGCGCTTGGGGCCGGAGCGGCTGCCGAAGCCGCCCATCGCTGCCCCGACGGGAACGCCGACCACCGCCACCCGTCCGACGGTGAAGCGGAAGAGGATCCGGCGCGCGACGGCCCGGGTCGGTGGGATCAAGAAGAGGATGCCGAAGATGTCGGTGATGAAGCCGGGGGCGATCAGCAGGGCGCCGCCGAGGATGACGAGGAAGCCGTCGGCCACCTCCTTGCCCGGGATCCGCCTCTCCGCGAGCGCCTGGTTGAAACGCCGCCAAGCGCTGCGCCCCTGGTGTTTAAGTAGCCAGGAGCCAAGGATCGCGTCGAGCAGCAGGAGCAGGAGCGTCGGTCCGACCCCGATCAACCCACCCACCTGGATGATCACGTAGAGCTCGGCGATCGGGACGACGATGAACAGCAGGACGAGCAGTAGGCCCATCCACAGAGAGTAGCTAGGCCGCGGCGGCGGATTCGCCGGCGGCCGCCAGCAGCTCCTCGAGCGCCTCGTTGATCCCGTCGCCGAGGATGTTGATGTCCTCCATCGAGTCGTAGTCGGCGAGCAGGCCGAAGCCGATCTTTCCGTTGTAGCTCATGATCGCGATCGCCAGGGCGTGGTTCTGGGGGAGGAAGGCGACCGGGAAGACCTCTTCGAGTTCGCGTCCCAGGACGTAGAGGGGGATCTGCGGGCCGGGGACGTTGGTCACCAGGAGGTTGAAGAGGCGGGTTGAGAAGTTGAGGCGCGAGGCCTGCGCGAGCAGGGTCGGCGGGGCGAAGTCGTTGAAGCGGGAGATCATTTCCGCGCCCAGGGCCTGTTTGGATTCCTTCAGCCCGGCCATCTCCTCGCTGATCACGTTGAGGCGGCGGACCGGGTCCTCGATGTAGACCGGGAGGGGGCCGCGCATCAGCGTGATCCGGTTGCCGAGGTTGCCGTGCTCGTCCTCGGCGCGAATCGACACCGGCACCAGCGCCCGCAGCTCCAGTCCCTCGGTCCGCACGCCGCGGCTGTGCAGCCAGTTGCGGATCGAGCCGGTGACGACCGCCAGGACGACGTCGTTGACGGTGCCGCCGAAGGTGTCCTTGATGCGCTTGAACGTCGCCAGCTCCGAGCGCGCCCAGACATACCGTCGGTGTGGCCCGATCTCGACGTTCAGCGGCACGTCCGGGGCCGGGTCGGCGAACTGGCTGACGACCTCGCTCAGCGCCTCCAGCGCCTCGACCGCCTTGCGCGCCGCGCTCTCCGGATGACGGACCGCCGCGATCGCCTTCTCCGCCACCTTGATCGGCAGCCCGATCGCGTCGCCGAGCCCGCGCCCGACCAGCTCCGCGGTCGAGGGAGACTTCTGCGGCACCCAGTCGTCTTCCACCACGGCAGGCTCCGGCACCGGCTCGAGGTCGAACAGCACCGTCCCGATGTCGACGCCTGAGATCCCGTCGACCATCGCGTGGTGGGTCTTGGTCAGGATCGCGAAGCGGTCGCGCTCCAGGCCCTGCACCAGCCACAGCTCCCAGAGGGGCTTCGAGCGATCCAGTTGCTGGGAGAAGACGCGTCCGGTCAGCCGTTTCAGCTGCGCCTCGCCGCCCGGCTCGGGCAGCGCGGTGTGGCGGATGTGGTAGCTGAGATTGAAGTTGACGTCGTCGGCCCAGAGCGGCCGGCCGGTCTCCAGCGGCGGCACGACGAGCCGCTGACGGAAGCGCGGCACCTGTGCGAGGCGCCCGCGGACGTGCTCGACCAGGTCGACGTAGCGGGGCGGCGGCCCCTCGAAGATCAGGATCGCGCCCACGTGCATGTGGCTGGAGGCGCTCTCGTTCGTCAGAAACGAGGCGTCGACGGCCGTCAATCGGTCGAGGTGGCGTCCCTGCGTGCTCATCCCAGAGCAGGCTATCGGTACCCTGGGAACATGCCAAGCACCGCAATCGCGGGCCCGAAACGGGTCCTGCTCGCCGCCCCGCGCGGGTACTGTGCCGGAGTCGATCGCGCCGTCCAGACGGTCGAGCGCGCGCTCGAGGTCCACGGCGCCCCCGTCTACGTCCGCAAAGAGATCGTCCACAACAAACACGTGGTCGAGGAGCTCTCCAAGCGCGGCGCGATCTTCGTCGACCGCGAGAGCGAGGTGCCCGAGGGCGCGATCGTCGTCTTCTCCGCCCACGGCGTCTCCCCGGCGGTCCACGAGAACGCCGCCGCCCACAGCCTGCGGACGATCGACGCCACCTGCCCG
>JAFDWD010000230.1 GCA_018268695.1 Actinomycetota bacterium
CCGGGCCGCCCGCGTCCTACTCGACCGGGGCGTGGCAGACGGCCTCGACGTTGTTGCCGTCGGGGTCGAGCACGAAAGCCGCGTAGTAGGAGGAGTGGTAGATCGGGCGGGGGCCGGGAAGGCCGTTGTCGGTGCCGCCCGCGGCAAGGCCGGCGGCGTGGAAGGCATCGACGGCGTCGCGGTCGCTCGCCCCGAAGGCGAGGTGGACGCCGCGCGCCTCGGGCCGGCCGCGCCCCATCAGCCAGAACCAGGGCCGGCCCTCGCTGCCGATCCCGACCATGTGGGGGACCGGCTCGGAGACGACCTCGATGCCGAGCGGCGCGAGCGTCATCTCGTAGAACGCCCGCGAGCGGGCCAGATCGGCAACCTCGAGGGCGACGTGGTCGAGCACGCCGTGCAGGCTATGCCGGCAGCCCGGTCAGGGCCAGCACCCGGGGCACGTAGAAGTCGGCGACCACCTCGAGCTCCAGCCGCCCTTCCGGGCGATACCACTGCCAGACGCTGTTGTAGCTGCCGATCACGGCGCGGGTCAGCAGATCGGCATCGACCGCCGGGATCGTCCCCGCCGCCATCCCGGCGGCGAGCAGATCCCGCCAGCCGGCTTCGTAGCGCTTCAGCAGGGCGTGGGCGCGCAGGCGGGCGTCCTCCTCGCGCGGGGACGAGCGCTGGTGGCGCACCAGGGCCTGCTCGGCGACGAGGACGCGGGCGCGGCGCACCTCCCGGTCGTCGCGCTGGAAGCACCCCCGGACGACGGCCGGGAGGGCGGTGGCGAAGTCGCCCTGGTTCAGGCGCGCGAACTCGGCCAACGGGTCGTCGACCGCTTCCAGCAGGATCTCGAACAGGCAGTGCTGCTTCGATTCGAAGTAGTGATAGAGGGCGGTCGGCCCCAGCCCGACGGCGGTGGCGACATCGGCCCACTTGGTGTTTTCGTAGCCGTTGTCGCCGAAGAACTCGGTCGCGACGGCGATGATCTCGGCCCGCTTGTTACGCGGCGACGGCCGCGGATCTGTTCGTTCGTCCCCCCCTCTACCTGGCATGGCCGCCTCCTCGGGTCCGGTTTACCGATCGGTGTTCGCCTCTCAGGACGCGGGCAACCCTACACGGGAATGTGGCGGGTTTTGGAGGACTTTCGAACGCTCCGCCGCACATGCGACAATCGGGACGATGAACGCCGCCGTCACCCCGCCGGATCCGGCAGCCACGGGCTTCCAGGAACCCGGGTGGTTCACCCGCAACGTCTTCAATCGCGCCGTCGCCGGGCTGATGGCCATGGGGATCAGCGTGAAAGGCTCACGGGTCCTCGAGGTCAAAGGTCGGAAATCGGGCCAGTGGCGCTCGACCCCGGTCAACCTGCTCGAGGTCGACGGCTCCCGCTACCTGGTCGCGCCGCGCGGTAACACCCAGTGGGTCCGCAACATGCGGGTCGCGGGGGGCGGTCGACTGAAGCTGGGGCGGAGGATCGAGGACTTCAAGGCGACCGAGGTCACCGGCGAGGCGGCGGTGCCGCTCCTGCGCGCCTACCTGAAGAAGTGGAAGTGGGAGGTCGGGGCGTTCTTCGGCGGGGTCGGCCCGGACGCGAGCGACGCCGAGCTCCTCGCGATCGTCCCCGACCACCCGGTCTTCAAGCTCGACTAGCGCCCGGGGCGCGTCCTACGGCTGCGCCAGCGGCCGGTACTGCCCGCCGTGGAAGACCAGCGGGGTGCCGGTGGCGGTCGTCAGGTCGGTGACGGCGCCGGTGAGGATCACGTGATCGCCGGCCGCGATCACGTCCTGGAGGTCGCAGGCGACCCAGAGCAGGGCGTCGTCGATCGCCGGCAGGCCGTCGCGCTCGCTCCAGGCGACGCCCGCCCACTTCTCCGCGGGCGGGGCCTTGGTGGCGAAAGAGCGGGCGACGCCCTCCTGGCCGTCGTGGAGGACGCTGACCGAGAAGCGGTCCGCGGCCTGCACCGCGAGCAGGGTGCGGGACCCCCGATCGAGGCAGGCGAGCATCAGCATCGGTTCGATCGAAAGGGAGGAGACGGCGTTCGCGGTGGCCCCCGCCGGCCCTTCGCCGCCTTTGGTGGCCACGATCGTGACCCCCGTCGGAAGGCTTGACATCGCGGATCGGAAGTGGTCTGGAGAGGGTCTGGGCATGGCGGACTGATCTGGATCGGCGCCAAACAATATGATCCGCGCCGCGTGCGTCCGAAGACGATGATCCTGATAGTCGCGGTGATCGCCGCCGCCCTCGGCATTTCTGCCTGCGGCTACGGCGAAGAAGGCCTTGCCGTCAAGTCCAGCGAACCCGATTACAACGGTGCCGTCCTGTTTGCCCAGCACTGCTCC
>JAFDWD010000231.1 GCA_018268695.1 Actinomycetota bacterium
CCCGGCCGTCTCGGCCACGGCCACAGCCAGCCCCCTGCACGCTTGTCTCGCTATGCGAGACAAGCGTGCAGGGGGTCGTGGACGAGACGGCCGTGCCCGCCGCAACCCCTTGCGTCCCTTCCCCCGGCCGATCACCCCGCCAGAACCCTTCCCGCCTCGCGCTGCTCCTCGGCGCTCGATGCCTCGATGACCCGGTCGATGCCGAGCGCCCGCGCCTCGGCTTCGCCCAGCGCCGACTGCCCGACCACCGCCACGCACCGGACGCCGGCGGCGCGGCAGCGGCCGGCGACGACACCGACGACCTTGCCTGCCGCTGATTGCTCGTCGAGTCGGCCCTCTCCGGTGATCGCCAGGTCGGCGCCACGCAGCAGGCGGTCGAAGCCGACCAGGTCGAGGACGTAGTCCGCGCCGGAGACGAGCTCGGCGCCATGGGCCGCCCAGAGTGCGCCCGAAAGTCCGCCCGCGCAGCCGGTCATCGGCACGCCGCGCGGGTCGCGGGGGAGGGTGGAGGCGAACTCGCCCAGTCGCGCCGTCAGCCTCTCGACCGTCGCCGGGTCGGCGCCCTTCTGGGGACCGAAGACGACCGCGGCGTCCTCGTACGGGGTGGCGACATCGCAGAGGACGGTGAGCGGTGGGACCCGCGCGCTGGCATCGGCGAGGGCCGCGAGTGCGCCCGCGCCGCCATCGGTGGTGGCCGATCCCCCGACCGACACCAGGATCCGTTCGGCGCCGGCTGCCGCCGCGGCCGCGATCAGCTCACCGCTGCCCCGCGTGCTCGCCGCCCAGGCATCGCGGCGCTCCGGCGCCACCAGCGTCAGGCCGCTCGCCCGCGCCATCTCGACCACCCCGACCCGCTCGCCGTCGAGCAACCCGAACTTGGCCTCGACCGCTTCGCCCAACGGCCCCGACACCACCGCCGTGCGCCGCTCCCCGCCGCCCGCGAGCAGTACCTCGAGCGTCCCTTCGCCACCGTCGGCCAGCGGCAGCTCGACCGCCTCGAAACCGGCGTCACGAACCCCCGTGCCGATCGCCGCCGCTACCTGCCGCGCCGAGAACGTCCCCTTGAAGCCGTCCGGGCAGACCAAGCATCGCTTCATCCCGGCAGCTTCACATGTTCACGACCCGATGCTGAATCTCGCCACTGCCTTCTCCTGTGAACCTCGTCACAGAACCTTTCGGTACCTAAGTTTCGGTGCTAAATTGTTAGGTACCGAAACTTTGGGAGACGAAGGAAGTGATGTGGAAGTGAGCGAAGCGGCGCGGAACCTGGGAAGCAAGATCGAGGCGAACGTCTGGCGCATCGCCACCGTCGTCGGCCGCGGCACGATCATGTCGGCCCTCGACCGGACGAGCGTGAACGTCTCCCCCG
>JAFDWD010000232.1 GCA_018268695.1 Actinomycetota bacterium
AGTGGGTCGAGGTGGATGCCGCGGAAGATGTCCGGCATCGCGATCAGCGTGATCGACGCGTCGAGCGTGGCCAGCAGGATCGCCAAGGTCGTATTGGAGAGCGCCACCCACTTGTACGTGTCGTCGTGGGCGGCTCCGCTCCCGTTGGCGGTGGCTGCGGAGACCATGTATCCATAATACACAGGCAACCTGTGCAGTTTGCCTGTAGGTATGGGCTAAGATGGGTGCGTGCCGACGCAGACCGACACGCAGACCGATGCCCACGCCGACATCGCTCCCCTCGCCGCCGACCTGCGGGTCGCCGTCGGCCAGTTGGTCCGTCGTCTGCGCTCGGAGAACCTCTTCCCCCTGACCCAGACCTGGGTACTGGGACGCCTCGACCGCGAAGGCCCCGGCAGCGTCTCTGACCTGGCTCAGGCCCTGCGCGTGCGGCCGCAGTCGATGGCGCAGACGGTCGGCGACCTCGAGGCGGAGGGGATGGTCGAGCGCAGCCCCGACCCGACCGACCGCCGCCGCGCCCTCGTCAGCCTCACCGAGGCGGGCCAGGCCCGAATCCTGGCCGATCGCGCCGCCCGTGAGGGCTGGCTCGTCAAGGCGCTCGAAGGTCTCCCCGAGGACGACCGCGAGACGATCGAGCGCTCGATCGAGATCCTTGCCCGCCTCGCCGACGCCGACGTCTGACCCGCCCAGCTGTTCCTTATGCGCCTATGAGGCGCATAAGGAACAGCTGGCGGAGGTCGCTAGCGGCCGGTGGAACCGAAGCCGCCGTCGCCGCGGGCGGAATCGGAGAGCTCGGCGACCTCGACCGGCTCGGCGAGCGCGATCGGCGTGATGACCAGTTGGGCGATCCGGGCACCTGCCTCGATCCGTACCGTCTCGGCCGGATCGGTGTTCAGCAGCAGAACCCGGATTTCGCCGCGGTAGCCCGCGTCGATCAGGCCGGGGCTGTTGACCAGGCCGATGCCGTGTTCACGCGCCAGTCCGGAGCGCGGCAGGACCAGCCCGGCGTGGCCCTCGGGAACCTCGATCGCGATCCCGGTGCCGATGCTCCAGCGCTCGCCGGGGCCCATGTGGGCGTCCTCGGTCGAGTAGAGGTCGAGCCCCGCGTCGCCGGGGTGCCCGCGGGTCGGGATGACCGCGGAGATATTCAGTTTCGTGACTCGCAGTTCCATGGCGCGCAGCCTACTGAGGCTGTCCGAAGCCAGGCGACGTCGGACAGCCTCAGGCGACGGCGAGGTCGTGGAAGCGGTGTAGCTCCGCCGACGGGACGAGGGCGTGGACGAGGACGCCGTCGGGGCGGTCGGTGCGTTCCAGGTCTCCGGCCACTTCGTGCAGCTCGTGCAGGCGACCGCCCTGGCTGTAGGGGATCAGCAGCTCGACCTCGGTGAGCGTCTCGGCGAACGCCTTCTCGATCCGGTCCCGCAGATCCTCCAGCCCCTCGCCGGCGAGCGCCGAGACCAGCACCGCGTCGGGGTGCGCGAGTGTGACCTCGTGGATCTCGTCCTCGCTCAGCAGGTCGGCCTTGTTGAGGACCAGCAACCGCGGCTTCTCTCC
>JAFDWD010000233.1 GCA_018268695.1 Actinomycetota bacterium
AGGGGGAACATGTGGCCGGGGACGACGAGGTCGCGCGGCCCCGAGTCGGGGTCGATCGCCACCTGGATCGTGTGGGCGCGGTCGTGGGCGGAGATGCCCGTGCTGACGCCGCCGGCAGCCTCGATCGTGACCGTGAAGGCGGTCTGCAGCGGCGCCTCGTTCTTCGCCGCCATCAGGTTCAGGCCGAGCCTGCGGCAGCGGTCCGGGGTCAGCGCCAGGCAGATCAGCCCGCGCGCCTCCTTCGCCATGAAGTTGACCGCCTCGGGCGTCGCGAACTGCGCCGCCATCACCAGGTCGCCCTCGTTCTCGCGGTCTTCGCCGTCGCAGACGACGACCATCTTGCCGCGGCGGATCTCTTCGATCGCCTCCTCGATGGTCGCGAAGGCGGTATCGGTATCGGTCATGTTGGTGATCCGGGTTTCGTGGCTCACAGGTTCTCCTTTCCCGCCAATGGTGACAAAAGCCGCTCCACATACTTCGCGAGGACGTCGACCTCGACGTTCAGCGGGTCGCCGGGGGCGGCGTCGCCGAGGTTCGTGCGCTCCAAGGTCTCCGGGATCAGCGACACCTCGACCCAGGTGTCGCCGAGGGTCGCGACGGTGAGGCTGACGCCGTTCAGGGCGATCGAGCCCTTGTCGACGACGTAACGCAGCAGCTCGGAGGGGATCTCGACCCGGACCCGGCGCGCGAAGCCGTCCTCGGTCACCTCCACGACTTGCCCGGAGCCGTCGGCGTGCCCCTGGACGATGTGGCCGCCGAGCCGCTCGTCGGCGCGCGTGGCCAGCTCCAGGTTGACCCGGGCGCCGGGCTCGAGCGCGCCGATCACGGTCACCTCCAGCGTCTGGTTCATCGCCTCGGTGGCGAAGCCGGAGGCGTCCGCCTCCGTCGCGGTCAGGCAGACCCCGTTGACGGCGATCGAGTCGCCGAGGCCGATGTCCGCCCCCAGGGGGGTCGCGATGCGAAGGCGCGCGCCGTCGGCGCCGCTCTCGACGCTCTCGACGCTGCCGATGTCCTGCACGAGTCCGGTGAACATCACCACTCCTTGAATCGGGTCCGGATCAAAGTGTCCTCTCCCACCGTCTTCGACTCGACGAGCGAGCCCTGGAGTCCCGCGACGGGGACATCGACGAGCGGGCCGCCGAGGATGAGGGGGGCGACGAAGACGCGCGCCTCATCGACCTGATCGGCGGCGGCGAAGGCCGCGGCGAGGGTCGCGCCGCCCTCCAGCATCAGGCTGGTGATGCCGCGGCGGCCGAGCTCCCAGAGCGCCGCGGTGGCGCGCTCGGCGGCGGTCGCGCCGGAGCCGGCGATCGTCTCAGCGCCCGCCCGCAACAGCGCTTCCACCCGCGCCGGCTCGGCGTCGGGGCCGTGGACGACGGTCACCGGCGCCTCGTCGAGCGTCGCCAGGAGCTGCGAGTCGAGCGGCAGTCGGGCCCCGGAGTCGAAGACGACGCGGACCGGCTGGCGGGCTCCGCCGAGCCGGGCGGTCAGCAGCGGGTCGTCGGCGAGCACGGTGCCGATGCCGACCGCGATCGCGTCGCATTCGCCGCGCCAGACGTGGACCAGCTCGCGACTGCCCTCGCCGGAGATCCAGGGCGAGACGCCCTCCGGCGTCGAGGTGCGGCCGTCCAGCGACATCGCCGTCTTCAGCAGCACCCAGGGGATCCCGGTGCGGCCGTGCTTACGGAAGGGCTGGTTGAGCAGCCGGGCGTCGAGGGCGATCTCGTCGGCTGGATCGACGAACTCGACCTCGATGCCCGCCTCGCGCAGTTGCTCCGGGCCCTTGCCCGCGGCCTTCGTCGTCGGATCGTCGCCCGCGATCACCACCCGGGCGATGCCGGCCTCGATCACGGCGTCCGAGCAGGGCGGCTGGCGGCCCTGGTGGGCGCACGGCTCGAGCGTCACGTACAGCGTCGAACCGGCCGGGTCCTCGCCCCGCCGGGCCGCGTCGGCAAGCGCCGCGCGCTCCGCGTGCAGGCCCCCGAGCTCGGCGTGGAAGCCCTCCCCGATAATCTCCCCGTCGCGCACGACAACCGCGCCGACCAACGGGTTAGGACTGACTCGTCCCCGTCCGCCCTCGGCCAGCGCGAGCGCCTTTCGAAGAATCTTAGAAGCCTCTGTTGTTG
>JAFDWD010000234.1 GCA_018268695.1 Actinomycetota bacterium
AGGGCGAGGACCAGGGTGTCGACCTCCTCGATCCGGGTCGAGGGGCCACCGAAGAGGTCGAACGCCTCGACCGTCCCGGCGGCGAAGGCACGGACGCCGGCGTCGGTGCGCAGCTCGATGTCGAGCGCCCGCAGGCGCGGGATCAGATGCTGCCGCTCGAGCAGGAAGGCGGTCTCGGCGCCGATCTCGGCGTCGGCGGTGAGGAAGTGGACCCGGGTGCCGGCGGCGGCCAGCGCCTCGGCCAGGCCGAGCGGCGGATAGGTCCCGCCTTCCTCGGCGATGACGACGCGCGAGCCGAGCGAAGTGGGGTCCTCCCGCGCGGCGAGGAGCGCGGCGTCGAGGCCGATCGCGCCTTCGCCGTCGATCCCGGCGGCCAGTGCGGGGCTCGCGCCGTCGCGGTCCCAGGACGCGCCGCTCGCCACGACGACGAGGTCCGGTGCCGCCGCCTCGACCGCCGCCCGGTCGACCTCGGAGCCGAGCCGCAGCTCCCCGCCCGCCCGCTCGAGCTCGGCGACGAGGTCCTCGATCGCCACCTCCCAACCGGCGCGGGTCGGCAGCCAGGCGATCTCGCCGAGGTGCCCCCCGGCCCGGTCCCGCCGCTCGTGCACGACCACCTCGTGCCCCCGCGCCGCGGCCAACGCCCCGGCCCGCAGCCCCGCCGGCCCCGCGCCGACCACCATCACCCGCCGCCGCCCAGGTGTTGGCGCGGGCCAGTGGGGGGCGCCTTCGACCTCGCGGCCGGTGGCCGGGGAGAGGACGCATGCGACGGGCTCGCCGTGCAGGGCGCGGCCGACGCAGACGTTCGCGCCCGCGCAGCGGCGCACCTCCCCGGCCCGGCCCTCGCGAAGCTTGCGGACGAGGTGAGGGTCGGCGAGGTGCGCGCGGGACATCGCGACGACGTCGGCCGCGCCGCTGCCGACCGCGGCCGCGGCCATCGCCGGCTCGACGATGCGACCGGCGACGAAGACCGCCGCCCGCCCGTCGACCAGCGCCACCGCGCGCCGGGCGAAGTCGAGCGCGAAGCCCTCGGGCACCGCCATCGGGGCGATCGTGAAGTGCTCGGAGTGGCTGGAGCCGATCGAGAGGTCGAAGAAGTCGAAAGTCCCGGCGGCGAGGAAGGCCTCGAGCTGGGCGAGGGTGTCCTCCTCGGTGATCCCGTCCTCGCCGATCACCTCGTCGTAGGAGAGCGCGATGCCGAGCGGGAAATCGGGGCCGACCGCGGCGCGGACCGCGGCGCCGATCTCCAGGGCGAAGCGGCAGCGGTTCTCCACCGAGCCGCCGTAGGAGTCCTCGCGGCGGTTGTAGTACGGGCTGAGGAACTGCCCGACGAGCCAGCCGTGGGCGCCGTGGATCTCGACCCCGTCGAGGCCGCCCGCCTTGACGTGGGCGGCGGAGCGGGCGAAGTCGGCGACGATCCGGGCGATCTCCTCGACGCTCAGCGGCAGCGCCGCCTCGCCGCCCGGCATGCCGATCCGCGAGGGCCCGCGCACCGGCTCCCAGCCGCCCATGCCGGCGGTGCTCGACCCGACCACGCCGCCGCAGAAGAGCTGGGCGAAGAAGCGCGAGTCGTAGGGCGCGAGGCGCTCGGCGAGGGCGGCGAAGCGGGCGACCTGGCGCTCGTCGAAGGCGTCGATCGCGTCGCCGAAGGGGCTCGGGCTGAGCGGCGAGGCGGTCAGCTGCTCGCTGAACATCAGCCCGACGCCGCCCCGCGCGCGCTCCTCGTAGAGCGCCAGATGACGGTCGGAGATCAACCCGTCGACGCCGTACTGCATGGTCATCGCCGAGGTCATCACCCGGTTCGCCAGCACGGTGCCGGCGAGCGCCAGCGGCTCGAACAATGGCCCGAGGTCGACCTCGCCGCTTGACCCGGTCTGCTCAAATACCCGCCGTGGCATCAACGAGCTCCAAACCGCGCAAGGGATCGAAGAAACGGAAAGAGCCGAAACGGGCGGGGTACTGGGCGCTGCTGCGGGCGGTCCCGAAAACCGTCGCCAAGTTCGGCTTCCGCGGCCTCACCTACCGGGCGCTGGCCGACGAGGCGGGCGTCACCTACGGCCTGATCAGCTACCACTTCGGCACCCGTGAGGCGCTGATCGAGGAGGCCGCGAAACTGGCGGTCGAGGAGGCGATCGTCGGGTCGACCCTGGTCCCCGAGAGCGGTGAGATCGACGACTTCTCGAGCGGCCTCACCCGCCTGATCCGCGAGGACGCCGCCGGCCAGGCGTTCCAGTTCGACCTGGTGACCGAGTCGCTGCGCAACCGCAAGCTCCACCCGCCGGTGATGAAGCTCTACACCCGCTACATCTCCGCCACCGAAGAAGCGCTGCGGGAGTTCGGGATCGACGACGACCCCTACCTCGCCCGCGTCATCTTCGCCTCGCTCGACGGGCTCACCCTGCAGCAGTTCATCTTCGAAGACGAGGCCGAGACGGAAAAGGCGATCGCCCGCCTGCGCGAGATCATCGCCGCCGTCGCCGCCTCGCGCTAGCACCGCCGCGCGCCTCACTCGGCGGCGGCGAAGCGCCGCAGGACGTTGCCGGTGATCGCCGACACGTTGTTGTCGCCCCCTTCGTGGGTGAGGCTCGTGCCCCAGCACACCGACCCGGTGGAGAACACCGCGCCGCCGTTCGGGTACTCGAGGTAGGTCATGTCGGCGCGGACGGCGGGGTTGGTGCTCGCCTTCGCTTCGCTGCCCTCCATCAGCACGTTCTCGACCACGCCGTTGTAGGAGTCGGTGAAGCCATCCTTGGCGCTGGCCAGCAACACCGTCTCCGGCGGGGTGCCCTGGGCGTGGTCGAAGCTGTCGATCTCGAAGCCGCCGGCGCCGCCCATGCAGGCACCGAAGGCGCCGATCGGCTCGTCGTCCCCGACCCCTTCGAAGATCCAGGCGACGGCCGGGTCGAAGCTCTCCGGCGTGCGCTCGTAAGGGATCGCGTGGTCGTACCCGTGGGCGGCCATGCCGACGCCGTAGGCGGCGTGTGGCGGCCGGCCGCGGTAGCGCCAGAGCCCGCCCTGCCCGCCGGTGGTCTGCTGGTAGCACTCGCCCGGCTCCGACTGCCAGGCGCGGGTGCCGGCGTGGGTGCGGCGGACCTCGACCATGTGCGGGCGCTCGGGGTGTGGGTCGGTCACCCAGTACATGCCGTTGCCGCCGATGTACATGAAGCGGCCGCCCTCCTCCATGAAGCGGTCGACCGCGTCCAGCATGCGCTCGCTCCAGTACTCCGGGTGGGTCCCGGTGATGACGACTCGGTAGGGCTCGAGGGCATCGATGCCCCCGTGGTGGAGGTCCTCGTCGGTCAGCACCTCGAAGGGCTCCTCCCACCCCCGCAGCCAGTCGAGCACGTAGAGGTCGGCACCCAGCTGGTGCGGCCCGTCGATCGGCACCGAGTTGTAGAACGGCCGCATGTTCGGCAACGGCCGCAGACGGGAGACGAAGCAGACGCCGCTGCCGTCGTTGTGCTGGTCGTAGAGGCTGCGCAGCTCGTTGTCGGCGGCGTAGTGGTCGCCCGGGCAAAGTTCTTCCTCCTTGCGCCGCCGCTCCTCCTCGGGGATCCCGCCGGAGGTCTTCGTCCCCGAGGTCTCGCAGGAGTAGGCGAGGTAGCTGAAGGTCGGCGCGAGGAAGGCGATCCGCGCCCGCGGCGCACCCGCCGCCGGGCGCACGAAGAACGGGACATGGTCCTCTTCGCCGCCCGCCCGCAGGCGCACGGTGTAGAGGCCGCTCGCCAGGTCGGCGGGGACGTCGAGGTGGAAGTCGGTCTCCCAGCGGGCGTCCTCGAGGTCGTCGGTGTGGAAGTGGATCGCGCCGTACTGCGCGGGCGCCGCCTTGTAGTCGACGTGGTCGCCGTTCCAGCTCGGGCCGGTGACGCCGCGGGTCGGCATGTTGACGAGCTCGCCGTGGAGGGCGCGCGGGCCGGCGTCATGCACGCGGGTGGTGCCGATGCCGACGGAGAAGTCCCAGGCCGCGACCCCCTCGATCCGCGGTGAGTCGACCTTGCCGTCGAAGCCGGCGCCGATCCGCAGCTCCCCTTCGCCGGGGTTCGCGGGCAGGGTGCCATGGACGTGGTCCTCGCCGGACCAGCGCAGGGGGACCTGCGAGAGCGAGGCGCCGTCGGCGTCGATCGCCGCGCTCACCCGGTACCACCGGCGCTCGCACAGCGGCACCATGGCGGTGAGGCGCCCGCCCGTCGAGCGCAGCTCGAGCCGTCCGTCGGCGGTGAGGAAGAGCCCGTCGCCGTCCTCCCAGGCGAGCAGGCCGGCCTCGCCCGCACCGGGCGCGGTCGGGTAGACCCACAGCTCCAGCCGCAGCGCCGCGGGCCGCGGCACCGGCCGGTCGATCCGCGCGTAGGAGCCCTTCGGGAAGGTCTGGACGCGGCCCGGGTGGCTGCCGTTCAGCGGCGCCTCGAGCTCCCGGTAGAGGGCCTCGTCGTGCGAGGGCTGGACCAGGGCCGCCTCGTAGCTCTCCTCCTCGCAGCTGACCTTGAACTCGATCCGCTCCCCGGCGGCGACGCTCAGCCGATCCCCGTATCCGACCACCTTCATCGCTCGATCCTCCCTGGACTACTCATCTGCGCAGGAAGATTCCACACCGTCTCGGGAATGTCAAAAGCCCGGGTGACGTCGCGCACAGATGGCCGCGTATGTGGGTGCCGTCACCCAGCAGAGGCGCGTTCGGACCTAGCCTCGTTTCAGTGCTTCGAATCGAGCGAGGCACCTGTCACAACGACACCTGGAGAAGGAAAGGTCTCATGACGCACCCGCTGCAGTTCCTGGCCGAAATGTTCGGCACCCGCCGCACCCCGCGCCGCTAGGTGAGAAGCCCACACACGTTGTGAACGCCTGAAAGGCCATCCGGGTCCCCCAAGAGGCTCGGGGTGTCTAACGCCCTGAAGCAAGGAGGACCCGGATGAAGGTTCACGCTAACGCCGCTCTCGGACCGGCGGGCAGGCTGGCGCTGGTGCAGGCGATCGAGTCGGGGATGACGTTGAGGGCGGCAGCTGCCGCCCTCAACGTCGCGCCGGCCACGGCACACCGCTGGTGGCATCGATGGCGGCTCGCGGATGCACAGGAGCGCCGATCCGGGCATTGGCTCCGTGACCGCTCCTCACGTCCCGACCGACAGCCCCGTCGTCTCACCGCAGCCGAGGAGGAGCCGATCCTGCGGGCACGGCGGGAGACCAACCTCGGTCCCGGCCGCCTGGCGGGGATCTGCCGACGGGCGCGCTCGACGATCTGGAAGGTCCTGCACCGACACGGCCTCTCGCGGCGATCCGGCGCGGCCCGCGAGACCTACCGCCGCTACGAGTGGTCTGCGCCCGGCGCCCTGCTCCACGTCGACATCGCCCGCCTGGCCCGCTTCGAGCGCCCGGGACATGCCGTCACCGGCATCCGTGACAGGACCTGGGCCGAGAAGCGTGCCGGGGTCGGCCACGTCTACCTGCACTGCGTCGTCGACGACCACTCCCGTTATGCCTACGTGGAGCAGCACCGTGACCAGGGCGGGGACACCGCGGCGGCGGTCCTGGGACGCGCGATCGAGCACTTCTCGGTACTCGGCCTGCGGCCTCCCGAGGCGGTGATGAGCGACAACGCCTTCGCCTACCGCAGGAGCCGTGCCTTCCGGTCCGTGCTCGAGCGCCACGGCGCCCGTCACATCCTCACCCCGCCCTATACGCCCCGCTGGAACGGCAAGGTCGAGCGCTTCATCCAGACCTTGAAGCAGGAGTGGGCGTACGCCCACTCCTGGCCGAACTCGGCCGAGCGCTCGAGGGCCCTGCCATCCTTCATCCGCTACTACAACCGGCGCAGGCCCCACAGCTCACTCGGAGACCGGCCGCCGATCAGCCGCGTTCACAACGTCCGTGGGCAGGACA
>JAFDWD010000235.1 GCA_018268695.1 Actinomycetota bacterium
ACTCGACCCTGAACGCGGGTCTCTGGGTCCACAACCTGCGCCGCTACGCCCAGCTGCTGCCGGAACGGCGCTTCACCCTCGCCTCGGCGTTCAATCGCGCCGGCTGGCGGACCGTCGACGACATCCCCTCCAACGACAAGCCCTGGCCGGAAGGGAAGGCCTTCTACCACTGGGACCGGGTCTACGACCGCTACCAGGTCGGCTATCGCGGCCCCAGCTTCTCCTACTCCTCGATGCCCGACCAGTACATCTACTCGGCGCTCCAACGGCTGGAGCTCGGGAAGACGCATCGGCGGCCGCTGTTCGCCGAGGTGGACACGGTGTCGAGCCACCAGCCCTGGAACCGTCTCCCGGAAGAAATCCCCTGGAGCAAGGTCGGCGACGGCTCGATCTACGACCACCTGCCGAACCACTTCGAAGGCGGGTCGTTCCTTTCCTACTGGGAAGACGCGCCGCGGGTGCAGGCGGACTACGGCAGGTCGATCGTCTACACGATCAACACCCTCACCAAGTTCATCGCGCGCTACGGGAAGAAGAACCTGGTGGTGATCGAGCTCGGCGACCATCAACCGCGCAACCCCGTCACCGGCGAACAGGCCGGCCACCAGGTCCCGATCTCGATCATCTCCTACGACCCGAAGGTGCTGAAGCGGATCGAAGGCTGGGGCTGGAATCCGGGCCTCAAGCCGCGCAAGGATGCACCTGTCTGGCCGATGAGCTCCTTCCGCGACAAGTTCTTCGAAGCCTTCGACTCAGGGCCGGCGGCCCGGTAGAGAGGAAACGACCATGTCTGAGCGGCCCTACATCCTGCTGAGCTGCGCCCTCTCGATCGACGGCTACCTCGGTAGCGCGGCACCACGGCGCCTCGAGCTCTCCAACGACGCCGACTTCGACCGCGTCGACGAAGTGCGCGCCTCGTCCGACGCGATCCTGGTGGGGGCGACTACCGTTCGGCTCGACAACCCGCGGTTGCTGGTCCGCTCGCCCGACCGTCGCGAGCGGCGCCAGGCCCGCGGTCTGCCGCCGTCGCCGATGAAGGTCACCGTGACCGAGCGGATGGAACTCGACGCCCGAGCGGACTTCTTCACCGCCGGGAACGCCGAGAAATTCGTCTATTGCTCCAGCC
>JAFDWD010000236.1 GCA_018268695.1 Actinomycetota bacterium
ACGATCGCCGCCACGGCCATCGCGGCGAGGATCCGGGAACGGTGTCCGATCAGCCAGCGCACACCCCCGATGATCCGTCGCGGCGCCAATCCTGTGATCCGTAGTCCTCCCGCGGCGTATGCGGCTTTACACGGAGCCGGGACTCACCAATACGGTTGGCGGTCTGATGGATCTGATCGGCAGGGACCATGAGCTCGAGCGGCTGCGCGCGTTGGTCGACGGCGAGGGCGGCGCGTTGGTGGTCGCCGGTCGTCCCGGGGTCGGCAAGAGCGCGCTCCTGGCCGCGGCCGTCGCCGGCGCCGAACCGGTGTTGAGCGTCACCGGGGTCCAGAGCGAGATCGCGCTCCCCTTCGCCGGGCTGCGCGGGCTGTTGGAGCCGGTGCTGGACGAGGTCGAGGAGCTACCGCCACCCCAGCGCCGCGCGCTGCTGACCGCCCTGGCCCTGGACGACGGGGCGGCGCCCGACCGGGGCGCGGTCCTCCACGCCTTCGCCGCCCTGGTGGCGGGGATGGTGCCGGTCGTGATCGCGGTCGACGACGTGCAGTGGCTCGACGCGTCCTCGCGCGAGGCGATCGCCTTCCTCGCCCGCCGCGCCGAGCGGATCGGGGCGGTGGTGGTCGTCGTCCACGCCCTGCGCGGACAGCCGCTCGAAGGCTGGCCCGAGCTGCCGACCTTGGCGCTGGGAGAGCTCGAGCGCCCCGCGGCGGTCGCGGTCGCGCGGCGCGGCGGGCTCGCCCCGGCGGTGGCCGAGGCGCTGGTCGAGGCGGTCGGCGGCAATCCGCTGGCCCTGCTCGAGGGACCGACCGAGCTGACCGCGGCCCAACGCGACGGCAGCGCGGCGTTGCCCGCCCTGCCGCCGACCGGGAGGCGGCTCACCGACAACTACGCCTCCCGCCTCGGGCGCCTGCCGGACCAGACGCGCTCGGGCCTGCTCCTCGCCGCTGCCAGCAACGACGGGGCGCGGGGCCCGCTCGCCGCCGCGCTCGGCGGGCTCGACGACTTCGCGGCGGCGGAGGACGACGGCCTCGTCGTGGTCGAGGAGCGGGTGATCCGCTTCAGCCACCCGGAGGCGCGGGCCGCCGTCTACCACGCCGCCGCCCCGAGCGAGCGCCGTGCCGCGCACCGCCGACTGGCGGCCTCCCTCCCCCCGGCCGAGCGCGCCTGGCACCTCGCCGTCGCCGCCGAGGAGCCCGACGAGGAGCTCGCCGCGGCGCTCGAGCGCTCCGCCTATGACGCCGTCGCCCGCGGCGCGCCCGGCACCGCCATGCAGGCGCTGAAACGGGCGGCGACCCTGACCCCCGCGGCCGACCGGGCCCGCGGCCGGACGCTCGCCGCGGGCCACATCGCGCTCACCATCGGGCATCCCGAGAGCGCCCTCGCGCTCGCCACCGGCCTCCCTCCCACCGACGACGTCGGAGCCCGCGCCGACACCCAGCTCCTGGTCGGCGCCGCCACCGCGCAGACCGGCCGCACGAACGAGGCCCGCGCCCTGCTCGAGGCGGAGGCCGAGCGCATCGCCGCCACCGACCCCGCCCGCGCCGCCGGGCTCCAGACCCAGGCGGCGATCGCCCTGATGGGATCCGGCCCGGTCGACCAGGTGGCGCGGATCGCCGCCCGCGCGCGCGAGCTCGCCGGCCCGGGCGCCGACCTCGTCCCCGCGACCCTGGAGGCCGCGGCCGAGGCGGTGGCCGGCGAGCACGCCAAGGCCGACGCCGTGCTCGGCTCCCGCCTCGACGAGATCCGTGCCCTCGACCCGGCCGGTCGGGGCCACGAGGTGATCGCTCTCGCCGGGATGTGCCTGCACTGGCTGGAGGAACAAGACGCGGCCACGGCGCTGATCGCGCCGGTCGTCCAGGAACTGCGCGACCGGGGCGCGGTCACCCCGCTGGCCTTCCCGCTGGTCGTCCTGGTCAGCGTCCACACCCGCCGCGGGGACTTCCTCGGCGCCCGCGAACTGGCGCGGGAGGCGGCGGCGCTCGGCGAGGAGGCGATCGGGCCGTTCCTGCAGGCGCTCACCTTGAACACCCGCGCCTTCGTCGCCGCCTACCTCGGCGAAGAGGAGGCCTGCGTCGTCAACGCCGGGCGCGGCGGGGCGATCTGCGAGCGGCTCGGCATCCACTCCCACCGGGCGGTGGCGGAGCAGGCGCTCGGCATGCTCGCGCTCGGCGGCGGCGAGGTCGACCGCGCGATCGAGCACCTCGAGCGCGGCCGCGCGGCGCGCCTGCGCTACGGCGCCCGCGATCCCGGCTACATGTTCAACGAGAGCGACCTCACCGAGGCCTATATAAGGGCGGGCCGTCGGGAGGACGCCGAACGGGCGCTGGAGGAGCTGCGCGCGGGCGCGCGGCTGACCGGCGGCGCCTGGGCCGCGGCGGCGGTCGCCCGCTATGCCGCCCTGCTCGGCGACGACGCCGAGATCGACGCCTACCTGGCCGAGGCGACCGCGGCGCACGCGCGGATCGACTTCGCCTTCGAGGAGGCACGCACGCGGCTGATCTTCGGCGAACGGCTGCGCCGGGCGCGGCGGCGCTCCGACGCGCGGCCGCTGCTGAGCGCGGCCGAGGCGACCTTCCGCGCCCAGGGCGCCGTCCGCTGGGCGGATCGCGCGGCGGCTGAGATGCGAGCGGGCGGCGTGGCACCCCCGCCCGCCCCGGCGGCCGATTCCCCCGACCGCACCGGGGACCTGACCGACCGCGAGCGGGAGGTCTTCGCCCTGGTCGTCGGCGGGGCCACGAACGCCGAGGTCGCGGCCCAGCTCTTCATCTCCCCGCGGACGGTCGAGCACCACCTGCACCGGATCTACCGCAAGCTCGGCGTGCGCTCGCGCGCCCAGCTCGCCGCCCGCTTCAGGGTCGGCTAGTCAGCGGCCTGGAACACCAGTGTTTCCACCGATGCGGGTCGGGCGGGCCTCGGCCACGCTGGGGCCATGACCCGCCGACTCGTAGTCCTTGCCCTTGCCATGTCCGCGATCTTGGCCTACGGCGCCCCGAGCGCCGGGGCGACGGTCTTCGGCAAAACCGAGTGGGACGTCTCGATCGACGGCAAGCAGACGGTGCGGTGGAGCTTCGCCGCCGAAAAGGCCGACACCTGCACCTCCTACTACGGTTCGCCGAGCGAAGAAGCGGTCGGGTCGGGCTCGATCAGCATGTCGTTCGCGACGAAAAAGAAGCAGCCGCTCTGGGCCGAAACGTACCTCAGCGGCCACACCCTGAAGTTCATGTCGTTCGCCACCGAAGGTTGGAAAATCCCGGCGGTCTTCACCAAGCAGGGCAAGTTCTCGGTCACCCCGGGGATGCCTTGCGGCTTGAAGCCTGGCGAAGAGCCACTGTCACCGCTGCCGCGCACGTCCGACACCAGCGAGTGTGGAACCGTGAACGCGACGATGGATCCCTCCCTCTACTGGGAACGCGGCAAGTTCATGCTCCTCGGCGGGCTCGAATCGACCTTTCTCCCGGAACGCTGCCCCGGCCCCTTCGAGCTGGAAATGTGGGTCGACGCGGAAGGTCCCTGCATACCGAAGGAAGGGTCGAGCGGCCTCGAAGGTTCCCCGCTGCGGTACCTGGACGTCAACTTGCCCTCCAAGGAATTCCTCAAGGGCAAGGCGTTCGACGTCAGCGCGAACGAGAAGTTCCAGTGTGAGTTCCCCTCCCGATGGGAAGGCGAACCGCCGCTGAAGGTGCTCCTCCACACGAAGTACAACGTCACCTTCAAGCCGCGTCGGGACTAGCATCGGGCGATGGACGCCGCGGCGATCGAGCGTGAAAAGGACCTGCTGCCCTTCGGCTGGGGGCGGTTCGGCAAGTCGCTCGAGGCGATCGCCGAGGCGGCCGAGCCGGACGAGGAGCTGTTGGCGGCCTGCGTCGGCCTCAACCCCAGCTTCGAGCATCGCTCGATCACCCTGGTCGGTGGCCTTCGCGAGCTGCAGGAGAGCACCAACGTCGTCCTCGCCGCCACCGACCGCCGCCTGCTCCTGATCCCCACCGGCGCCGGCGGCGCCCCCCGCGACCACAGCGAGATCCCCTACGCCGGGATGACGGTCGACGAGGTCGGCAAGCGCGAGCTGAAGCTGAGCTGGCCGGAGGGCTCGATGCACGTGAAGGGACTCGCCAAGCCGATGGTCCCCGGCCTCGAGCGGGCACTGCGCGAGCGCACCGGGGGCTGATTGCTCGGAGGTGGACGGGGTTGTGCGGGCGGGGGTGGCCGTCCGAGGTCGGTCCTGGGCGTCTCATCGCGGTCCTGGCTGGCTGTGACCGCGATGAGACGCCCAGGACGTGAGGGTTCCGTGAGACAAAGCGTGAGATTCGAACGGTCAGGAAT
>JAFDWD010000237.1 GCA_018268695.1 Actinomycetota bacterium
CTTCTTCGAGATCGGCCAGGAGATGCCGCGCCGCGAAGCGACGATGCGCCGGATCCTCGCCGAAGGCGACGAGCGCGGCGACCACACGATGAACCACGTCGAATACCCCGGCTACGGGCAGATCGCCGGCGCGGCCGCACGGATCAAGGCCTACACCGGCTTCCAGCCCTGCCTCTTCCGCCCACCCGGCGGCGCCCAGAACCAGGCGGTCATCGACACCGCCGGCTCGCTGGGGATGAAGACGATCATCTGGGACGTCGACCCGCGCGACTGGTCCCTGCCGGGTACCTCGGAGATCTATTCCAACATCGTCGACAACGCGAGACCCGGATCGATCATCCTCATGCACGACGGCGGCGGCCCCCGCGACGAGACCCTCGCCGCGCTCCCGCAGATCATCGACACCCTGCGCGCGCGGGGATACGGATTCGAGACGGTCAGCGCGCTGCTCGGCGACAAGATCCTCTACCGGCCGTACGGCTGAGCGCGGCGAGGTCTATACATCGGGTAGAGATATCCCGATGGATCCGATCAAGGTTTACGTTCGTAGTCCTCTCCGATGAAGATCGCGATCGTCGGAACGGGCATCTCGGGGCTGGTGGCGGCCCACCACCTCCATCGCCATCACGACGTCACCGTCTACGAGGCGGCGGCGCGGGTCGGCGGGCACACGCACACGGTCGCGGTCTCCGACCCGGCCGGTGAGCAGGCGGTCGACACCGGCTTCATCGTCTTCAACGATCGCAACTACCCGTGCTTCGAGGCGCTCCTCGGCGAGCTCGGCGTCGCCTCGCAGCCATCCCACATGAGCTTCTCGGTCGCCGACGGCCGCGGCCGCTTCGAGTTCTCCGGCACCCCCTGGGGCCTCTTCGCCCGGCCCGCGCACCTCCTCTCGCCCACCTTCATCCGCATGCTGCGCGACTGGCGCCGCTTCAACCGGCTCGCTCCCGGGCTGGTCGGGATGAACGGCACGGCGCCCTCGCTCGGCCTCTGGCTCGAGCGCGAAGGCTTCTCCCGCCACTTCATCGACCGGCTGATCGTCCCCCAGGCCTCCGCCGTCTGGTCCGCCGACCCCGACCGGATGTGGAGCTTCCCGGCCAGCTTCATGGCCGAGTTCTTCGACAACCACGGCATGTACAGCCTGCGGGACCGGCCGCGGTGGCGGACCGTGGTCGGCGGCTCGCGCTCCTACGTGGAGGCGATCACGGCGCCGTGGCGCGACCGGATCCGCGCCGCCGCGCCGGTACGCCGGATCGAGCGCCTGCCCGACGAGGTGCGGATCGAGGCCGAGGGCTGCGAGACCGAGAGCTTCGACCGCGTCGTCATCGCCACCCATTCCGACCAGGCGCTGCGCCTGCTCGCCTCGAACGCAACTGCCGCCGAGCGCGAGGTCCTCGGCGCGATTCCCTACCAGGCCAACGACGCCGTCCTCCACACCGATGCCTCGCTGATGCCGCGCCGTCGCGCCGCCTGGTCGAGCTGGAACTTCCACCTCGCCGAGTCACCGCCCGCCCGCACCACCGTCACCTACTGGATGAACCACCTGCAGCGACTGCCGGCCAAGCGTCAGTACTTCCTCACCCTGAACCGCGACGACGCGATCGACCCGGAGAAGGTGCT
The DNA here is from genome assembly GCA_018268695.1 of Actinomycetota bacterium. Next base: position 1,621 of record JAFDWD010000237.1, read on the forward strand.
GCGGCGCTTCAGCTACGACCACCCCGTCTACACCGCCGAGGGCGTCGCCGCGCAGGCGCGCCGGGCCGAGGTGAGCGGGGTGCGCCGCACCCACTACTGTGGTGCGTACTGGGGATGGGGCTTCCACGAGGAGGGGGTGGGGAGTGGACGGAAGGTGTGCGAGGAGATCGCCGCGGCGGGGAAGCCGTCGCCGGTCGAGGAGGCGCTCGCCGCTTGACCGAGTCGGCGATCTACGAGGGCTGGGTGCGCCATAGGCGCTTCGAGCCGATC
>JAFDWD010000238.1 GCA_018268695.1 Actinomycetota bacterium
CCGCCAGGATCACCTGAGTCCGGGCCGTCAACGCCCGGACCGTCAACCCACGTCCCGCGGGCCGCCGCCTCATCTCAGTTGCCTCGCGCCTTCAGGGTCGCGTTGACGACCTGGGTCGTGCTCTGGGTGCCGATGCCGAGGACCAGCTTCAGGCTGATCTTCGCCTTACCGCCGGCGAGGTGCTCGAGGGCGCCGCGGGGCACCTTCACCGCGACCTTGCCGGACTTGCCGGGCAGGATCCAGTGCGGGGCGATCACCTTGGCGCTCCACTGCTTGCCGCCCGCCTTGAACTTGACGTTGCGTGGCGCCTGCAGGGTGCAGGCCTGCGCGGTCGGGCAGCTGACCGTGGCGACGCCGGCGGCACCGCCGCCGCCGATCATCGCCGCGCCCCTCGTCGCCTTCTTCAGCGTCGGCAGCGGCAGGACCGGGGCGGGCACCGGATCGGCGGCCTTGGACGAGTCGTCTGGCTTCGAACCGTCCCCATTGGAGCCTTCGGTCTTCGGATCCTCGGTCTTCTCTTCTTCTTCGACCGGCGGCGGGGTCGGCTCGAACGAGGCGACGACGCCGACCGGGTCGAGCGTCGTCCCGGCGGTGTAGAAGCCGGCGAACGCTTCGGCGCCCGCGGCGGTCAGTTTGGCCGGGATGCCGCCGAGACTCACCGCTTCACCTTCGAAGGAGGGGGCGACTTCGGAGGTGTCGAGGGTGGCGAATTCGACGCCTGGGTAGTCCTTGGTTTCGCCGGTTTCGAGAGACTTGCTCTTTACATCGGCGAAGACCGCTCCGGTTTCACCTTCGAGGAGGATGCGAGGGTCGGAGACGCTCATGTCGAGCGCCGGGACTTCGCCCGTGTAGTGACCGGTGAAGTGCACGGTGCCTTTGGTCTGCACCTCGGTCGCGTGGGTCGTGAGGTCGTAGGTCCCCGACTCCACCGGGAACTTGTAGGTCCCACCGGCGGCTTCGACCGCTCCGTTCGAAAGTTCGATTTTACCCGCGGCGATCGGGCTTTTGATGTAGCTGCGGAACGAGGCCTTGATGCCCCAGTCGACCTCACCTCCTTTGATCGGGAGCATCGCCGCGGCGGCCGAGGCAGCGGTGGCGAGGAGGGCGACCGCCGCGATGGCGACGGCGATCGGGAGGGACCGAAGTCCGGTGCTTCGCATGGCTTCCTTTCGTTGCTTCTGGGTCAGGCCGCCGATGCGAGACGGTGCGGCGGCGGGCACCATAGCAAGGATTAGGCTAGCCTAATTAGGACACCCTAAGTCCTGATGGAAGGAGTCGTGTTGCTCGTCGTCATGAATGTCGTGCACGTCAAGGAGGAGCGCCGAGAGACATTCGAGCGCGCCTTCCTCGGCAGGGAGAGCCACGTGCACAAAGCCGAAGGATTCGCCGGTTTCGAACTCCTGCGCCGCGACGGAAGCGACGAGTACGTGGTGCTCTCGCGCTGGAACGACGTCGCCTCGTATGAGGCCTGGCGCGACGGCGACCTTTTCAAGCGCAGCCACCGCCACGCCGAAGGCGAACTGGCCGAAGGGGCCGAGGTGCGGAGCTACGCGGTGCTCGACTCGCGGGTGCCGGCATGAGCCGCGCGCGCCTCCCGACCCTCGCCGTCGGCCTCGCCATCCTCGCCCTCCTGGTCGCCCTGCTCGCCCCGGCCGGCGCGGGCGCAGAGAAGCGTCAACGCCGTATCGTCGCCCTCACCCCCTTCGCCGCCAACACCTTGGCAAAGCTCGGCGTCACCCCGATCGCGGTCGGCCAGACGCTCGGCGGGCGCGAACGCCTCTCGCCGAAAGTGAGCGGCGTGCCGATCCTGAAGCTCAGCCACCCGATGGGCCCGAACCTCGAGCAGCTGACCTCGCTCCGCCCTACCCTCGTCCTCTCCTCCAAGACCTGGGCAAAGGGGAACGCGGCGATGGAGAAGCTCGGAATCCGGGTCGAAACGCGCGACCCGCGCTCGATCTCCGGCGCCCTCGCCGACACCTATAAGATCGGGGAAGCGGTGGGTCGTAGGCATGCCGCCCGCGAACTGCTGAAACGGATGCGGGCGCGGATCGCCGCCGCCGAGTCCGGGGTCCGCCGCCACCCGAAGGTGATGCTGGTCCTCGGCGTCGGACACGCCCCCTTCACCTTCCTGCCGAACAGCTGGGGCGGAAGCCTGATCCGCGCCGCGGGCGGCGAACTGGTGACCGGCGGCGCGAGCTCCCGGTCGGGCTTCGAGCGGATCTCCGACGAAGTCGTGGTCGCCGCGAACCCCGACGTGATCATCGCCGTCCCGCACGCCGACCCGAGCGACATCCCGGCCCTCACCCGCTACCTGAAGAACGACCCGGCGTGGTCGAGCACCAAGGCGGCGAAGAAGGGACGCGTCTACGTCTCGGTCGACAACTCGCTGCTGCAGGCGGGCACCGACATCGCCCGCACGATCACCAAGATCCGCGAGAACTACCTCCGCAACTAGTGGCGAGACGCACGGCGGTGATCGCGGCGCTGGTCGTGGCCCTCCTGGCCGCGGCCGGCGCGTCCCTGGCGCTCGGCGCGGTGAAGGTGCCGATCGCCGAAGTGCTCGACATCGTCCTCGGCAAGGGCGGCACCGGCCCCAACCACCAGATCGTCGAGGCCCTGCGGCTCCCCCGCACGGTCGAAGCGTTGGCGGTCGGCGCGGCGCTCGGCGTCGCCGGGGCGATCCTCCAGGGCGCGCTCGCCAACCCGCTCGCCTCACCCGACGTGATCGGCGTCACCGGCGGCGCCGGCTTCGGCGCGATCCTCATCCTGATCGCCTTCCCCGCCTCGGTCGCCCTGGTCCCGGTGGCCGCCCTCTTCTTCGGCCTGCTCGCCGCCGCGCTCGTCTTCGGCTTCGCCTGGAGCGGGCGCAACCGCGGCAGCACCGGCAAGATCGTGCTCGCCGGCATCGCGATGCTCTCGCTCTTCACGGCTGCCACCACCGGCCTCCTCGCCTCATTCCCCGAACGCGCCCCCTCCGCTCTCTTCTTCATCGCCGGCGGCCTGACCAACGCGGGCTGGGAGGGATTGACGACGACCTGGCCCTACTTCGCGGCGGGCGGGGTGCTCGCGGCGTTCCTGATCCGGCCGCTAGACCGCCTCGCCCTCGGCGACGACGTCGCCGCCTCGCTCGGCTCGCGCCCGCAGCTGATCCGCCTCGGCGCCGGCGTCTCGGCGGCGCTCATTGCCGCGGCCGCAGCGGCGGTCGCCGGCCTGCTCGGCTTCCTCGGCCTGGTCGTCCCGCACGTGGTGCGGATGGCGGGCGGCACCTCGAGCCAGGCCTTCGTCGTCCCCACCTCGGCGATCGGCGGCGCCGCGCTCCTTGCCGGGGCCGACACCCTCGCCCGCACCGTCCGCGCGCCGATCGAACTGCCGGTCGGCCCGTTCATGGTGATCCTCGGCGTGCCGGTCTTCCTCTGGCTGCTGCGCAGGGCGGTCTGATGGAGGCCGCCGCCGCACCGGTTGCCACCCCGCTGCTCGAGGCCCGCGGCGTCGGGGTGACGATCGACGGCACCGAGATCCTCCGCGGTGCCGACCTCGACCTCGCGGCGGGCGAGCTGGTCGCGATCGTGGGACCGAACGGGGCGGGGAAGTCGACGCTGGTCCGGGCCGTCTCGGGACTGCACCGCCCGAGCACCGGCGCCGTCCACTGGTCCGGCCGCGAGCTACGCCGGATGCGCGGCCGCGAGCTCGCCCGCGCCCGCGCCTTCGTCCCCCAACGGATGCCCGTCCCGGCCGGAGTCGACGTCAAGGAAGCGGTGACGATCGGCCGCTCGGCGCTGCTGCGACCCCTGGGCCGATTGACCCGCGCCGATCGCGCGGGCATCGACGAGGCGATGGAACGCGCCGGGGTCAGCCGCTTCTCCGAGCGAGCCCTGGCCTCCCTCTCGGGTGGGGAGCTCCAGCGGGTCCAGATCGCCATCGGGCTCGCCCAGGAGGCGCCAGTCCTGATCGCCGACGAGCCGACCTCCCAGCTCGACCTCGGCGCCGCGATCGACGTTTCCAGCCTCCTGCGTGAGCTCGCCGACTACGGCCTCGCAGTCCTCCTTGTCGTCCACGACCTCGCTCTCGCCGCCGCGATCGCCAACCGCGTGGTCGTCGTCCACGACGGTCGCACGGAGGCCGTCGGCGAGCCCGCTGAGGTGTTCACACCCGAGCGTCTCTCCCGCATCTGGGGGGCCGATGCCCACCTCACCGCGGTGGGCCGCCGCACCGCATTGCACGTCGCCTGGATCCAGTCCACCGAAGGTCGACCCCCCACCCGGGCCGTGGATGAACAATCGGGTACCGAGAACCGGTAAAACTCCCTTCGTTCCGCTCAACCACCACCCTCCAGCAACCGATAGACGGACATGCCCTGGTCGTCCTCGCATCTGAACGGCTTCGAGGTTCTTGCCGACACGCTCGGCGAGATGGTCTCTCGCCATACCGCCGAGGGCGTCTACACGTACGCCTCGGGGTCGAGCTCGGCGCTGTTCGGCTTCTCGCCCGATGAGCTGGTCGGCCAATCGGGATATGACTTCGTACATCCGGCCGATGTCGACGACGTGCGCGGCGCCCACGCGGTGTTGCTGAACGGCGGCGAACGGGTCGACCTCAACTACCGCTGCCGACACAAGGACGGGACCTGGATCTTCTGCGAAGCCGCGGCGCTGGCGATCCGCGACGACGACGGGCGGCTGACGGAAATCATGATCATGCGCCGCGACGGGAGCGCCACGATCGAAGGCGACGCGCTGAGGCAGATGTGGGAGCTCTGCTTCAAGCAGACCAGTCGCGGGATCAGCGTGGTCGACGCCGGGACGGGATCGATCATCTCCATCAACCCGGCGCTGGCGGAGATGCACGGGGGCACCGTCGGAGACTTCATCGGCAAACCGCTGGGATCGCTCTTCGCCGCCGACTCGACCGAGCTGATCCCCGACGTCTCCGAGACGGTGGACAAGAACACCTTCGTCTCCTACGAGTCCGAGCACGTGCGGCTCGACGGCGCGGTCTTCCCGGTGCTCACCGAGGCGATGGCGGCTCGCGACGAGACGGGGACGGTCCGCTACCGGATCGCCTGGTACGACGACCTCTCCGAGCGCCACGACGCCGAGCGCCGGGCAGGCCTCGCCGAGCGCGACTTCGAGGCGGCCTTCAACGCCGCCCCACACGGCGTCGCGATCGTCGACCTCGACGGCAGCTTCCTGCACGTCAACCAGAAGCTGGCCGAGATCGTCGGCTACCGAGCCGCGGAGCTCTCCCGCATCACCTTCCAGGAGATCACCCACCCCGACGACCTCGACGCCGACCTCGCGCAGGTCGACGCCCTGATC
>JAFDWD010000239.1 GCA_018268695.1 Actinomycetota bacterium
CAGATCGAGCTGGAGTCGAACTTCCCCTACCGCGAGACCGCCGACCAGATCGAGGCGATCGAAGCCGTCAAGGGCGACATGGAATCGGAGCGCCCGATGGATCGCCTGGTCTGCGGCGACGTCGGCTTCGGCAAGACCGAGGTGGCGCTGCGCGCGGCGGTGAAGGCGGCCGCCGACGGGCTCCAGGTGATGATGCTCGTCCCGACGACGATCCTTGCCCAGCAGCACTGGGGAACCTTCAAAGAGCGTCTCGCCGACCTGCCGTTCCGGGTCGAGGGCATCTCCCGCCTGCGTCCGGCGGCGGAGACGAAAGCCGTGCTGAAGGAGTTCGAGGAGGGCAAGGTCGACATCCTGATCGGCACGCATCGGCTGCTCTCGCGCGACGTCCGCGCCAAGGAACTGGGCCTGGTGATCGTCGACGAGGAGCAGCGCTTCGGGGTCAAGCAGAAGGAGCTGCTGCGCCAGCTGAAACTGAAAGTCGACGTGCTGGCGATGTCGGCGACGCCGATCCCGCGCACGCTCCAGATGAGCCTCGCGGGCCTGCGCGACATCTCGGTGATCGAGACGCCGCCCGAGGGTCGCCGGCCGGTCCGCACCTACGTCGGCCCCTACGACGAGGCGCTGGTCAAAAAGGCGCTCTCGCGGGAGATCGAGCGCGGCGGCCAGGCCTTCGTCCTCCACAATCGGATCGACTCGCTGTTCGAGGTCGCCGAGCGCCTCCGCGGCCTCGTCCCCGGCGCCCGCTTCCTCGAAGCGCACGGGCAGATGGACGAGCACACGCTGGAGGAGACGATGCTGGCCTTCCTGCGCGGCGAGGCCGACGTGCTGGTGACGACGACGATCATCGAGTCCGGCCTCGACATCCCGACCGCGAACACGCTGATCGTCGAGCGCGCCGACCAGCTGGGCTTGAGCCAGGCCTACCAGATCCGCGGCCGGGTCGGCCGCTCTCGCGAGAGCTCCTACGCCTACATGCTCTATCCGAGCGCCGAGGCGCTGACCGAGGACGCGGCGGCCCGCCTCTCCACCCTCGCCGACCACACCGAGCTCGGGAGCGGCTTCCGCATCGCGATGCGGGACCTCGACATCCGCGGCGCCGGCAACCTACTCGGCGACGAGCAGTCCGGCCACGTCGCCGCGGTCGGCTTCGAGCTTTACTGCCAGATGATCGACGAGGCGGTGGCCGAGGCCGCCGGCGACGACGCCGACCGCGAGGGGGCGCCGGAGCCGGTCCGCCTCGACGTCCCCGTGGACGCCTACCTGCCGGCGACCTTCGTGCCCTTCGAGGCGGCGAAGATCGACATCCACCGCCGCATCGTCGCCGCCCGCGAGCCGGGCCAGCTGCGCGCGATCCGCGACGAGCTCGACGACCGCTTCGGCCAGCTTCCGCCCCAGGCCGAGAACCTCCTCAAGCTCCAGCGCGCCCGGATCGAACTGGGCCTCGCCGGCGCCCGCGCGGTCGAGTTCCGCGGCGGCAAACTCACCGTCACCGGCGTCGAGCTCGACTCCACCGGCTCCGGCATCCTCTCCGAGCAGGTCGAGGGAGCCCTCTACGAATGGCGCGAGCACGCCGCCTCCCTCCGCGTCCCCGGCGATCCCGACGAACGCCTCGAGGCGGTCCTGGCCCTTGCAGTCGCGTTGCGCGACGCAAAGCGGGCGGCGGAGCCGGCGGCGGCTTAGGTCGGGGGAAGGGACCAGGGTTTGCGGCAGCCCCGGCCGGGGCGGGCGGGACGGGAGGACACACTTCCTCATCAGGGTCCTGGCCGCTCGTGCACTTGAGCCGCCTATGGCGCGCTCAAGTGCACGAGCGACGGGTCGGGTGATGAGGAACAGGTACGGAACCGCGGAGAAGGACACGGGACCCGCACGACCTGACACTTCCATGCGCCTTCTGTCGCAGGCAGGACGACGCTCGCTGAGTTGGCAGCGCTATAGGGGGCTCAACTCAGCGAGCGACGGAGCCGCTCATGAAGAACACCCACGAACGTGGAGGAAGGGTCCCGGAAGGGCAAAGAATTGACCCTCCCGTGCGCTCCTCGTGACCCTTCCGTGCGTCCTCCCCGAAACCCTCCCGACCTGGGCTGCTGATCGGCGACCTTAGGAGACCCGGGTCGCCGATCAGCAGCCCCGGGCGACAGCTTTCCGCCCCACGCCGCACTCTTTAGCCCCCATTCAGGCCCTTTTCACTATGCTGCCCGCTCGGTGGGAGCCAAATCGGGGCGAAATAAACAGGGCGGCAGGGGCGGCCCGAAAAAATCGGGTGCGCCGCAGGCTAAGCGGAGCGGGCGCCCGAGCATGACGCAGCAGCTCGGGCTGGTGCTGTTCGCGGGCGCCTTCATCGTCCTCTTCGTGGTCTTCGCGGTGGCCGAGGGCCTCGGCGCGCCGAGCGTCCCCGAGGGCGACATCGCGCTGATCAGCAGCGCGCCGGCGAAGTACGAACACATCTCCGAAGCCGACTACAAGAAGTCGCTCGAACAGCAGGAAACGCAGGCGGGCCTGAAAAAACCGCCGAAAGCCGGCTCCAAAAAAGAGGAAGAACTTCACGACGCGGCGATCGGCGAACTTCTGAACAGCGCCTGGATCTTCGGCGAGGCGGAAGAACTGGGGATCAAGGTCACCCAGAAAGAAGTCGAAGCCGAACTCGCCAAAGTCAAAAAAGAAAGCTTCAAAACCGAAAAAGCCTGGCAGGAATTCCTCAAGGAATCGCACTTCACCGAGGAAGACGTGAACGAGCGACTGGAACTCCAGATCCTCTCCACGAAAATCCAGGAAAAGATCACCAACGAAACGCCGCCGCTGACCGAAGCGGAACTCGAAAGCTATTACGAGGAAGAAAAGGCGAAACAGTTCACGAAACCGCCGACCCGCGACGTCCGCGTCGTCGTGAACGAAAACAAAAAGGAAGTCGAAGAAGCGCAGAAAGCGCTGGAAGCCGACAACTCGGCAGCCAGCTGGAAAAAAGTCACGAAAAAATACTCGCCGACGACCGCTGCGCAGGGCGGGCTCCAGAAAGAAATCTCCGAAGAATTCCTTCAGGAACCGCTGAAAAAAGACATCTTCAAATCGGAGACCGGCGAACTCATCGGTCCCGTCAAGCAGGCCAAAAGCTGGCTGTTGCTTGAAGTCGTCAAAGAGACGCCGAAAAAAGTCCAGACCTTCCCGGAAGTCAAAGCGACGATCGAACAGACGCTCGCGAGTGAACGGCAGCAGAAGTACTTCACCGAATGGGTCGGCGAGAACTTCACCGCGAAGTGGACGTCGCGCACCCAGTGCGCCTCCGGCTTCACGACCGAACAGTGCGCCAACTACAAGGGCTCCGGACGTCCGGCCGGGGCCTCGGAAGCCTGCTACGAAGCCAATCCGAAAGTGCCTGCGAAAGAATGCCCCGCCCCGGTGGTGCAGAACCAGCCCGCGATCCCGGGCTCGGTCAGCCTGAAAACGCCGGAAGGCGAACGGAAAGTCCAGCGCCCGCGGCCGGAAGAAGTCAGCAAAGCCGCCAAAAAAGAAGCGGCTGAAGGGGCCGAAGGCGCCGCCGAAGGCGCGGAAGGCTCCGCCGAATCGGAAGCCGCCCAGAAAGCGGTCGAAGAAGCGGCCGCCAAAGCAGCCGAAGAAGCCGCCTCCAAAGGCGCTTCCGAAGGCAAGTCCAAAGGCGAATAGCGCCCGACCGGGCAGACCGCGCGGGGGCGGGGGAGGCGAATAGGATCGCCCTCCTATGAGCCAGATCGCCAGCATCCACGCCCGTCAGATCATCGATTCGCGCGGCAACCCGACCGTCGAGGTCGAGGTCGCGCTGGAGTCCGGGGCACGCGGCATGGCCGCCGTGCCGTCGGGAGCCTCCACCGGCGAGTTCGAGGCGGTCGAGCTGCGCGACGGCGGCTCGGAGTGGGTCGGCAAGGGCGTCACCAAGGCGGTCGCCAACGTCAACGGTGAGATCGCGAAGGCGCTGACCGGCGCCCGCGCCGCCGAGCAGGGCGCCCTCGACGAGACGATGATCGAGCTCGACGGCACCCCGAACAAGGGTAGGCTCGGCGCCAACGCCATCCTCGGCGTCTCCCTGGCCGCCGCCAAGGCCGCCGCGGCGGACTCCCAGCAGCCGCTCTACCGCTATCTCGCGGAGCTCTACGGCGGCGGTGAGCCGCGCATCCTCCCGGTGCCGATGATGAACGTGCTGAACGGTGGGGCCCACGCCGACAACTCGGTCGACTTCCAGGAGTTCATGGTCGTCCCCGCCGGCGCCTCCAGCTTCTCCGAGTGCCTGCGCACCGGTGCCGAGGTCTTCCACGCGCTGAAGAAGAGTCTCGGCGCGCGCGGCCTCGCCACCGCGGTCGGCGACGAGGGTGGCTTCGCCCCCAACCTGGAGTCCAACGAGGCGGCCCTGCAGGCCGTGCTCGAGGGCGTCGAGGCCGCCGGCTACGAGCCCGGCGCCGATGTCTTCATCGCCCTCGACCCGGCGACCAGCGAGGTCTTCGAGGGCGGCAACTACGTCCTCGAGCACGAGGGCCGCACGCTCTCGCCGCAGGAGATGGCCGAGTACTGGGCCGCGCTCTCGGCCAAGTACCCGATCGTCTCGATCGAGGACGGCATGGACGAGGAGGACTGGGACGGCTGGAAGGCCCTCACCGACGCGATCGGCGACAAGGTCCAGCTCGTCGGCGACGATCTCTTCGTCACCAATCCCGAGCGCCTGCGCCGCGGCATCGAGCTTGGCGTCGGCAACTCGATCCTGGTCAAGGTGAACCAGATCGGCACGCTGACCGAGACGCTCGAGGCGATCCGCATCGCCCGCGACGCCGGCTACACCGCGGTCATCTCGCACCGCTCGGGGGAGACCGAGGACACGACGATCGCCGACCTCGCCGTCGCCACCGGCGCCGGCCAGATCAAGACCGGCGCACCCTCGCGCTCCGATCGCGTCGCCAAGTACAACCGCCTGCTGCGGATCGAGGAGGAGCTCGGCGGCGCGGCCGAGTTCCCGGGTCTGGGCGCCTTCGTCCAACGGCGTTCATAGGGCGCCCGGAGCGGGAATTTATGAAGGAGAAGCTCTGCCGGCAGCGTAGCTGCGGGCATGGCTTCGAACCGTCGCCCCCCGAAAAGGCGCCCCGCGGCGCGTCGTCCCGGCGCCCGCCGCTCGGCCAGCCGGATCAAATGGGACCGGGTCGGCCGCATCGCCCTGGTGCTGGTTCTGTTCGCCGTCGCCTACAGCTACCTCAACCCGGCGATCGACCTGTTCAAGACCTACCAGTCGACGACCGCGGCGAAAGCCGAATTCCACGAGCTGCTGCGCGAAAACAAGCGCCTCCACAAGGCCGTGCAGTCGGCCGACAAGCCGGCCGTGGTCGAGAGCACGGCGCGCAGGCAGGGGATGGTCGCCGAAGGCGAAACCCCCTTCGTGCTGCACGGCCTGAACTGAGGCCCGGTGCCTAGTTTCGGCTCCTACCTACTGGGAGCCGCCCAGCTCGTCGTCCTCGCCGGTGCCACGGGGTTCGCGGCCTGGATGCTGCGGGCGCGCCTGCTGCCGGGCTGGCGCGGGGCGCCGGCGCGGCTGGTCGAGGTGACGGTCGCGGTCGGCCTCGTGACCGTGGTGAGCGAGGTCCTCGGCACCTTCGGGCTCCTCTACATCGGAGCGCTGATCCTCGCCATGGTGGCCGTGGCGTTTGCCGCGCGCCTCGTCCCGCAGGACCCGAGCGGCGGCCAGACCGCCCGCGGCGTCGACCCCGGCGTCCTCGCCTCGCTGGTCGTGATCGCGGTGATCGCGATCGTGGTCTTCGACTGGGCGGTGACCGCCAAGCACGCGCTCGACGCCGGGATCTTCAACTTCGATTCGCTCTGGTACCACATGCCGTTCTCGGCGGACATGGTCCAGTCGCATTCGACGACCGGGATGCACCACGTCGAAACGGTCTTCGTCAACTGGTTCTACCCGCAGAACTCCGAGCTTCTGAACGCGCTCGGGATCCTCGCCACCGGCCGCGACACCCTCAGCCTCTTCATCAACTTCGGCTGGCTCGCCGTCGCCTTCCTCGCCGCCTACTGCGTGGGACGGCCCTACGGGCGGGGGATCCCGACGACGATCGTCGCGGCGATCCTGATCGGCTGCCACACCCTGGTCGTGCGCGAGCCGGGGGCGGCGAAGAACGACGTGATGGCCGCGGCGCTCCTGCTGGCCGGGATCGCGATCCTGATCGAGGCCTGGAACGCCCAGGAGAAGGAGCGGCGGGCGCTCTACGGATGGCCGCTCGCCGCCGCCGGGCTCGCAGTCGGCCTCGCCGCCGGCACCCGGCTCACGGTCTTCGCCTTCGCCGCCGCGCTCAGCGTCGTCGTCATCGTCCTCGCCCCCTCC
>JAFDWD010000023.1 GCA_018268695.1 Actinomycetota bacterium
AGCCCGGGCCGTGGCCGAGACGGCCGTGCTGGCCGCCACGCCTTGCGTCCCTTGCCCCCCGGGCGCCGGCTAAACCCCCAGCGCCAGGCTCAACGCTCCCATCGTCGCCCCGCCCGCCACCGCGCCGAGCAGTGCCGGGCCCGGGCGACCCTCCAGGGCCCTCGGGGCCATCTCGATCGCGACGATCGTCAGCATCGCGCCGGCGGCGAAGCCGAAGGAGATCGGGAGGAGGCCGGTGACGGCCTCGACGGCGAGCCAGGCGATGACGGCGCCGATCGGCTGGGGGATGCTGGTCGCCACCGCGACCCAGAACTGGCGCCAGGGACCGAAGCCGGCCTCGTGCATCGGCAGGGCGATGCTGGTTCCCTCGGGCACGTTCTGGATCGCGATCGCGAGGATCACGAAGAGGCTGAGGCCGGCGCGGTCGGAGGCGTAGGCGGTGCCGACGGCGAGGCCCTCGGGCAGGCTGTGGACGAAGAGGACGAGGAAGACGAGGGCCGAGGCGCTGGCGTCGGTGCCGCGGCGGCCGAGGAATCCGCGCTCCGGGGGCAGGAGCCGGCGGGCGATGCCGACGAAGGCGATGCCGGCTCCGAACCCGGCGGCGATCGCCACCGCCGAGCCTTCTTCGGCTGCCGGGATGAGGAGGCCGGTGAAGGCGGCGACGGCCATCGCCCCGGCGGCGAAGCCGAGCAGCGGTGAGGTGAGTGCCGCGGCCCGCCGGCCGAGCAGGAACACCGGGATCGCGCCGACCCCGGTCGCCAGCGCGGTACCGGAGGCGGCCAGGATGAGGACGACGACGTCCGGCACCTCGCCAACCTAGCCGAGCTGCGGGCGACCCAACGGCCGCGGCGCCAGCAGCGCGGCGCCCATCCCGGCGAAGCCCAGGTCCCGGACCCCGGCGGCCACCAGCTGGACGCCCTCGGGCGCCCCCTGCGTCGCCGCGACCAGGACCACGCCGGCCATCAAGGCGACCGCCGTCCATCCGGGGAGCACCCGGGCGCGGATCGTCGCCCAGCCGAAGGCGAGCCCGCAGACCACCATCGCGGCGCCGCCGAGGAACATCCAGACGCCGAAGACATCGCTCAGGGCTTCGAAGTCCGGCACGTCGTGGATCAGCGGGTAGACGACGGTCCAGGCGAAGAAGACGTAGGCGGCGGCGTAGCCGATCGCGCCCACCGCACCGAGCCGGCCGATCGCCGGCCGCTGGACCAGGTAGAGCCCGATCACGAAGAACGGGATCGCCAGCTCGGCGACCAGGGTGAGCCAGAGCTGGCCGGTCGAGAAGCCGCCCTGCGCCGCTTCGATCGCGTCGCTGACGAAGTAGGCGAGGGAGAAGACGAGGGCGGCGGCGCCGACGGGGACGCGGAGGTTCTGAGGCGCGGTCATGAGCCCGATTCTGGGCGTGCGGCACAGCCTCCATATCCGCCTGACGCCGCCGCGACATTGCGGCGAAACCCGGATGGCGGGCCGTCGCCGCGCTCCTAGATTCGCGATGAGGCCAACTTCAGCGAGAGAGAGGAACGACCATGCCCACCGCCGACGACAAGGCCGCGACCGCGGCGCACACCCCCCACTACGAGACCGGGCCGATCGTGATCGGGTCCGACGGGAGCGCGGGCGGTGACGACGCGGTAGCCCTTGGCCACGACCTGTTGGGGACGAGCAGCCGTCGACTGGTGGCGGAGAAGGTGCCGGGCGCGGTGGCGCCGAGCATCGGCCTGATCGGTGTCGCCGAGCGCGAGGACGCCGGGACCCTGGTCGTCGGATCGCCCCACCGCGGGCGCGTCGGCCGTGCCCTGCTCGGCAGCGTCGCCCACCACGTCCTCCACCACGCGCCCTGCGAGGTGGTCGTCGCGCCCCGCGGCTACGCCGGCCGCGAAGGGCGGCCGCGGATCGCCAAGATCGGCGTCGCCTACGACGGCACCGCCGAATCGGTGACGGCCCTGCGGCGCGCCGAAGCGCTCGCCCGCGACACCGGCGCCTCGCTCCACCTGATCGTCGCCGAAGACCCGGTCGTCGCCGGGATCCAGGACGGCCAGGAATACACGCCGCTGACCAACGCCCCGGCGGTGCTGAAGGCGGCGCTCGCCACCGTCGCCTCCTCGATCGAGGCCGACGGCGAGACCCTCGACCCCGGCTGGCGCAAAGCCGACAAGTCGATCGCCAAGGCGATCGCCGAGGCCTGCGAGCGTGACGTCGACATCCTCGTCGCCGGCACCCGCAAGCCGCTCGACCGGCTGCTGCTCGGCTCGATCACCGGCCACCTGATCGACGAGGCGCCCTGCGCCGTCCTCGTCGTCCCGCACGAGGAGGCGACCTGATGCGCGGCACGGTCGCCGTCGGCTTCCTCGACACCGAGCGCGGGCGCGACGCCCTGGCGCTGGGACGCATCCTCGCCCGGGCGAGCCACGCCGAGATGGTGATCATCACCGCTCCCGAGGGCGAGGTCCTCGCCCGGGAAGCGCGCGGGCAGGGCGCCGATATCGTCGTCCTCGGCTCGACCCACCGCGGGCCGGTCGGGCGCGTCGTCCCCGGCACGACGATGGAGCACGTGCTCGGCGGCGCGCCGTGCGCGGTCGCCGTGGCGCCGCCCGGATTCGCCGCCCGCGCCGACGGCGGGGCGGACTGGCATCCGCTCGACGGCGAGGGCGAGGACACCGGCATGCGCGTCGTCGGCGTCGCCTACGACGGCTCCCCGGCGGCGCGGACCGCGCTGGCGACCGCGACGGAGCTGGCGCAGGCCAACGGCGCCGCCCTCCGCGTGTTCACGGTGGTCCGCAAGGTGACCCCGATCGCCCCGGACGCGCCGATGACCCCGACGCCGCTCGCGCCGAGCGAGCTCGAGACGCGGCGGGCCGAGCTCGCCGACACGGTCGCCGCCCTGCCCCCCGAGGTGCGGGCGCAGCCGGTCCTCCTACGCGGCTTCACCACCACCGAGCTGGTCAAGGCGGCGGGGCTCGGCGTCGACCTGATGGTGCTCGGCACCCAGATCCGCGGGCACGTCGGCCGCCTCTTCCACAAGAGCGTCGCCGGCGAAATGGCCCTGGAGTGCCCGTGCCCGGTGCTGATCTGCCCGACCCGGGTCGGCGCGTCGGTGACCGGCGCCAACAAGTGGGAAACATCCGACCCGGCACCCCCTGTCACGGTCCCTGCATGGAAGACACCCTGATCGCCCCGGAGCATCCGTCCACTCCGAGCGACGCCGAGCTCGACGCGCTGCTCGCCTACTGGGAGGCCGCCAACTACCTCACCGTCGCGCAGATCTACCTGCAGGACAACCCGCTTCTACGCGAGCCTCTGCGCCCCGAGCACATCAAGCCGCGCCTGCTCGGCCACTGGGGGACCTCGCCCGGCCTGAACCTGGTGTACGCCCAGCTCAACCGGATGATCAAGGCGACCGACGACGACGTCCTCCTCGTCACTGGCCCCGGCCACGGCGGGCCGGCGATCGTCGCCAACGCCTACCTGGAGGGGACCTACTCCGAGATCTACCCCGGCGTACCCGCCGACGAGGCCGGGCTGCTGCGGCTGGTGCGCCAGTTCTCGACCCCGGGCGGGATCTCCAGCCACGTCGGCGCGGCGACCCCGGGATCGATCCACGAGGGCGGTGAGCTCGGCTACGCCCTGGTCCACGCCTTCGGCGCCGCCTTCGACCACCCCGACCTGATCGTCGCCTGCGTGATCGGCGACGGCGAGGCCGAGACCGCGCCGCTGGAGGGCTCC
>JAFDWD010000240.1 GCA_018268695.1 Actinomycetota bacterium
CAGGGGATGGCGCTGATCGTGGAGCGGTTGAAGTAGGGGGCGGGGCGGCACGCCCCGGCCGTCTCGGCCACGGCCGGCCACAGCCAGCCCCTGCACGCTTGTCTCGCTATGCGAGACAAGCGTGCAGGGGGCCGTGGACGAGACGGCCGTGCTCGCTGCCGGCCCTTGCGTCCCTTCCTCGTCCCTCCCCACCTTCAGCCCGCCGCCGCCCGCTCCCTCAGCTCGGTCTTCAGGATCTTGCCGGCGGCGTTGTGGGGGAGGTCGTCGACGATCTCGACGGCGCGGGGGACCTTGAAATTGGCGAGGCGCTCGCGGCAGGCGGCGATCACCGCGTCGGGCTCCAGGGTGTGGCCGGGCTTGCCGACGATGTAGGCGCGGCCCACTTCGCCGAGGCGCTCGTCGGGGGCGCCGACGACGGCGCACTCGACGACGCCGTCGAGGCCGAGGATCGCGTTCTCCACCTCGGCCGGGTAGACGTTGAAGCCACCGACGGTGAGCATGTCCTTGAGCCGGTCGGTGATCGTCAGGTAGCCGCGCTCGTCGAGGTGGCCGACGTCGCCGGTGTGGAACCAACCGTCGGGCTCGATAGCCTTACGCGTCGCCTCCGGGTCATCGAGGTAGCCGAGCATCACGTTCGGGCCGCGCAGTTGGATCTCGCCCGACTTCCCGGCGGGAAGGACGCCGCCGTCGTCACCAACGATCCGCACCTCGAACTCCGCGGTGGGGGAGCCAGAGGTGTGGGCGATCGTCGCCGGGTCGTCGCCGGACCGGCACATCGTCACCACCACCGCCTCGGAGAGGCCGTAGGCGGTGATCACCATCTCGAAGTCGAGCTCTGACTGCATCCGCTCGACCAGCGTCACCGGCACCACGGCCGATCCGGTCACGGCGAGCCGCAGGGAGGAGAGATCGCGCTCCTCCCGGCCCGGGTAGGCGAGCAGCGTCTGGAAGATGGTCGGCGGGCCGGGCAGGATCGTCACCTTGTCGCGCTCGATCGTCTCGACCACCGCGTCGAGGTCGAAGGTGATCACCGGAAGCATCGTCGCCGCCCGCAGCAGGCAGACGACCCAACCGGCCTTGTAGCCGAAGGTGTGGAAGAACGGAGCGATGATCATGTAGACGTCGTCGGCGCTCACCTCGGCGCAGTCGGCCCAGGCCTCGGCGACCGCGAGCGTCTGCCGTTGGGCCGACATCGCCCCCTTCGGGCGGCCGGTGGTACCGGAGGTGAAGAGGATGTCGGAGACGTCCTCGGGACCGACCTCCTCGCGTCGCGCCAGTGCGGTGGCGTCGTCGGTCTCAGCGGCGCGGGCGAGCAGCTCCCCCCAGGTCGAGACGCCGGCCTCGGCGGCCTCGCCGCCACCGTCGATCGGCACCCGCACGACCAGCTCCAGGGCGGGGAGGCCGGGGACCGGGCCGTCGCCTGACCCGCCCGCCGCGACGACGCCGGGAGCGCCGCGCAGCGTCGCCAGGTAATCGTTGTCGAGGAAGCGGTCCGGCAGGAAGAGGACGCGGGCCGCGGTGCGCTCGAGGATGTCGAAGGCTTCCTGTCCGGTGAAGCGGGTGTTGAGGGTGACGAGCACGGCACCGGCGGAGTGGAGGGCGAGCGTCGCCACGATCCAGTGATGGGTGTTCGGCGACCAGATGCAGACGCGGTCGCCACGCTCGACGCCGGCGGCGATCAGTGCGCGCTGCACCCGGTCGACCTCGGCGCCCAGCTCGGCGTAGGTGAGGCGGGTGTCACCGTCGATCACCGCCGTCCGGTCGCCGTGGCGCGCGACGGCCTCTGCAAGGACCGCGGGCAGGGTCTGCTGGTCGCTCAAATCTCCTCCTCCTTCCCAAGCAATTGCTTGGTTCAGCATATCGCTCATTCCGCCACCAGGGGCGCCATCGCCGCGTCCAGCTCGTCGACCTCCCAACGCCCTTCCTTGGCCGCCGTGGCACCGTAATGCCAGGGGAGAAACCGCCGGATCTCGCCGCCCTTGGCGTAGAAGACCTGGCCGCTGACGTCGCACCCCGCGCGCAGGAGCCAGGTGACGAGCGGGGAGACGTTGGCGGGGTCGTAGACGTCGAAGGCCTTGGGGTCGGTCGGCGCGGCGACGAGGTCGGCGAAGGCCGGGACGTCGGCGGTCATCCGCGTCCGGGCGACCGGCACGACTCCGTTGACGCGCACCCCGTAACGGCCGAGCTCCTCGGCGAGGATGAGGCTGAGCGAGGCGATCGCCGCCTTCGCGGCGCCGTAGTTGGTCTGGCCGACCTGGCCGATCAGCCCCGAGGTCGAGGGCACGTTGACCATCGAGGCGGCGACCGGCTCGCCTGCCTTCGCCAGACCCCGCCAGTGGCGAGCGAAAGCGTTGGCGGGACAGAAGGTGCCGCGCAGTTGGCCGCGGATCACCGCGTCCCAGCCCTCCTCGTCGAGGTTGACGAACATCCGGTCGCGGAGGATCCCGGCGTTGTTGACGAGGCCGTCGACGCGGCCGAAGGCCTCGAGCGCGCCGGCGAGCAGCGCCTCGGCGCCTGCCATCGTCGCCACGTCCCCGGTGTCGGCGACGGCCCGCCCGCCCGCCGCCTCGATCTCGGCGACCACCGCTGCCGCGACGGCCGGATCGCCACCGGTCCCGTCGGCCTCGCAGCCGTTGTCGGCGACGACCACGGCGGCGCCCTCGGCAGCGGCCAGCATGGCGTGGGCGCGTCCCAGCCCGCGGCCCGCCCCGGTCACCACCACCACGCGGTCGGCAAGCGTCTCCATCCCGTTCTCCTCCTCAGTTGAGCAAGCGCTTGTTAGTCTAGCGCTCGTGGACCTGACGCCCTCGCGGGCCGCTTCCCTACGGCGACGACCACGTGATCGGTGGCCGATCGATCAGGCCGCGGGGCCCGGTCCGACGGCCGCCTCAGCACGCCAAGCAGATGCTTGGGTAGGGTTAGGCGGATGGCAACGAGCAAACGGACCGTCCGCCGGACGGGGAGTCGCAGCGAGGCCCGCCCCCGACGGGGTGAGGCGGTGCGCCAGGCCGAGCTGTTGGCGATCGCCGCCGACCTTTTCGCCGATCGCGGCTACGTCGCCACCACGGTGCGCGACATCGCCGACGAGGCGGGCATCCTCTCCGGCAGCCTCTACCACCACTTCGACTCGAAGGAGTCGATGATCGACGAGATTCTCTCGACCTTCATCGACCAGACCCTTTCCTCCTACGAAGCCGTGATCGCCGAAGGCAAGGGGCCGAAGGACACCTTCGAAGGGCTGGTCCGCACCTCGCTCGAATCGATGGTCGACAGCCGTGCCGCGATCCTGATCTACCAGAACGAGGCACGTTTCCTGGCCTCACAGGAGCGCTTCTCCTACCTCACGGCGGCCCATCGCAAATTCGAGAAAATCTGGACCGACGTGCTGAAGAAAGGCGTCAAGTCGGGCGAGTTCCGCGACTCGATCGATCCGAAACTCGTCTACCGCCTGGTTCGCGACACCGTCTGGACCGCCCCCCGCTGGTACCGCCCCGGCGGCTCCCTGAAGCCGGAGCGGATCATCGACCAGTACCTCGCGGTGCTGGTCGACGGCGTCTCCGCCCACTAGGTCCCCGCCCCCGCCGCTCGCCCTCTCACCGCTGCGAGTCGCGCATGCTCCTCGCGTCGTGGCCCGCGAGGTGGTCGTCGCTCGACTCGGCGTTGTGGGAATGGGCGGCATGGTGGAGGCCGAAGACGGAGTCCATGCCTTGCTGGAGGCCCATCAGGTCTTCGCACTGGTTGACCGCCATCTTGGTCAGCGCCAGGCCCATGCGGGGCATCTTCGCGATGCGGTCGGCGATGTCGAGGGTCTCGGACTCGAGCGAATCGCGCTCCACCACGCGGTTGACCATCCCCAGCTCCAGCGCCCGGGGGGCGAAGACTTTCTCGCCGAGGAAGAGGAACTCCTTGGCGAAGCGGGGGCCCATCACCCAGGGGTGGGCGAAGTACTCGACGCCCGGGATGCCCATGCGGACCACCGGGTCGGCGAAGAAGGCGTCCGTGGAGGCGACGATCAGGTCGCACGACCAAGCGAGCATCAGGGCGCCCGCGACGCAGGCGCCTTGGACGCTCGCGATCATCGGCTTCGGCAGCTCACGCCAGCGTCGGCACATGCCGAGGTAGACCTCGGACTCGCGGGCCATCCGCTGCTCGGCACCGGTCTTGTCGAGGTGGTCCCACCAGAGCGAGGCGCGGCGGGGGAAGAACTTGTCGACGTCGCGGCCCGGGCTGCCGATGTCGTGGCCGGCCGAGAAGTGGTCGCCCGCGCCGGCGAGGACGATCACTTTCACCTCGTCGTCGGCCGCGGCGGCGGCGAAGGCGTCGTCGAGCGCGTAGGTCATCGCCGAGTTCTGCGCGTTGCGGTACTGCGGCCGGTTCATCGTCACCACCTGGACCGCCCCGCGCCTCTCGCTCAACACCACCTGCTCGTCACTCATCGGATGCTCCCTTCCTTGTCGAGGCCGAGGGCCGTAGCGACCCGCGCCCGCTGCCATTCCGCGCTTCCCCAGCCACGCGACCCTGCCCACACCCGCATGGCGAAGAGGTGGAGGTCGTACTCGGTCGTGTAGGCGATCGCCCCGTGCGCCTGCAGCGCCGTCGCCGCGACCCGCTCGGCCGCGTCGGAGGCAAGGGCCTTCGCCATCGCCACG
>JAFDWD010000241.1 GCA_018268695.1 Actinomycetota bacterium
ACGCCCCCGACTTCGGCGACTGCCTGGAGGAGTGCGAAGTCCTCGGCCCGCCGGACATCGAGAAGCGCATCGGCCTCACCGGCGGCAACATCTTCCAGGGCGAGGTCACGCCCGACCAGATGTGGGAGGGCCGCCTCCCGTCCCGCACCCCGATCCCCGGCGTCTACCTCTGCGGCGCCGCCACCCACCCCGCCGGCTCCGTGATCGCCCTGAACGGCCGCAACGCCGCCAAAGCCCTCCTCACGGACCTCGCCACCGTCGCATAATCCGCCTTCGTCCCACTTCCCGGGGGGAGAGAATCAAGTGCGTTCGTACTTAGGTGACCTATGCGGCCCGAAGTACGAACGCACCCAGAGCAGACGTTGTCGGAGCAGGCCCGAAGGCAGTATGGGGTTGTCTCGGCACGGCAACTCGAAGCGCTTGGCGTCGCGCGGAGGACGATCACTCGCTGGGCAGCCTCCGGTCGACTCCATCGCATCCACCGTGGCGTCTACGCGGTGGGGCACACGTCCCTTTCCTGGGAGGGGTACTGCATGGCCGCGGTCCTTGCCCGTCCCGGTTCGGTCGCGAGCCACAAGACCGCGGCTTGGATCTGGGAGCTGCGACGGTGGCGTCCGGAAACGATCCACCTCACGGCTCCGACGCGGCAGCGGGTCAAACGGGACTTCGTCGTCCACTTCGCGCGCCTCGCGCCGGAGGACAACGCCGTCGTCGAAGGGATCCCGGTGACCTCGGTGGCGCGCACGGTGCTCGACCTCGCACCGGAGGAATCGACCCCAAACCTTCATCGGATGATGAACCGGGCCGAAGAGCGCAAGACCTTCGATCTGCGCCGCTTCGAGCGGCTGCTCGCCCGCGCCGGGGGACATCCGGGGCGCGTCAAGCTCCGCCACGCGCTCGACACCTTCAAGCCGGAGCAGGCCGTGCTGCGCTCCGAACTAGAGCGGCGCTTCCGCGACCTCGTCCTCGCCGCGGGGCTGCCGCGGCCGGCCACCAACGTCTTCGTCGCCGGCTACGAGCTCGACGCCTACTGGGAGGCGGAGGGGTTCGCGGTCGAACTCGATGTCTACGCGACGCACGGCTCGCGCGCCTCCTTCGAGGAGGATCGCGAACGCGCCGACGACCTCCTCCTCGCCGGGATCGAGACGATCCGGGTCACGGGCGTCCGCCTCGATCGCGAACCGAAGGAGACGATCGCGCGCGTCGCCGCCCACCTCGAACGCCGCCGCCGTGCGGGCGGCCCGCGCCGGTCGGTCGCGTAGGGTCGCCCCATGGCTGACCGGGAGACTGCCCGCGAGCGGATCCTCGAGGCGGCATGCGACCTGATCGCCGCCGAGGGGATCGACGACGTGCGGATCGCCCGGGTCGCGATGCGCGCCGGCGCCTCCACCGCCCTCGTCCACCATTACTTCTCCACCCGCGAGGAGCTGCTCGAGCAGGCGATCCTGCACTCCTTCGAGGCGGTCGGCGAGGAGCGCTTCGCCGAGACCGGGGGGGAGGCGCCGACCGCGACCGCCGCCCTCGCCGAGGCGATCGAGGAGTGCCTGCCGCGCCCCGGCCACCTCGAACGCGACTGGGTCCTCTGGGTCGAGCTCTGGCTCCGCGCCGCGCGCGAGCCGGATCTCCGCCCGCTCGCCGCGACCCTCTACGCCCGCTACCACGAGTGGCTCGAAGAGGTGCTCCGCCGCGGCATCGACGCGGGCGAGTTCACCGCTCCCGACGACGTGCCGGCGCTGACCGACCGCACGATGGCCCTCCTCGACGGCCTCGGCCTCCGCGCCCTCCTCCGCGACCCGACCATGGACATCGACGCCGCCCGCGCCCAGGTCGCCGACTTCCTCGCCCCGCAGCTAGGTATCGACCCTGCCGCACTCCTCACCCAGACGGCCTGATCGCTCAACGGACCCTTGCGCGGTCCGTCACGAAGATGTAATTTGAATCGCGGTTAAAACTACCCGGCCAGGAGGAGGCAGGGAGCGTGACTCCGCGTCCCAGCATCGATCACATCCGCCGCCCGCAGATCCTTGCGGCCGCGGCCGAGGTGATCGCCGAGCGGGGTGTGGCGGGGACGCGGATCGCCGATGTGGCCGAGCGCTGCGGGGTCAGCCCGCCGGCGCTCCTCTACTGGTTCGACTCCAAGGAGCAGCTGCTCGCCGAGGCGCTGACCGCCGACGACGATCGCTTCTACGAGGAGCTGGAGGAGCGGCTCGACGGGGCCGGGACGGCGGGCGGGCGGATGGTCGCGCTGATCGACACCGCGAGCGAGAGTGCCGACGACTTCGCGCTGTGGATGGAGCTCTGGACCTGGGCGCTCCGCGACGCCGACCTGCGCGCCGCCCGCGAGCGCTTCGACGCCCGTTGGCGCGCCGCGATCGAGGCGATCGTCGTCGACGGCGTCGCCGCCGGGGAATTCGACGCCGCCGATCCGCCGCGGACGGCGCTGGCGATCGCGGCGCTGATCGACGGCCTCTCCGCCCAGGCGGCCCTCGGCGACCCGGAGGTGTCGAACGCCCGGGTCCGGGAAACGGTCCTCGCCGGCGCCGAGAGCCTCCTCGGCGCCGAGCTGCCGGCAAGCACCGGAACCGGGGGGCGGGCATCGCCCTGAGCCACCCCAGGGAACGCCCGGCACCCGGGCTGTGGGGGGCGACGACTCGCCGTCGCTTCCTCCAGCGCGCCGGGCTCGGCGCCCTCGCCCTCGCCGCCGCCCCGGCCCTCGCCGCCTGCTCGGACACCACCGTCCCCGGCGGCTCGGACCCCCACCTCGCCCCC
>JAFDWD010000242.1 GCA_018268695.1 Actinomycetota bacterium
ATCGGCACCAGTTCGTAGGTGCGCGAGAGCCCGCGGATCACCCACGCCTCGCCGTCGATGACGATGAAGACGAGGATCCCGACCATCGCGTAGAGCTGCGACATCGTCCCCGACTGGGTGTTGTCGACGGGGTTGATCAGCGAGCCGAAGTTGAGGCCGATCTGGGTGTCGATCATCGCCCCGGCGGCGTCGACCGCGGCGAAGAGGCAGGCGATCGCCATCGCGAAGGCGAGGCCGATGACGATTTCCTTCAGCGCCAGCTCGACGATCCGCATCGCGTCGGCGGGGATCGCCTGGCCGTGCAGCGCCAGCGGGGCGAGGCCGATCGAGATGCCGACGGCGATGATCACCCGCGCCCGCACCGGCACCATCGAGGAGGAGAACGGCGGCGCCAGCAGGAAGAGTGGCGAGACCCGGGCGAGGACGAGGATGAAGCCGACCAGGGTGTTGCGGTCGAGCGTTTCGATCGTCACGCTCATTCTTCGTTCACCAGCCCGGGGATCGAGTGGTAGAGGTCGGTGGTGTAGCCGACCACCTGGTTCAGCATCCACGGCCCGGCGACGATCAGCACCACTGCGACGGCGAGGATCTTGGGGATGAAGGAGAGCGTCATCTCCTGGATCTGGGTGACCGCCTGGAAGACGGAGACGAGCAGGCCGACGACGAGCCCGGCGAGGAGCAGCGGCAGGCCGACCTTGAACGCGAGCATCAGCGCGTCCGTCGCCAGCTTCATCACCTCGTCCTGGTTCATCAGTGGAAGCTTTCGACCACCGACTGGAAGACGAGCGACCACCCGTCGACCAGGACGAAGAGCAGGATCTTGAACGGCAGCGAGATGAACGAGGGGGGCAGCATGATCATCCCCATCGACATCAGGGTCGAGCTGACCACCAGGTCGATGATCAGGAACGGTAAGAAGATGAGGAAGCCGATCTCGAAGGCCTTCTTCAGCTCCGAGGTGATGAAGGCGGGGATCAGCACGTAGGTCGGCACGTCTTCGCGCGTCTTCGGCTTTTCGACCTTGGCGAGGCCGAGGAACAGTTCGAGCTCGTCGTTGCCGGTCTGCTTGAACATGAATTCCCGCAGCGGTTCCTCGGCGCGTTCGAGCGCGACCTTGTCGGAGATCTGGTGCGCGGTCAGCGGGTCGACGGCGTCTTCCTTGATCGCCTTCAGGGTTGGCGCCATCACGAAGAGGGTGAGGAAGAAGGCGATCCCGATCAGCACCTGGTTGGGCGGCGCGGTCGGCGTGCCGAGGCCGGTGCGGACGAAGCCGAGGACGATCAGGATGCGGGTGAAGCCGGTGGTGCAGAAGATCAGCGCCGGGATCAGGGTGAGGCCGCCGAGCAGGATCAGCAGCTGGACCGCGTTGCCGCCGCCTTCGATCTTCATCCGCGCACCGTCCAGGCGCGAAGCTGGTCGAGCGCGCGCCGGCCGAGGTCACCGGCGCTCGGTGGGCCCGCGGCGCCGCTCCGGGTCGGCCCGTCGCTCTCCATCCTCAAGGGCGCCGGCTCCTCGTCCACCTCCAGCAGCCCGAGACTTCGCGCCTCCTCCTCGCTGTAGCTCCGCACCGGGGTGACGCCGTGCTCGCCGGAGCCGACGACGAGCACCTCGCGGCCGGCCCGCACCACGTGCAGCGAGCGGTTGGAGCCGAGCGGCAGCGTCGCCATCGAGGCGAGGCCGGTCCCGGCGGCCTTCTTGTCCTTGCCGGCCTTGTAGTGCTTCATCACCCAGCGCAGGCCGAAGATGACGGCGAGCACGATCGCCAGCCCGACGATCGTCTTCGCGATCGAGCCACCGCCCGCCGCGTGGGCGTTCGAGGCGGTGCTGCCGAGGTCGAGCGGCTGCGATTCGCCGCCTCCGGAGGAGGGCGCGGCGGCGGCGAGGATGAAATTTGCGGACAGGTTCATCGGGAGGGCTCGGAATGAGCACCCCCGGTGATCGGCCTGAACGTCCAGCGCTTTAGGTGGTCAGCGCCTCCTGATCGGAGTTGGTCCCCGCGTTGCCTGGTTCTGGATTCTCCGCCTCATCGATTTCGGGTGGAGCGGGTGGTGGCTCGACCACCGGGGCCGCGATCTCGGTGATTCGCAGGCCGAGTTCCTCCTCGATCGCGACCACCTCGCCGCGCGCGATCACCCGCCCGTTCACCAGCAGGTCGACCGGGTCCCCGGCCAGCCGCCCGACCGTGACGACGCTGCCGATCCCGAGCGCCAGGGCGTCCCCGATCGTCATCCGCGTCCGCCCGATCTCCACCGCCAGTTCGACCGGCACGTTCTGCAGCCGGCCGAGGTCGGCGCCGCCGCCGACCGGGGCCGCGCTCCCGCCGAGCTCCTCGTAGATCTTGTCCTGGGCCTCTTGCTGCTCCACGCCTTGCATCCCGTCTCCCTCCATCACTGCACCACCAGGTCGGTGAAGACGATCCCCTTCACCTTCACGTCGGTGGTCTTGTCTACTTCCTTGCGGATCCGCGCCTGAATGTCGTGCCGCTGCCGGCGCGAGGTCAGCGTCGTCGCCGGCACCCCGGTCAGGTTGTCGGTCACGATCTGGCGCACGAGTGGTTCCTGTTCGAGCGTGCCGAAGCCTTCCGCCGGTGGCGCCGCCCCTTCGCCGCCGGTCGATTGCCCGGGCGCCAGCACCAGGGCCACGGTCACTTTCGCGTAGCGCCCGTCCGCCAGGTTGAGGAGGAATTCTTTCGGCATCACGTAGACCGTGCCTTCCACCTTCACCTTCGATTCCGACTTCGGCGCCAACACCATTTTGTAGGCGAGGCCGGCGACGACCAGCACGCCGATCGCGATCAAGATGAGTTTTTTCCGGCCTTTCACTGCGGGGCACCTCCTTCCGGGCCGCTGCCGCGCAGCAGGGCGATTTCCACCCGGCGGTTGCGCGAGCGCCCGCCTTCGGTCGTGTTCGTGGCGATCGGGCGCTCGCCCGCGACGCCGCTCGCTTCGAGCCGGCTTGCCGCCACCCCTCGGTCGATCATGAACCGGACGACGCCCGTCGCACGGGCCACGGAAAGCTCCCAATTGCTGGGGAATTGCGAGGTCGAGATCGGCACGTCGTCGGTGTTGCCCTCGACCGAGATGTCGTGGCTGCGGTCGAGGTTGACGAGGTGGGAGATCTCGGCCAGGAGCGGGCCCGCCTCGGGCTTCAGGGTCGCCGAGCCGGAAGCGAAGAGGACGTGGTCGGTGAGCAGTCGGATGACCAGCCCGCGCCGCGTGATCGTCGTCTCGATCGATTCCGAGAAGCCGTGTTCGCGCGCGTAGGAGTCGAGCTTTTCCTTGAGCTGGCGGAACTGTTCCTGTTCGGCGTGCAGCGAGGTGGCGCCGGCGCGTTTCGCCTGCAGCGCGGCGATCGCCGCTTCGGCTTTGTGTTCGGTGGCTTCCGATCCTCCGTTGGGGATGATCGAGCCGCCGCCGCTCAGGATGTGGGGGCTGAAGGCCTGCTCCAGCGTCTCCTTCAGCGTCTTGAATTTGGAGATGTTCACCGCCGAGATCGAGAAGAGCACGACGAAGAGCGCCAGCAGCAGGGTGATCATGTCGGCGTAGGTGAGGGGCCAGCGCTCGTGCGAGCCGCCGCCCTCGCCGCCGGGATCGCGGCGCCGCGATTGCTGGCGTCGCCGCCGTGCGGAGGGGGGTCGCATCAGGCCGCCGCGTTCACCGGCTCGGCCGCGGCGTCGGCC
>JAFDWD010000243.1 GCA_018268695.1 Actinomycetota bacterium
CGTTCACGATCACCAACCCGGGCCAGTTCGGCGCGGTGCTGGCGACGCCGATCATCAACTCGCCGCAGGTGGCGATCCTCGACCTTGAGGCGGTGGTGAAGCGGCCGGTGGTGGTGGAGCGCGACGACGAGGACGCGATCGCGATCCGCCCGATGTCCTACCTCTGCATGTCGTGGGACCACCGGGCGCTCGACGGCGCCGAGGCGGCGCGCTTCCTCGGCGAGTTGCGAGAAGGCCTGGAGCAAGGGAGGTACGAGTCATGAACTACGAGGATCTGCGGGTCGTGACCGGCCCGCGCAGCGGGGCGACGATCGCGATCGCCGTCCACTCGACCGTCCTCGGGCCCGCCCTCGGCGGGGCACGGATGTGGCACTACGAGTCGCCTGCCGACGGGATCGAGGATGCCCTGCGGTTGGCCCGGGCGATGACCTACAAGGCGGCCGCGGCGGGCCTCCTCCTGGGCGGCGGCAAGGGGGTGATCTGCGCGCCGACGCCGGCCCGGCCGGAGGGCGATCTGCGCCGCGCGATGCTGCTCGACTTCGGCGACGCGGTCGCCTCGCTCGGCGGCCGCTACGTGACCGCCGAGGACGTCGGCACCGATGCCGCCGACATGGCGGTGATCGCCGAGCGCACCGCCCACGTGTTGGGGTTGCCGGGCGAGCGCGGGGGCAGCGGCGACCCCAGCCCGGTGACAGCGCGCGGGGTGCTGGCGGCACTCCGCGCCTGCCTCGAGCACCGCTTCGGCGACCCCTCGCCGGCCGGGCGCGGGGTCTGCGTGGTCGGCGCCGGCCACGTCGGCGGCCGGCTGGCGCGGCTGCTCGCCGCGGAAGGCGCGCAGCTGATGCTGTCCGACCTCGACCCGGCGCGGCGCGCCCTCGCGGCGGAGCTCGGCGCCGCATGGCTGGAGCCCGAGGCGGCGATCCTCGCCGACTGCGACGTCCTCGCCCCCTGCGCCCTCGGCGGCGTGATCGACGCGGCGACGGTCGGGCGCCTCCGCTGCCGGATCGTCTGCGGCGCGGCCAACAACGTGCTCGCCGACGAGCGCCTCGCGGTCGACCTGGCGCGGCGCGGCATCGTCTACGCCCCCGACTTCATCGTCAACGCCGGGGGCCTGATCAACGTCTACGCCGAGCTCCACCAGCTCGACCACGAAGCGGTCACCGGCCTCGTCGACCACATCGGGGTGACGGTCGGCCGCGTCCTCGACGCGGCCGACCACAACGGCACCACCCCGCTCGCGGAGGCCCAGGCGCTGGCACTCCAGCGCCTGGGCGGCGCCCTCAGCCCTTCGGCGTACAGGCGCGGATGATTTCCGTTTCCGCTCTGGTCCCGTCTTCGAATTTGGCCTGAACGTGGACTTTGAGCTTCCCGTTGGCGCACTTGGCGCTGATCGGGTTGATGCTGTTGACGGACTTTTTGATGTTGAAGTTGAACGAGACGATCGACCCCGAGCCGCCGGTGATCTGCGGGATCTTCGCCACCGCGAGGGTGCCGAAGGGCCCGTGCGGGTGCTTGGTGATGGTCACCGTGGTGACGATCGCGCCCGAGATCGGGTTGGAGAAGAAGGCGTGCACGTACCAGGTGATCTTGCCGCCCTTTTCGCCGCCGTTGAACAGCAGGAGCTTCGACGGGACGTTGATCGGCCTCTGTTCGGGGAGCGCCACCTGGGCGACGGTCTTCCCTTCGCCGATCAGCGCCGACTTGCAGGCCTGGAGGGCCGCCGTCGTGTCGGTCGCCTGGATCTTGCCTGACGTGCATACCGGGATGCCCTTGACGTGGACTTCGGCGTTCTTGTCGCCTTCGATGATCACTTCGCGGGCCGCGGGCGGGTGGCTGCCGTCGGCCTCTTTGACTTCGCCCGCCGCTTTCAGTTCGATCGGCGTCTGCTTCGTCTTCGACAGAGCCGTCGGGGCGAAGCCGCCGTTCGCCGTCAGTTCGAGGTTGC
>JAFDWD010000244.1 GCA_018268695.1 Actinomycetota bacterium
ACCACCAGCAGGATCAGGACTCTCGGGGTCTTGGAGTCGGTCATCGGTCTCCTCGGGGCAGTGGTGGTCCTCGATCTAACTTCCGTCGCGGCTTACGTTCCGCTCGACCATCTACGACAGAGTCTCGCAATCGTTCGGCCGTTACAAGTAGCTGCCGAGGCCGGCCGTGGCGCTAACCCTGCTTTCCGGCTGCGGGATCGGCCATACATTCCCTTCACGACCTGAGCGGCGCCGGAACAACCGCGTGGTCGTCGGGATCACCAAGTACCGGCTCAGCCTGCCGCCGGAGCTCGTCTGGGTCCATATCCTCCTCGCGAGGTTGACGTGGGTCGCAACGTGCATGCGTGGCTCGTCCCCGCCGTCCGCCGGCCCGACCGGTGCGTGGAGTCGCACAAAGACCCCCAGGCAGGGCGGATTGCGCTGTTAGATCGTAACGCGATACTTTTCATGGGTGACGGCCCCCCGCGACCTCAACCACCTCGGCGATTTCGCGGTGTCCCCTCGGATTCTCGCGATCGCCGGACTCGCCATTCCGATCGGCGCCCTCAGCGCCGGCGTGGCCTGGTGCCTGCTGCGCCTGATCGGCCTGATCACCAACCTCGTCTTCTACCAGCGCCTCGGGACCGCCCTGGTGGCGCCCGGGGAAGGCCACCACTCCCCCCTGCTGATCCTCCTCGCGCCGGTCTGCGGCGGGCTGGTGATCGGCCTGATGGCGCGCTTCGGATCGGAGAAGATCCGCGGCCACGGGATCCCCGAGGCGATCGAGGCGATCCTGGTGTCCGGCAGCAAGGTGCAGCCACGGGTGGCGCTGTTGAAGCCGATCGCCTCGGCGGTGACGATCGGCACCGGCGGGCCCTTCGGGGCCGAGGGGCCGATCATCATGACGGGTGGCGCCCTCGGCTCGATCTGGGCGCAGTTCCTCCACCTCACCGCCGATGAGCGAAAGACGCTCCTGGTCGCCGGCGCCGCGGCCGGGATGGCGGCGACCTTCAACGCGCCCCTCGCCTCGGTCCTGCTGGCCGTCGAGCTGCTCCTCTTCGAGTGGCGACCGCGCAGCTTCATCCCCGTCGTCGCCGCGGTCGCCGTGGCGACGGTCGTGCGGGTGCCGCTGTTGGGGAGCGGCGCGATCTTCCCAATGCCACCAGGGACGCTGCACCTCGACATCTCCGTCTACGGTCTCTGCATCGTCTCGGGTATCCTCGCCGGCCTCCTCGCCCTGGTCGCGACCACCCTCGTCTACCTGTCGGAGGACACCTTCCAGCGCCTGCCGATCCACTGGATGTGGTGGCCGGCGATCGGCGGGATCATCATCGGCATCGGCGGCCTGATCGTCCCGCAGGCGCTCGGGGTCGGCTACAACGTGATCCAGTCGGAGCTGGACGGCACGATCACCACGGACCTGATCGTCGGCATCCTGATCGTCAAGACGCTGATCTGGTCGCTCTCGCTGGGCTCGGGCACCTCGGGGGGCGTGCTCGCGCCGATGCTGATGATCGGCGGCGCCCTCGGCGGCCTCGAGGCGACCATCTTCCCCCACGTCGCCGTCGGATTCTGGCCTCTGGTGGGCCTGGCCGGAGTGCTCGGCGGGGTCATGCGCTCGCCGCTGACCGGTGTCGTCTTCGCATTGGAGTTGACCCACCGCTACGAAGCCCT
>JAFDWD010000245.1 GCA_018268695.1 Actinomycetota bacterium
AAGGTGGGGCCGATCGACCTCTCGATCAACCGCGCCGTCTTCTACCTGGCGCTCGCCAGTGTGCTCACGATCGTGACCATGGTCTGGATCGCGAGAATGATGCAGCAGCGGCCGAACCGCACCCAGGCCGCGGTCGAGATCGCCTACGAACTCGCCAAGAACAACATCACCCACGACAACATGCCGAGTGACGTGGCGACCCGCTGGTTCCCGTTCATCGGAGCCCTCTTCTTCTTCCTCCTGTTCTCGAACCTCGTCGGCTACCTGCCGCTGCCGACCAACACCGGCGAGCACTTCAACGTCTTCGGGCTCGAAATCCCGACCTTCGCGATCTACGCGGCGACCGCCAACATCTCGATCCCGATCGTCCTCACCTTGGTCGTCTGGATCAGCTACCACGTCGAAGGTGTGCGGGCGAAGGGCTTCATCCCTTACCTGAAGAGCTGGCTGCCCCCGGGCCTCGAGAACATGAGCCCGATCGGCCGGGGCGCAATCTTCGTGATCGAGGTCGTCTCCCACTTCGTGCGACTGATCAGCCTCTCCGTCCGACTTTTCGCCAACATCCTCGCCGGCCATCTGCTGCTGCTCTTCATGGGCGGCGGGCTGGCGGTGCTGCTCGGCATCGCCGCGCTGGGCGCGCTGACCTTCCCGCTCGCCTTCGTCTTCTTCATCTTCGAGGTCGCGCTCGTGGGCACCCTGCAGGCATTCATCTTCGCGACCCTCGCCGCGATCTACATCGGCGCAGCCACCTCCGACAGTCATTGATTACCAACGGGATGTCGCACGCTCAACGTCGGCGTCTATTCCGACTCCGTCGCGGCGATCTTGGACCACGCCGTGCGGAGGGCGTGGGGCCAACCACGACTTCTATCCGGCTAGCCCGCTCGTGGGCGCCCATATGGCGTCGGATGCCGCCCGGGCGTCGATGAGTAATGCGGATCAAGGGGGTCGTAAGCAGCCCGAGCCGTCGACCAAGTAATCCGCCGGTCACCCCTTGACTGCGCACGGACTGCTCGGGATAGGGTCGGATAGATCGACGACCCCGGGCAGCACGGCCGGGGTCGTTGCATGTCCGGGGCCTGATCGCCGCCTCGGCCGAGGCGGGGGGTTCCTCCGCCGGGGAGGCCGGCGATCGCAACTCAAGACGTGGGCAGCGGGAGCGAGCGGAACCGACGGAGCTCTTCCAGATGCACCTGCGACAGCCGCTTGATCAGCTCATCCCCGGTTGCGGTCAGGTGCAGTCGGATGACCCGGTGGTCGTCGGCATCCTGGCTGCGCCGGACGAGCTTCGACTTCTCGGCCCGGTCGATGAGCCCGACGACACTGTGATGGCGGAGCGCGAGATACCCGGCGACCTCCCCGATCGTCGGCCCGTCGGGCCCGCGGTGTCCTTTCACGGCGAGCAGAAGCTGATGTTGGCTCGGCGTCAATCCCTCGGCTCGGGCTTGTTCCCCGCTCCAATGCAGGAATCGCCGCAGGTCCGACCGGAACCCGAGAAGATTCGCGTAGTCGTCCTTCGACATCGATGCCATCGCTATCCGGCGGTCTCCTTCGTCGTGGTGCCACGGCCGAGACCGATCATGTCACCGGGCCTGAGGACGCGTTCGCTGTGGCGTTCCTCCTGGAGGTCGCGCAGACGCCCTTGGAGAAGCTGCTCCAGTGTGATCGTCCCGACGACCTCGGTGTGATCCTCGCGGTCCACCACGGGTAGATCGGTCACGCCGTGCTCGGCCATCACGTAGGCGATGTGGCGGAGGGTGTCGTCGGCATGGGCGACGACCTTCTCCGCCGAACCTGTCAGGGGTCTGACGACGGTGCCCATCACGTCACCCACGAACAGCACCTCGAGCGGGTCGACGCTGTATTCGCGGGTGAGGTGAAGTCCCCGGCGGGCGATCTTCTCGGTCAGGACGGAGCGCCTGAGGATCAGGATCGACACCGCGTAGGCGACGGTCGCCCCGATCAGCAGGGGCAGCAGGGCTTCGTAGCGGTGGGTCAACTCCAATGCGAAGACGACACCGGTCA
>JAFDWD010000246.1 GCA_018268695.1 Actinomycetota bacterium
GAGGCGCCCTGCCGAGGAGCGCCGGTCGAGTTGCAGCGGCTCGCCTTCGAGCACGCCGACCCGCCTCACCGCCTCGATCCCCTTCGCGGTCGCGAACCAGACCCGCTGCGCCCGCAGGCCGACGGCCCGATCGGCGAGGCCTTCCCGGCCGAGGCCCGCGAGCAGGCGCTGGGCCTGGCGCAGGCGCACCTCCGGCAGGTGCATCGCATGGACCTGTGCGGCGGTCAGCGCCCGGTGCTGGGCCAGGGACGCGAGCACGTCGAGCCAAGGAGCGCCGGAATCGGCACGCGTCGGGAAGGCCGAGGTCACCCTGCCCCCCCGAAGCGGATCTGGTCATCCTCACCGCCGTCCTCTCTCGGGGCCGCGCCTGCGAGCCGCCGGAGCTCGGCGAGGATGCGGGCGTCTAGCGTCTCCTGATGGGCGAGTGCCTCGGCCGCCTTGCGCCTGCGACCCGAGGCCTCGATCGCCGCATTCAAGTCGTGGAGCCGCTCCGGCCTTCCCTCGCCGAGCGTCTGCTCGACCTGAACACCGCCCACCGCGAAGGGTTCGGACAGCTCGCCCCGCTCGGTCACCTGGGCGACGAAGCGGAAGCGTTCGAGGCGCGTCAGCGCCGCGGCGTCGACCCCGCCGCCGAGCTCCCTGGCGACCAGCGCCGCCGAGCGTGCGCCGAGGGCGGTGGCGAGGAGGTGGGAGCGGTTGGTCGTGAGCGCATGCAGCGTGGTGGGGCGCAGGCGCTCGGGGTCCTGGTTCAGGAAGATCGCCCGCAGGCCGAACTTCGCCGACTGCTCCAGGAGCGCCGCGAGGCTCTCGCCGTCATAGGACTGCACCTCGTCGAAGACGGCGACGAACCGCCTGCGCTTCTCGGGGTCGACCCCGGCCCGCGAGCGGGCCGCATGGAGGATGTCGAAGGCCAGCAGTCCGGCGACCAGCCGCTCGCGCGGCCCGCCCGAGCCCGGGCAGGCGAGGACTATCAACCCCTCGTCCATCGCCTCGCGGACCGAGAAGGTACCTTCGCTCTGCCCGAGGAGAGCGGTGGTCGCCCGCGAGGCCCGCAGGCGATCGACGAGGTTCGTCACCGGGGTCACCGCGTCGGGGGAGAGCAGCGGGAAGCGCTCGCGCCAGAACTGCTGCTGGTGCCCGGGGAGGAAGGGGAGGACCGCCGAGCGCCAGGCGTCGTCGGTCAGGAGCGTCGGGATCTGGAAGACCGTCGGCGCGATCTCGGGCGCGACCTGCTCGGCGATCGTCGCCAGCGCCGAGGCGGCCTGGGTGGTCAGGTTGATCGCCCGGGTCGATTTCTCCCCCCAGCCGACCGCCGAGGAGAAGGCGGCGACGATCGCATCGACCCGCGCCTCGGGATCGACGCCGCGCATCCCGAGGAGGTTCCAGGCAAGCTGGGAGTCGGGGCCGCCGGGGCCGAGGTCGATCTCGACGACCCTGGCCGCGACCTCAGGATCGGTCAGGTATGGGCGGATGCGATCGAGAGCATCGCCGTGAGGATCGAGAAAGAGGCCGCCATGGCCCGAGCGCACGAGGTGGGTGAACATCGCGATCGCCGCCTCCGTCTTGCCATAGCGGGAGCGCCCGGCGACGTAGGTGAAGAAGGTGTCGGCGGTGCGGACCCCGACCAGACGCTCACCGTCCTCCGCGACCACCTTCCCCACCGGCATCAGGTCCGCCCGCGCCGGGTCGAACACCTCGAGCTCGGGCGCCGGGGAGAGCAGCGCCCCCGAGCGGACGACGTTCTCGACCGGGCAGTTGACGGTGGGCGGCTTCAGGAACCCGACGACCTCGGCGGCCGTGACCACGTTGCGCGCGGGGGGACGGAAGAGTCCGGTCGCCAGGCGGCGGTCGAAGCGCCCACGCCTGCCCGGAAGGTCGGAGCCGAGGAACTCGAGACCGAGCAGCGGTAGCCCCCTGACCCGCAGGTGATTGCGGTCGGCCATGGTGGCGAAGGCGTCCCGCAGGCCGGCGAGGATCGTCTTCGCCCGACCCGTGTCGGCGGCGGTGACACGGAGGAGGATCTGGGACTCGAACAGGGGCGCGCCCTCGCGGAGCTTCGACTCGAGTCCCCTGCCGAGCTCGCGGCGCTCGAAGCGGTCGACGAGGTCGGGGCGGGATCGCTCCTTGGCGCCGCCTAGCACCTCGGCGAACGAGGGCCCGCCGTCGCGGCCCCGCCTCTTCGCCTGCCGCCTCATCCCTCGCCGCAGCCGCCCCGCCCGCCGGCCGGTCGCGGGCAGGAGGTCGAGGCAGACCTCGGCGACCTCACCGCGGTCACGGCGCACCCCGGCGAGGGCGGCGGTGAAAGCGGTCAGCGGGTCGGGGTCGAGCGCCGGCCTGGCGAGCGGCTCATAGGAGGGGCGGGCGAGGACCATCTCTGCGCGGACAGTCCTCGGGTGCACCTCGTTTCTGGCCGGCCTCTCCCTCTCCACCGCGAGCACCTCGTCGACGTCCCTGATCTCGACCCCCTTATATGGGCGCAGGGCGTTGCGCAGCCTCGGCAGCTCCCGTCCCGGCACCTCGATCAGGTAGGCGAGCCTGCCGGCGGCGTCGTTGGTCAGCCGCACCCTGACCGCGCTCGCCCGCCTGTCGGTCCAGGCGCCGATCCGGTGTCCCGACTGGGCCACGCCGGCGGCGAGGGCCGCGACCGACTCCGGTCGCGGGTCGAAGCCGTCGGCCGGGACGACGGCGAGCGCTCGACGTGAGGCGAGCGTGCGGCGGGTCATGAGGAGTCGTTGCGTCGCCGACGCCGAGGCGATCGCGGTCGCGCCGAGTGCGAGGGGGATGAGCGAGGCGAGGTGGAGGCGCACCGCAGCGGCATGGAGATGCAGATGGGAGAGGAGATGCCAGAGGGCGAGGCAGACGATCACGGCCGCGAGGGCGACGATCGGCCGCGGATCGTCGGAGTTGCGAGATGGGCCCATCAGTGATCGACCTTTGTGTGACGGGGGGATCTCGGCAGATCCGCGGCGCCGCAGAAGGCGCCCGCACGCGGGATTCCGGGCAAGAGGCGGAAAGGTCGGAGGACCCCTCCGAGGACCCCCCGCAGGACCCCTCCGGGGACCCCGCTCCGCTCCGAGACATGCGGCCGGATGGAGGCGTTCATCAGCGGGCACCGCCCTGGTGCGCCCGGGCACCGTCGGGGACGAGGCGCGGCCGGTAGGCGCGGCCGTCGTCGTGAAAGCGATGCAGGAAGGCGCGGTAGCCGCGGCGGCCGGCCGCCGTGCTCTCCGCGCGCACCTCGAGCACCGCCTTGCCGCCCCGCGCGCCGACCAGGACGATCGACACCCCGCCGCCGCGCCAGGGGACGTGTTGGAGCGCCCGGTGGGCCGCCAGCTCGCGGACGGTCCTGCGGTGCGCGGCGGTGCCCGGGCGGTCCTGAGGGTCCTGGCGTCGGTGGTGGGGCCGGCGATCGACGGGCGGGAAGGAGAACGCCGGCCGATCCACCATGGGCCCGGCGCGGTGGACCTCCTTGCCGGCCCGGGTCGCGGAGCCTCCGGTCGCCGAAAGCGCGACCAGGCAGGCGAGCCCGACCGTCACGAGGAGGGCGAGCGAGACGATCCACCGCGCGACCTCGGAGTCGACCGGCTGCTCCACGAGGGCGCGCAGCCGATTCACGATCGGCTCCCTGCCGCGGTCCTCGCCATCCCCGGCGGTTCGGCGTAGGCATAGATCGGCCCTGGCTCACCCGCAGCGACCGCGAGCGCCGGCGGGAAGGGACCGACCCTGGCGACCCGGTCCCCGTAGTTGCCCTCGATCGTGACGATTTCGCCACCGAGGACCGACTCGACGATCCCGACGTGTTCGGAGGCGGTCGGCCCCCGGCCGTAGAGGACGGCGTCGCCGGGCGACGGGGTCGCACCTGGTGGGAGGACGCGGCCGCCGTGTTCGGTCACCCAGCCGTAGAAGGAACCCGAGTAGGCATACGGCGCGGTACCCCCCTGCATCGGCACCCCGGCGTGCTCCCAGACCCAGGCGACGAAGAGCGCGCACCATTCCTCGCAGGGGCCGAACTTCGAGCAGTTGGATCCTTGCGGACTCTCGGTGACGCCGAGCTGCGAACGCGCGACCCTGACGATCGCTTCGCCGGAGGCCCCGGTCCCGACCACCGCCGAGCCCCCGCAGGCGGGCCCCCCGGACCCCGTCGCCGCTTCGCCTTCGCCCCCGACGATCCGGCCTTCGTGGCCGAAGCCGAAGCTGACCGCCCGGGCCATCACCTCACGGGCGTAGTCGACGATCCCGTCGGCGCAGGCGCCGTAGTAGCTGCAGGCCGCCTCGTAGTAGCCGTGATAGAGACCGCCGGCGGGAGGGGCGCCAAGGGCCTGGCGGAAGATCCGCGCCGCGGTGAAGATCGCGTCGGCGGGGTCGAAGATGCTTCGGCCGTTGCCGTCGGCGTCGACCCCGAACCGTTCCCAGAGAGTCGGCGCCGCCGGGTCGGGACTGCACGCCGACCCTCGCACGTAGGCGATCTCCATCACCCCGGCGCAACCGGAGGAGGCGACGCCACAGTGGCCGTCGGCGCCGCACTCCTGCACGCCGATCGAGGCGAGGAAGGGCCAGGAGATGTCGAAGCGCCCGGCGGCGGCCTGATAGATGTGGAGGCGGGCGGCGGGGATGCCCCCCACAGGCGCGCGGGGTGCCCCCGGTCCCGCAGCGCCCCCGCCGCCCACGCACGTAAGGCCGGCACCGAAGAGCGCCATGATCGCCGTCGCGAGGGCGGCGATCATCGCCGCGGTCCCGACCACGGCGAGCGGCCAGACCCTGCGGGCGCCCGCCGTCATCGCCGCCCCTTCGTGTCGTCCGCCTTGCGCGCCTTTTTGGCGTGGTGCTTCGCGGGAGCCGGGTCTTCGACGCTGCCTTTTCCGGGCGCCTCATTCGAGGCGGTCTTGCGCCGCGCCGCCTCCACCCGCTCGGCGTCTGCGCGCAGCTCCTCGCCGAGGCCGCCCTGGGGCGAGCGTGGCCTCCCGGAGCCGGCGGGTGGTGGCTGGGGGCCTTTCGCGGCTTTCCTGGGCTTCGCCCGCGACGAAGTCACCGCTCGGCGGTCGGGGTCCTCCCCGCGCGCGGGGTCTTTCTTCTCCGGGCGACTCCCGACCCGCGGCCGCTCGGCCTTCTCCTCCGGGCCCCCGGGTCGACGATCCTCTTCGGGGCGGGAGGCAACTCGCGGCCGGCGCGGCCGGTCAGGCGCCCGCCGCTCCTCGCCGGCCGGCTGCGACCGGGCCGGCCCCGCGGTCTCGGCCGGAGCGCGTTCGTGCTCGCTCGGCGGCGACCCGCTGCTGTCGTCGGCGGCCGAGGGCGACCCCGAAGTTTGTGCCTGCTTGTCGGAGCGGCCGCGACTCGCGGTCGGTCGATCCGCCGGAGCGGAGGAGCCCTCCTCCCTCGCCGCCGCCGGCGTTGCTGCAGCCTCGCGCCGCGCCACCTCCCGCGAACGGCCCCGGCGTAGCCGCGAACCGACCGCGCGCACCGGCCGGGTTGCCGTCCTCGCCCCCAGCCTGGCGCCGGAGTAGAGCGCCAGCACCTCGAGCGCCCTCTCCCCTCCCGGCACCCCCGGCCCGGTGACCGTGCCGATCAGGCCGTCGGTGAGCGAGCGCCGCTGCAGGAAGACCGCCCAGAAGAAGGCGCACTGCAGCCCGAACGACAACAGCCAACCGAGCTCCGACGTAGCCGCCGAGATCGCCGCGCAGACCGCCAGCAGTACTGCCAGGACCAGCGAGTAGGCGGCCTTTCGCAGCAGGAAGCCGGCCAGCTTCGCGAGCCAGCCCTTGAAGAATTGGTGCCCCCTCCCGGGCACCGCCGCCGCGACCAGGGCGACCGGGCTGAAGGCCAGCAGTAGGAGCAGCAGAACCTGGGCCGTGATCACGCCGATCGACAGCGCGCCCAGCAGGCAGAAGGCGCCGAGCTCGGCGAAGAAGACGACGATCGCGACCAGCAGGCGCTGGTACTGGCCGCCCTTTTCCATCGCGGCGGCCGCCGGTTCGTCGATCGGACCGAGTTCATAGGAGCCGTTCTTCTTGCCGGGGTCGGCGTCGGGCAGCTTCGAGCTGTCGCCCGCTTCGAGCGCCCCGAACTCTTCTTCGCGTTCCTTCGACCCCGGTTCGAAGCGCAGGAAGTGGGGTCCGTACCTCTTCAGGTTGTCGAGACAGGTCTTGCCGCCCGCCGACACCTCTTCACCCGATTCCAGCCGCCGCACCGCTCCGGCCGGCAGAGGCTGCACCCCGACCGATTCGGGTTCTTCCCCTGCGCCGGCCGAGCCGGTCTTGACGCAGTGGTCGAGGCCGCCGAACTCGAGCACCGACCAGGGCTGGGCCACCAGGAGACCGAAGAGCTGGTTCGCCCCGGCTTCCTTGGCTTCCGCCTGCGAGCTCGGCTCACCGTCCTTGGCGATCGAGAGGAACGCCCCCGACATCTCGTTGGTCCAGTGGGAGGCGTTGCCGATCGTCTGCCCCGGCTGCAGCACGAAGAGGAAGGCGATCCCGACGTAGAGGAGGGAGAGCGCGAGCTGCCCGGCGGTCTCCGCATAGCGCCGCTGCACCAGCGCCTTCCACATCGCCCAGCAGCCGGCCACGGATACCGCGAGCACCATCCACGGGCCGCCGAAGACATCGGAGTAGATCGAGGAGATCGCCCGCGAGACCGGCCCGAGCGCACCCGCACCGTTCGTCGCCGACGAGCCGTTCACCAGGTCGAGCGAGAAGGCGAAGGCGAAGAGTTCGACCAGCAGGTTCGCCAGCCAGGCGGTGAGCTGCCAGAGCTCGTTGGCGAAGAAGTAGGCGATCATCGGCAGCAGGCCGGAGACGTCGACGCCCGAGAAGACGCCGGCCGAGATCGCGGTGAAGTGCTCGTCGAGGGCGTAGTTGCCGAGCGGCCAGCGCGACGCCAGGCCCGAGAGCGAGGAGGCCGGTCCGACGTTGGCCCAGACGTCGGCGTGGGCGACGGGGCTCCCGAGCAGGATGAGTGCGGCGGTGCCGGTCGCGACGAGAAGCAGACGCCGCCTCATCGTCCCTCCCCCGCGCCGGGGCTGGTGTCGAGGGCGGCGAGCAGGTCGGGGAGCGGGTCGACCTGGACCTCGCCGACGCGGCCGTCGAGATCGCGCATCAGGCAGCGGCCGCGCCGGTACTCGGTCAGCCGCTGCGCCAGACCGCCCTCCCCCGGGTCGAGTCCGATCGCCTCGATCCCGGCCGCCGCGGCGCGGAGCGAGTCCTGACCGAAGAGCAGGCTGACCCCGACTAACTGCGAGAGCTCACCGAGGTCCTCGAGCCGCTGGCTGACCAGGAGGATGGTCGCGTTGAACGCCCGTCCGAGACGGACCAATCGGTTCAGGAGCGCCCGCCCCTGCGAGGAGGCGAAGAGCGCCCAGGCCTCGTCGAGGAGGACCAGCTTGTGGCGGGAGCGCTCGCCGGAGATCAGCTTCAGGGCGAGCGCGGCGACCAGCGCCAGGGTCGCGACCGAGACGCGCTCCGAGCGCGTGTAGGCGGCGCGCTCGGTGCCGGGCTCGGGCAGGTTCAGCCCGGGCATCCGGATCGTCGTCAGGTTCGACACGGCAACCGGGCCGGGCACCTCGGTCCGGTCGGCGAAGCCGAGACGGGCGAGACCGAAGTCCGAGATCACCTCGAGCGCCTCGGCCGCCTCGCGGGCGCCCGGCGCATCGACGCCGCGGAGTCGGTCGACCACGGACGGGAGGCGTTCCTCGCCGTCTCGCACCGCGTCGCGGACCGCCCGGTCGATCGCCACCTCCCAGGAAGGGGGCGGGTCGCGCAGCAGCTCCAGCAGGTAGGAGGAGGCGAGCTCCTCGCGCAGCTCCGGCAACCCGATCGCCAGCGGATCGAGCTTGCCACGGTGCTCGGGGTCGGCGGAGAGCTCAAGCAGCCGCACCTCGTCCCCGACGTCCGCCAGCGCGTCGAGGCGATGGTCGGGCTTTGGGTCGAAGTCGATCACCAGGCTGCCGCGCAGGAGCGCGGCGTGGGCGATCGCCTGGGCGGCGATCGTCTTGCCCGAGCCGAGGGTGCCGGTGAGGAGGACCGCCGAGGGCCGCGAGTCGCGAGGCGCCTCGGTCGGGTCGACGCGGACCGGTCGCCCCGCCGCCGGGTCGAAGCCCAGGTAGACCCCGCCCTCCGAGCCGACGGCGGCGGTCGCGACCGGCACCGTCGCCGCGAGCTGCTCGGTGCTCATCTGGCGGCGGTAGTCGGGCACCGCGCCGCCGTCAGGCCGCGGCAGATGCTCCATGAAAAGTGCGTGCTGGAGACCACGCGGTCGGTGCAGGGCGACCTCGCCGTAGCGCTCGCGCAGGGCGGTGACCCGCGCCTCCAGCGTCTCCGGGTCGCCCGCACCGACCGCCAGCGAGATCGAGGCCCGCAGCATCGGCGGCCTCGCCACCGAGGAGAGGATCGCCTCGTACTCGCGGGCCAGCTCGCGGTCCTCCTCGGCGAGGGCCCCGGGCCCGGTCGGTGAGCCGGCGAGCTGCTCGCGGTAGGTGTGCTCGGCGTCGAGCACCCGGCGGCGCACCTGGGCCAGCGCCTCGCGGTTGGCGACGAGGTCGGCATGCAGGACCGCATCGACCGGCCCCGCCCCTTCGAGCGGGGCGAAGAGGAGCTCGGCGGCACCGGGGAACTCGGCCTCCTCGGCGAGCGAGCCGAGACAGAGGAAGGCCTGGTGGGAGTCGCCGACCTCGGACTCGACCACGAGCGCCGGGGCCCGCGCGGTCTCCTCGCGCATCGGCGCGTTCGCGTAAGACCAGAGGTCGGATTCGAGCGGCTCATAGCTCGACTCCCCCTCGCCGCCGAGGATCAGGGCGTCAGGCTCCCAACCGTCCTCCAGCGGCGGCTCGCCGAGACCGCGGCAGGCGGCGCGGCGCAGCAGCCACCCCAGCTCGGCGGTGGTGGCGCGGCGCAGATCGAGCGCCGATGAGGCGCGGCCGAGCGCGCGGCGCTCGGCCTCGGCGAGCGCCCGCAACTCCGAGGCTGCGATCGGGCTCGGCGTGCCGACACCCGCCACCTGCTCGAGCCGCCGCCGGGCCCGGCCGAGCGAGCGCAGCGGACCGCCGGCGGCCCGTCCCTCGCTCAGCGAGATCGCCAGGTAGACGCGGGGAAGGTGAGAGCCGAGATCTGCGAGCCGCTCCTGTTGGGAGCGTAGGTAGGAGGCCCAGCGGCCGGCGTCGGCGTGGTCGGGGTCCGCCAACCAGGCGAGCTCGGCCGCGTAGCGGTCTGCGGGGTAGGAGCGGGCGACCCGCCAGATCGAGAGGTCGGCGCCGACCAGGGCGATGAGACGCTCGAGCCGGTGGAGCAGCCCCCACTTCTCCGCCGCCGGCAGGTAGGGGTAGGAGAGCGTCCCGAGCCGGTAGAGGGCGGCGGCCTCGCCGCCGGGCCCGACCAGGACGTTGGAGCGCGCGTAGCGCAGCGGGAAGCGGATCACGGCCGCAGCTCCAGGGTGCGGCCCTCGGGGACCTCGAGCGTGCTCTGAAGGCGTGAGGGCGAGGTGAGCCGGCCGGGCCTGCGGCCGATGATCCGCCGGCGTGTGAGGGACCGCCGGATCGCGAGCGGCTCGGCGAGGTGGACGACGGCCGGTCCCGCGATCGTGGCCCGCCGCAGACGTGGGCAGTGGGAGTCGGGCGCCACCCAGAGCCTCCCCACCAGGACCCACGGTGAGCCGGCCTGGGGCAGCGCCCGGCCGAGCGAGCGCCGTGGCGGGGCGAGGCGGAGGGCGAGCCAGGAGAGGGCGAAGCGCTCGGGGCGGCGGCCGTCGGGGGTCGCCTGGGTGGCCAGGGTCCCCACCGCGACCGGGATCACGACGAGCCGGATCGGCCAGTCGATCGCCCCCAGCACCACCCCCAGGGCGAGCGTCCCGGCGCCCGCCGCGGCGGCGGCGAGGAGGCCGGCGGTCCTGTCTCTCAGGATGAGGCCGCCTGCGCCAGCCGCCGCCGCCGCGAGCGCCGGGACGATGGTTGAGCCCGAGCCGAGCTCGAGGACCGCCACCAGGGAGGCGATCGCCCAGCCGAGCCAGCGCAGCGGCACGCCACCCGGGACCGGTAGCCGCCGTCCCTCGATCTGGTGGATCCGCCGCTCCGGGGAAAAGATCCGCTGGTAGGAGCGGACGCTGCGGTGTCCCTTGGTCATGGCAGCACCTGGTGGGCGATCGCTTTCGCGGCGTTGGCGACCTGGCCAGGCGCGAAGACGAACCAGCCGACCACGATCGCCGCACAGAAGAAGACCAGGAGCTCGGCGAAGCGCCGGTTCATCAGGAAGACGAGGGCGAAGACGGCGACGATCCCGGTGTAGAGCTCGCCGGCGTATTCGCGCAGGAGTCCCGCCAGGTTCGAGCCGACCGAGTTGCCGCCCGCGGCCAGGGCGACCGACGGGGCGAGGAGCGTCACCAGGCCGGCCAGGATCGCTGCCAGGACGCCAAGGAAGAGAAGCCGTGCCCGCATCATGCGAGCGCCCCCTCGACCGCGGCGACGTACCAGCGACCGGCGCGTTCGCTGACCGAGAGTCGGTACGTGGCCGGGTAGGTGGCGCCCGAGGTGGGTTCGCGCACCCGTACCGCCGCGATCAGCTCGCGCCGCGGACCTTCGCCGTCGCCGAGCTGGTCGACCCGGCCGATCGAGAGGAGTTCGACTCCCCCCGCCAGCGGCACCACGACCGAGCCGGGCGCCACCAGATAGGACAGTTCCTTGGAACTCGCCGAGGAGAGATAGGCGGGGACGAACTTCGCGACC
>JAFDWD010000247.1 GCA_018268695.1 Actinomycetota bacterium
AGCCCCGCGTCCAGCTCCCGCCCGATCGAGGGCAGCGCGACGTTCACGATCGTCGCGTCGAGGAAGACGACGGTCGAGCCGAGGATCGTCGCGATCAGGGTGAGGCGCTGCTGCCGGGTCACCGATCGAGTGTAAGAACCGCAAGTTCCCGGCCAAGGGCCTCACCGACTTGCGCGTACGCGGATGGCTGGAACAATCGGCGGATGGCGAGAGCTCTCTGGTCCGGCTCGATCAGCTTCGGGCTGCTCAATGTCCCTGTCCGCATGTACAGCGCGGTGGCGCGGCGGAACATCGCGCTGCGCGAGATCCGCGAGTCGGACTCGGCGCGGATCAAACACCGGCGCGTCGCTGAAGGGACCGACGAAGAGGTCCCCTACGACGAGATCATCAAAGCCTACGAGCTGACCCCCGGCCAGTACGTGCCGCTGACCAAGGACGAGATGGCCGCGCTGGCGCCGGAGAAAACGCGCGCGATCGAGGTCAAGGACTTCGTCGGGCTCGAGGAGATCGACCCGATGTACTTCGACAGCCCGTACTACCTCGGCCCCGCCGACGGTGCCGAGAAAGCCTACGGATTGCTCGCGAAAGCGATGAAAGCCTCAGGCAAGGTGGCGATCGCCCGCTTCGTCCTGCGCAACAAAGAGCACCTCGCGGCGATCCGCTCGGACGGCAACGTCCTCACCCTGACCACGATGCGCTTCGCCGACGAGGTGGTACCGGTCGAGGAGCTCGACATCCTCCCCGAGAAAGCCGCGAAACCGGCGAAACGGGAGCAGGAGATGGCCGAGCAACTGATCGAGTCCCTTTCCACCGACTTCGAGCCGAAGGACTACCACGACGAATACCGTGAGCAGCTGCTGTCGCTGATCGAACGGAAGGCCGAAGGCAAGGAGATCGTGGCG
The DNA here is from genome assembly GCA_018268695.1 of Actinomycetota bacterium. The sequence goes on from JAFDWD010000247.1 coordinate 903, forward strand.
TCGGAGGCCGAGGCGCCGAAGGCGACCAAAGCGCCCGACCTGATGGCCGCGCTGGAGGAATCGATCGCCGCGGTCCAGGGCGGCAAAGGCAAGAAACCGGCGAAAAAAGCCGCGAAAAAATCGACGGCCAAAGCCAAGCCCAAAGCCAAAAAAGCGCCCGCCAACCCGCGTAAGAAAGCGGCTTCGCGGGCGAAAGTCAAAACGAAG
>JAFDWD010000248.1 GCA_018268695.1 Actinomycetota bacterium
CGAGATCTGGCTCGATGACATCACCGCCCACTATCCGCCGACGCTGGCCGAGTGGCGCGAGCGCTTCCTCGCCGCCTGGGATCACCTCAAGGCGCACGGCTACGACGAGCGCTTCCGGCGGCTCTGGGACTTCTACCTCTCGAGCAGCGAGGCGGGCTTCCGCGAGCGCCGCATCGGCGACGTCCAGGTCCTCTTCGCGAAGCCGTCGTTCCGGTGAGTGTGGACGCGCCGGAACGCGAGCCGCTGCTCCTCGTCCACGGGCTCGGGGCGGCGTCCCACGTCTGGGACCCGGTGGTGCCGCTGCTCTCGCAGCACCGCGAGGTGATCGCGCTCGACATGCCGGGGTTCGGGACCGAGCCGGCGCTCCCGCCCGGGGTCGAGCCGACCGCCGCGGCGCTGGCCGCGAACCTGCGGGAACGGCTCGCCGCGCGGGGCGTCGAGCGCGCCCACGTCGCCGGCAACAGCCTCGGCGCCTGGGTCGGCCTGGAACTGGGACGGATGGGCGCGGCGCGCTCGGTCACCTGCCTCTCCCCCGCCGGACTCTGGCGCGCGCCGATCGGGCCGCGGAAAGGCTCCGGCCGCAAGTGGGCGAAGCGCCTGCGCCCGGCGGTCTCGGCGGCGCTCTGGATCGGTCCCGTCCGCGACCGCGCCGTCGCCACCTTCGCCGCCCGCCCGGAGAACTGGCCGACCCGCGCGGCGCGCGAACTCGTCCTCGCCTGGATCGACTCGGAAGGCTACGACGGCGCCAACAAGGCGATGCGGGAGCACATCTTCGTCACCGCGGGCTACCCGACATCAGTACCAGTCACCATCGCCTGGGCGGAGTTGGATAGGCAGGTCGGCCCGCCGAAGCCCGAGCGCCGCCCGGCCGGCACCCACTTCCTCGTCCTGCCCGACGTCGGCCACGTGCCGATGTGGGACGACCCCGAGCTGATCGCCCGCACGATCCTCGACGGCACCCGCGCCCCGAGCTTCCGAGCTTAGGGGCCACATGTGGCCGCTAAGCTCGGAAGCACCCGCCCGCAACGAAGAGGAGTGCCGTGATCGTCGAGAGGACCGAGAACCCGCAGTGGCTGTCGAACGCCTACCTGGTCGCCGACCCAGAGCGGAAGACCGGCGTCCTGATCGACGGCAACGAAGACATCGACCCGCTGATCGACATCGCCGAGCGCGACGGGATCACGATCACGCACTACCTCGTCACCCACCCGCACGTCGACCACATCGCCGGGATCAAGGAGGCGCGCGAGCGCCTCGGCGGTGACGTGCCGCTGGTGGCCCACGAGGCGACCGCCGCGGAGCTGGACGAGGACGTGGAGATCATCATGGGCGACGGCGACACGCTCGACGCGAACGGCATCAAGATCGAGGCGATCTACACCCCGGGCCACGCGCCCGGCCACCTCGCCTTCCTGATCGACGGCACCGACGTCTTCACCGCCGACGTCCTCTTCAAG
>JAFDWD010000249.1 GCA_018268695.1 Actinomycetota bacterium
CCCTTCCAGAGGGCTGCCGATGTCTTCGGTGCCGCCACCCTGCATCATCCCCAGGAGTTCGAGCGGGTTGACGCCGAGCTGGCCGAAGAGCTTTTCCAGCGGTTCGGCGTTCGCCGGCGCCTTGATCGTTTGCTGTTCGTTCACGCCACCGAGGGAGAGGTCGAATTCGATTTCGGCCTTTTCGTCGGAGTTGGGCGGTTCGACGGTGAGGTCGGCGGTCACCTTGCGGACGATGTGGTCGTCTTCGCCGACGTAGATGTCGGCGTGCGCCTTCTTGATCGCGCCGGTGATTTCGCCCTTCAGCTTCTTCAGTTCTTCGAGCGGGAACGGCCCGGCCGCTTCCAGCTGCCCGGAGCAGGCCGGGGTTTCGGCGAGGCGGATGATCGCGTCGATCGCGCCCTTCGGTTCGAGGTCGCCGCTCAGCTTCGTCGTCTTCACCCCTTCGACTTCTTCGCCGCCCTCGTTTTCGAGGTTGTCGACGAATTCTTCGAGGTTCATCGAGGTGGCCGCTTTCTGACAGGCCGTCCGCTGCCCGCCGGCGCTTTCTTTTTCACCTTCCTGGTCGGCTTCTTCGAAGCCCGACTTGATGAAGCCGAAGGTGGTCGGGTCGACTTCGTAGTTCTTGCCGTCGAAGCCGACGTAGGCGCGGTCGCCGAGGACCGTGAGCCCGCCTTCGAAGTTGACCTTTTCGCCCTGCGCTTCGCCGTTCGCCTTCAGTTCCATGGCGAGTTCCGGCAGGCTTTCTTTGCCGGTCGACTGGAAGGGACCGCTGAGGTCGATCTTCATGTTGCCGCCGTTTTCGCCTTCGGCCTTGACGTTCATCGTCAGGTTGACGTTGCCGCTTTCGACGCCTTCGAAGGTCGCCTGTTCGATCACCTTCTGCGGATCTTCGCTGCTGCCACCGCCGCCACCGCCACAGGCGCTCAACAGCGCGGCCAGCGCGGCAAAGGCGGCCAGAAGGGCGAAAGTTCGTTTACGGCTCAAGGGACCTGGCTCCTTCGGTCGAAACGGACGAACCCCAACTCTAGGGCAGGCCCCCGGCGGGTGCGGTGCGAGGCGGCAGGATTTAAGGAATCATCATCATTCGCTTAGTTCGCTGCCGAAGCCTTCGTTGGTCGGCGGCGCCTTTTCCCCGCTTGGGATGCCCGCGGCGAAGGGCAGGAGCAGCGCCCCGACGACGATCAGGGCGATCCCGACGCCGACCAGCCAGCGGATCTTCGTCAGGTGACCGAGGATGCCGACGCCGAAGCCGACGAGCACCAGGGTGATGTAGGGGCCGAGGCTGTGCGGGAGCGCCGCGAGCGGCGGGAGGAGGTCGAGCACGGGCGGCTGATTATCATCGCCCGCATGGCAGACGAGTCCGTGGCGGCGGTCAAGAGCTCACTGGCGGAGGTCGGCTACCTCGCGGACGAGCCCGCCGCGCTGGTCTCCTTCCTCGCCCAGCGGCTGGGGAAGCCGATCCTCGTGGAGGGCCCGGCGGGGGTCGGGAAGACCGAGTTGGCGAAGGCGCTGTCGCGCTCGACCGGCCGTCCGCTGGTGCGCCTGCAGTGCTACGAGGGGCTCGACGAGGCGAAGGCGATGTACGAGTGGAACTACCGCAAGCAGTTGCTGCGGATCCAGGCCGGCGGTGAGGCCGGCTGGGAAGACGTGCAGGAGGACATCTTCGGCACCGAGTTCCTGCTCACCCGGCCGCTGATGCAGGCGATCTCCAGCGAGGAGCCCGTCGTCCTGCTGATCGACGAGATCGACAAGACCGACCAGGAGTTCGAGGCGATGCTGCTCGAGCTCCTCTCCGACTTCCAGATCACGATCCCCGAGCTCGGCCAGATCAGCGCGACGACG
>JAFDWD010000024.1 GCA_018268695.1 Actinomycetota bacterium
GGCGCCCGGCCCGCCCGCGGCACTCACTGCGGCAGCTCCTCGCCGGCCGCCTCGCGCACCATGTACTCGGCGTACCAGTCGGGCCAGTTCGCGTCCTCTTCACCGGTCCGTTTCTCGTGCTCGCCGTGTGCGGCCGCGGCGCGTCGCAGCGCCTCCGCCAGCTCCGGCGCGGACTCATACGTCGTCGCCATCCTCGCTCTCCTCTCGCCCGCCGCGCCGCTCAGCGACCCGGCGCCCGCGTGTTGATTTCCTGCAGCAGCCAACCGTTGCCGTCGGGGTCGGCGAACGAGGCGAACGACCCGTAGTCGGCGTTCTCCGGCGCCGGCCCGATCACCCGGTTGGCGGTCCCGATGTGGTGGAAGATGCCGCCCGCGTCGTGGAAGACCTCCGAGATGTCGACCCCGCGCCCGACCAGATCCTCCCGCACCGCCGCGATGTCGGTCACGGTCAGTTGCAGCCCCTCGTAGGATCCCGGCTCCGCCGCCGTCAGCCCTTCGCCGAAGATGATCGAGCACTCCGAGTCGGTCGGCGTGAACTGGACGATCCGAAACCCCTCCTCGTCGCCGACGTAGTCGATGTCCATCCGCCAACCGAGCCCTTCGTAGAACGCTTTGGCCCGGTCCACGTCGGATACCGGCAACAGCACAACCTCGAGCTTCATCCCCACACCGCTCATCCAGCCCTCCTAGGTCGCGTGCGATTGGCGCCTACGACCCTAAGCGGCGACGCGGCTCAGCTCAATACCATTCGCATTCGTACGGTCCGTAGTACGGAGCGATCCGGTTCCCTTCCCGCATGAAGTCGCCGGGGTTCATCTCCAGGCCCGCCGTTTCACTCCCCACGGTTTCGAGCGGATTGAACATTTTGTTCAGGATCGCCTCGGACGGATAGCCGTAGGTGAGGCCATCGCGACGTACCGCGAGGTAGACCCGGTAGAAGAGCGGCGGGTACGGGCCCCATTCCGCGTTCGTCGAATATTCGGCCGGACTCTTGAAGTACGCCTTCTGCGGGGCGCGGTAGAGCGGGTAGGAGGTGTCGTGACAGTAGAAGTGTGAGCTGAGATCCGTTTCCGTCCGGTCGGTCATCGGTTCCAGCTTCCAGATCGGAAACACGAGCGGAACGAGCCGGGTGTAGAGCTCACGTTCGGCCGCCTGTTTGGCGCTGATTTTCGCCGCCTTGGCCCAGCCCGGTTCATAGGCGAATTCGATGTATTCGCGGTTCGGGCCGCAGTCCTTGTTCGGATTGCACCCTCCCACCGTCCCGACCACCTGGAGCTTGCTCCAATCGCTGATCAGGATGTCGAAGAAGCGCTGGATCGATTCTTCGTTTTCGACCGCCTGGGCCGCGAGCTTGTTGGCGAGGGTCGCGGCTTCCACTTCCTGGCTCGGTTTGCCCTCGGCGCCGCTGTTCAAGGTGTTGTAGATCTCGGCTCCGAGTTGGCCGGTGGTCGCGATCTCTTCGGCGTACTTCAAGGCCGCGACGATCTCGCCCTGTCCGGCGGCCGTGAGCACGGCCTGCAGCAACTGGTTGAAGAACTGGCCGATCGAGGCCTTTGCCTTGGCCTGCGCTTCCAGCTTCTTCTGCAGATCGGAGAGTTCCGTGCTGAGCTGGAAGGCGGTTCCCCAGGCTTCCTTGCCACCGCCTGCGGGCGAAGCCAGGACCGCCTCGAAGCCGCGCGCTTTCGCCACCATCCCCAGCTCGGTCTTCAGGTACGCCATCGCTTTCGTGAAGGCCGCGGGGCTGAATCCTTGCCCGTCTTTGTAGGTGACCGCTTCCGCTTCGTGCCGCGCGCGTTCGGCTTCCCCTTCGGTCTCGATCCGGTGCCAGTAGCTGTACCGCGGGTCCGCGCCGAGGATCGTCGGGGTGCCGATGTACGCCATCGCCTTCATCACTTCAGGTTCGTTTTCACCAGGCCACGCTTCCGTGCCCGGGGCGCGGAGGACTTCCGCCATCAGCAGGCTCGCCGGCTTCGAGTTCGGGTTGACCGATTCCGGCCCGTAGAGGGAGTCGTTGTCGGGAGAGAAGAAGCCGCGCAGCCGCGCCCCCGCCGTGGAGGACTCGGGGCCCGCCCCTTCCGGCAGGTTGGCCAGGCCGACCAGCGAGTAGTCGGCTCCGGGCGTACTGAGGCCCTTGACGAATTCTTCGCGGGTGCCGCCGAGCTTGACGACTTCGTTCATGACCTGTTTCCAGTTCGGGGTGCCGTGTTGGTAGAAGACCTTCTTCGGCTGCTTGTTCCCGTGGATCGAGGTGATCATCACGATCGCGTTCTTGCTCGCCAGCCCGGCGAGGTATCCCGGGATTTCTTCCAGAGCCTTGCGCGGCGGGCCGCGATTCCCTTCCGGTTCTTCGTAGGGGACCGTGGTGACGAACGTCCTGCTTTCGATCGGCTTCAAGGTCAGCCGGTTGTAACCGGCGATCAGGTAGCCACCCTTGTCGGCGGGCACGGATCCCTGGGCACCCGTCGCGGTCGATCCCCCGCCGATCTGTTGGGTGACGGTGCAGGTTTCGGCCGAGCACGAGGAGGACGCTCGGGTGTCGAACGGGATCCGCTGGGATGAGATGAAGCCGTAGTGCGGCTGCGGCGCCGACCCGTCGGCGGTGAGGTAGCCGCTCATTCCCGGCGTCCCGGTTCCGGCCATGATCTTCGCTTCCCCCTGGCTCAGGCCTTTGATCCCGACCCCGGCCATTTCCCCGGCCTTGGCGGCGACGATCTGCGCGCCGATCTCGGGGTCGTTTTCTTTCGGGAAGCCGATCGGGGCGAAGTTCTTTTCGACGAAGTTGCCCTCGGCCGGCGGCGCCCATTCGCTACCGGCGTGGGAGGCGGCGACGATCAGTTCGGCGTTCGTCGTCGCGGCCAGGTCTTCGTTCAGGTTCGCGGGCACGGGGAGCCCGGCACCGGCGCCCGATTCGGCGAGTCGACAGGTGCTCCAACTGCCCGACGAGCCGCTCCGGCAGAGCCCGTAGGTGCGGTTCCACTTCGGTTCCAGCGTCGTGCGATCGAGCGAGATGACCTGCCAGATCGCCTTGTACTGGGTCCCTTCCGGCCCGGTGCCCGCGTAGTTCTTGGTGCCGCCCGCGGTGCGCATGTATGGCGCGGGGAAGGTTTCGGGTCCGACCCGGACCGCCGGCCGGCTGTTGTTGTCGCCGGCCTTGACTTCGGTGTTGAAGGTGAGCAGCGGAGTTTCGGGACCGACGATTCCGTCCACGTGATCCACGCTGGTCCCGCTCGGACCCCTGACGATCATCTTCAGTTCGTAGGTGCCCGGCGCGTCGGGGACGAACATCGGGCTCAAGGTGTGGGCTTCTTCGAGGCCCGTCGGCTGACCGTCGGCCGGGACGATCGTCGCCAGCGGCATGGTGAGGTGGCTGTCGGGCGGCGCGTCGACGATGCTCCATTCGACTTCGTTGCCACCGGCCGCCACTTCAGCCCAACTGCTGGAGGAGGCACCCGGGGCGCCGTCGCCCGCCGCGCTCGCACCGGCCTTGGCCGGCTCGACCTTCGCCTCGGGCAGGAGCACTTGGCCGTGCAGTTCGACTTCCGAGCCGACGGCGAGGCTGACGTCCTGCCCGGCGCTGGCCATCGGCTTGCCGTGAGCGACGACGAAGGTGACCTTGGACTTCCGGTACCTGCCGTATTTCTGCCGCACCCAGACGACCAGCGTGTTCTTGCCCCGACGGAGGCCGTCGACCAACGACGCGCTGAGATAACGACGGTGCCGCTTCTGGTTGACGCCGAAGCGCCTGCCGATCGCGACGCCGTTCAGCTTCGCCCGCAGGTCTTCGCGCTCCGGCCCGGCGTTGACGATCAGGCGCAGGCTGTTGGTCTTGATCTGCTGCCCGGGCCTCGGCGAGGCGATCGCCCGCCGTGACTTACCCGAGCCGCCGGCCTTGCCCCCGTTCTTCGACTGCGCCCCGGCGCCCGCCGGTACCACGGTCGTGGCGACCAAGACGATCGCGAAGAGGAGCGCCGCGAAGAGCGCCGCGTGCAGGACATGGGCCTTCCGACCAGCTCTCACGACCGTGGAGCATATGGTCAGGGATCCTATTCACCAGGGGAGCTGAGTCCCCTCTGGGGAGATGCGGGCGGAGGGACTTGAACCCCCACGGGCTTTCGCCCACCAGGACCTAAACCTGGCGCGTATACCAATTCCGCCACGCCCGCGTGGCACCCGATCCGGCTTAACGAGCGGTCAATTGCCGCGTCGCGTACAGATTCTATGATCGTCGCGTGCCTGTAGGGGAGGTGAGACCGGTCTACGAGCTGTGGCGCCCGAATCGGGAGAAA
>JAFDWD010000250.1 GCA_018268695.1 Actinomycetota bacterium
AGCACCGACTCTTCGTGCAGCTGTTCGAGCACCCGGGTCCCGGAGGGGCCGCCGACGAAGCCGGTGGCGATCACTGGCCGCCCAAGCAGCGCCAGTGCCCGCGCCACGTTGATGCCCTTGCCGCCCGCGACCGTGCGCGACTCCACCGCGCGGTGGCGGCGCCCCAATCGGAAGTTCGGTACTGCGACGGTGCGATCGATGGCCGCGTTCAGCGTCACCGTGAGGATCACTTCTGCTCTACCCGCTTTCCCCTTCGGATTCGGCGGATTCCCCGCCAGAGAAGTATCGCAATACCCAGTATCGCGCACACGGCGACCGCCAGGGGGATCGGATGTTCTCCGACGAATCCGCGGGCCCGGTCAAACCCGCTTGCCGCGGGGATGGAGCGGCTCGCGACGAGTGGGACGGTGCCCGCGCGGAGGCCGTCGATCGAGACCGTGGCGACGCCGAGCTTGGCCCCGCGGCGGATCGGCCCGGTCACCTCGCGCGGGGCGTCGACCGCGACTTCGACCTTCTGCCCGTCGCGCATCGCGACCTTCAGCGAGTGGCCGACGACCAGCGGCAGGTGGCCGCCGGAGTAGCGGATCGAGGGTGCGGCGAGCTCCTTTCCCTTCTGGATCGCCTTGCGACGGTGGTACTGGCGGAAGCCCCATTCGAGCAGTTCCATGTTGTCGGAGAAGCGCGTTTCGTCGGTCGGCGCGTCGATCGCCACCGAGATCAGCCGAACCCCGCGTTTCTCCCCCGAGCCGACCAGGACGTAGCCCGCCTTCCAGGTGTGGCCGGTCTTCACCCCGGTCACCCACGGGGCCATTTCGAGGAGCTCGTTGATCGTCTTGATCTTGCGCGGCGGATGGAGGCTCTTCAGCGTGTGTTCACGCGCATCGGCGATCTTCGCGAAGGCCGGGTCCTTCTCCAGTTCCAGCGTCAGCGCCGCCAGGTCGAGGGCGCTCGAGTAGTTCTTCTTCGAGTCGAGCCCGATCGGGTTCTCGAAGTGCGTGTCGGTCAGGCCGAGCGCCGCCGCGTACCGGTTCATCTCGGCGACGAACTTCTTCACCGAGCCCGCCGACTCGATCGCCAGGGTGTGGGCGGCGTCCCCGGCGCTGAGCATGATCAGCCCGTAGAGCAGGTCTTCGACGCTGATCTTCTGCCCCGCCTGCAGGCCCATCACCGACTCGCCGTATTCGTATTCGTAGGGCTGAGCGGTGACGATCTCGGGCAGCGGCAGGTCCTTCATCGCCACGTAGGCGGTCATCAGCTTGGTCGTCGAGGCGACCAGCCGGCGTTCCGCGCCCGCGTGCGAGGTCAGCACCTCGCCGGTCCGCCCGTCGATCAGCGCCCAGGACTTGGCGAGGACGTGCGGACCCGGGGTCGCGTGATTGCGGTGCCCTTCGGCGGCGCCGGCGGTCGCGGCGGGCAGGAGCGCGACAAGCAGCGTGAGCAGAAGCGCGCCGATCCGGCGCCGGGTCACTTCTGCAGCTTGAGGACTTCGCCCGCGACCAGGATCTGCGGGTCGACTTCAGGGTTCAGCGCCTGCAGTTCGGCGACCGG
>JAFDWD010000251.1 GCA_018268695.1 Actinomycetota bacterium
CGGCCGCTCCCTCGTCCACTACTTCCGCACCACCCCCGACGGCCGGATCGCCTTCGGCTGGGGCGGCGGCCGGATCGCGATGGGCACCCGCCTCCACGGCCGCAGCGAGGTCGACCCGGACGTTGCCGCGGCCGACCGGCGCCACCTCCTCGAGTACTTCCCCGACCTCGCCGGCCGCCGCATCACCCACGCCTGGGGCGGGCCGATCGACGCCTCCCCGACCCACCTGCCCGCGGTCACCTCGCTGCCCGGCTCACGCGCCTGGGTGGCGGCCGGCTACACCGGCAACGGCGTCGGCCCGACCAACATGGTCGGCCTCACCCTCGCCTCCCTCGCCCTCGACCGCACCGACGAGCCCACCCGCCTCGCCTTCGTCGACCCGAAGATCCCCCGCGTCCCCCCCGAGCCCTTCCACTGGATCGGCGGCGAAGCGATCAGGATGGGAATCGACCGGAAGGAGCAGGCGGAGATGGAAGGCCGGCGGCCAGGACGGATTGCTTCAACGATCGCCCGGGTGCCGCAGATGATCGGCTTCCATATCGGGCGTTAGTAGGTCGCCGCGATCTCGGTCACGGCCGCGGGCGGCAACTCCTCCTGCTCGGGCCGGATGCTGGCCATCCGTTCCGCCCGCCGCTGCTGCCAGGTGGTGAAGCCCATCGCCAGCACGGTGATGCCGAAGAGGATCATCGCGATGCAGTTGACCTCGACCGGGACGCCGCGTTGGAAGGCGCCGAAGATGTAGAGGGGGAAGGTGACGGTCGTCCCCGAGTTGAAGTTGGAGATGACGAAGTCGTCGATCGAGAGGGCGAAGGCGAGCATCGCGCCGCCGAAGACGCCGGGCAGGATCAACGGCAAGGTCACCAACCGGAACGTTTCCCAGGGGGTCGCGCCGAGATCTTTCGCCGCCTCCTCGAGGCGACGGTCGAAGCCGATCAGGCGCGAGCGCACGACCACCACGACGAAGCTGATGCAGAACATGACGTGGGCGATGAACAGCGTCGTGAACCCGAGCGAGGTGCCGAGGATGAGGAAGAAGGAGAGCAGGGATGAGCCCATCACGATCTCCGGCGTCGCCATCGGGATGACGATCAGGAAGTTCGCCGCGCGCCGTCCGAAGAACTCGTGGCGGACCAGGGCGATCGCCATCATCGTGCCGATCACCGTCGAGGCCACGGTGGCGGCCAGCGCCAGTTTGATCGAGGTGATGAGGGCTTCGTTCAATTCCGGGATGCCGAAGGCATTTTCCCAGTGCTTGAGGGTGAAGCCGACCCAGGTGAAGTTGTACCGGCCCGCCGGGTTGTTGAAGGAGAAGAAGAAGATCACCGCGATCGGGATCAGCATGTAGGCGATCACGAGCACGCCGATGATCAGCACCGCGTGCTCGCGCAGCCATTTGCCGACGCCCATCCGTGGTGCCGCGACAGGGGCAGTTGCCGGAGTCGCGCTCATATCGCCGCCCCCTCCTCGCCCATCAGGGCCTCCGATCCGGCGAAGCGGATGTAGATCAGGACGATCACCAGGATGATCGCCATCAGCACGAACGAGAGCGCCGCCGCCGCCGGATATTCGCGTTGTTTCAGGTAGAGCGACTGGATCACGTTGCCGATCATCTGGTTCCCCGGCGCGCCGAGGAATTCGGCGTTCACGTAGTCCCCGGTCGCCGGGATGAAGGTGAGCAGCGTCCCCGCCACGACCCCCGGCGCCGAGAGCGGCAGGGTGACTTTGAAGAAGGTGGTCTGGGCGTTCGCGTAGAGGTCCTTCGCCGCCTCCATCAGCCGCGTGTCCAGCCGCTCGAGGCTGGCGTAGATCGGCAGGACCATGAACGGCAGGTAGTTGTAGACGAGGCCCGCGATCACGGCCGGGGCGGTGAAGAGGACGTGTCCGCTGGGGGCGATCTGGAGGAACTTCAACACCGACACCACCGGGCTTTCGTCGGAGAGGATCGTCACCCAGGAGATCGTCCGGATCAGGTAGGTGGTGAAGAACGGCGCCACCACCGCGAGCAGCATCGCGTGCCGCCATCTACCCGCCTTGAAGGCGATCGCGTACGCCAGCGGGTAGGCGAGCAGCAGGCAGATCAGCGTCGCCGACCCGGAGTAGATGAAGCTGCGGACGAACTGCGTGTTGTAGAGGCTGAGCGCGTCCGAGTAGTTAGCCCAGTGCCAGTCGAAGGGGTAGTAGACCCCCTGGACGTTGACGTTGAGCGAGAGTTTCCCGAGGAAGTACAGCGGGATGAGGAAGAAGACGATCAGCCAGATCGTCCCTGGCGCCAACAGGCCGTATGCGGCCGCTCGTCTCTTCAGCGTTGCGCCCATTCGCCTAGCCGTTCAGGACCGCGTTGAAGGCTTTGTTGATCGTCTGTTCTTCTTTGGCCGTCCCCGGAGAGGGCTGGATCGAACACTTCTTGGTGAACGATGGCGACGGGAAGATCAGCTGGTTGTTGGCGATTTCCGGTTCTTCTTTGAGCAGCACATCTTTGGTGCCTTCGACCGGGCTCACGTAGTTCACGTAGGCCTCGATCTGCGCCTGGTTCACCGGGTCGTAGACGTAGTTGATCCAGGCCTCGGCGGCGGTCGGGTTCGGCGCGCCGACCGGGATCACCATGTTGTCCGACCAGAGGATGCAGCCTTCTTCAGGCATCCGCCATTCGATGTTCGGGTTGTCGGCCTGTAGCTGTACCGCGTCGCCGGACCAGCCGATCGCCGCGATCGCGTTGCCGTTCGCCAGGTCGGTCGAGTAGTCGTTGCCGGTGAAGCGCCGCACCTGACCCGATTCGGCGGCGCCCTTCAGTTTTTCGATCGCTTTCAGCCAGTCGGCTTCGGTCGCGTGTTCGACGTCGACGCCTTCGCACTTCATCACCAGCGGCACGGTGTCGCGAAGTTCGTTCAG
>JAFDWD010000252.1 GCA_018268695.1 Actinomycetota bacterium
AGTGTTCGAGGCGATCGCGACCGGCGAGGGCGACCCCAACACGCCGGCCTCGTTCCTCGATCTCGGTGCCCAGGTCCTGCCGCCGCTGCCGCTCGACGGCGGCGACCGCAACCGGACCTCGCCGTTCGCCTTCACCGGCAACAAATTCGAGTTCCGGGCGCTCGGGTCGAGCATGTCCCTCGCCTTCCCGAACACGGTCCTGAACACGATCGCGGCGGAGGCCATCGACGACCTCGCGGGCAAGCTGAAGGAGAAGCTCGACGCCGGCTCGGGGATGCCGGAGGCCGTGATGGAGATCGTCAAGGACTCCTACCTTGAGAACAAAGTCGTCTGCTTCAGCGGCGACGGCTACTCCGACGAGTGGCACGCCGAGGCCGAGCGCCGCGGGCTGAAGAACCTGAAGACCACCCCGGACGCGCTGCCCGAAGTGGTCTCGGACTCCACCGTGAAGGCGTTCGAGGAGTACAACGTGCTCTCCAAGCGGGAGCTCGAGTCCCGCTACGACGTCTGGGTCGAGCAGTACGCGATGCGGGCGAACATCGAGGCCGAGGAGACGTTCTCGATCGGCCAGACGATGATCCTCCCCGCCGGGCTGCGTCAGCTGGCGCTGATCTCCGACGCGGGGGTCTCCGCCCTCGAGGGCGAGATCCGCGAGCTGGTCGACGACCTGGTCGCCACGCTCGGTGAGCTGAAAGCGGCCAACGTGGTGCCCGCCGGCCTCGAGGGAATGGAGCTGGCCGAGTACGCCCGCGACGGTCAGCTGGCCTCGATGGACAAGGTCCGCGAGGTCGGCGACAAGCTGGAGCGAGTCGTCGCCGACGACCTCTGGCCGCTGCCGAAGTACGAGGAGATGCTCTTCATCAAGTAGGTGAAGCTGCGCTGGGGAGCGCGTGTGTCAAGACAACGGGCCTTCGTGCCCGTCGTCACTCGGGCCCGGGGGCGGAAGTTCGTCCTCGGGCTCGATGTCTTTGTTGTGCGGCGGTGGATCCTTGATCGCGTAGCGGATCAGCGCCAGGACGGCGCCGGCGCCGATGATCGGGATCATGCCGCCGAACAGGACCGGCTCCCACGCCTCTTCGGCGCGGACAAACCGGACTCCGGCGGCGACTACTTCGGGTTGGATCATCAGGGGGCTTTCGGTAGGCCGGGTCCACCGGCGAGGGGATTGAGGTCGGCGAGCAGCTGGACGAGGCGCGGTTGCGGCTCCGAGTCGTCGATGACGATCGCCGTCCCCGGCCAGGCGTAACGGCAGTACCGCGCGTAGGCCTGGCGCGAGGAGAGGTCGGGCTCGTAGATCCAGCAGCCGCTGTTCCAGTAGCGGGTGGTGCCCTGAGTGGCGCGCACGTCGTCGAGCGGCTGATGGGTGTGGGCGAAGACGATCTTGTCGGCCTGCTGGTCGTAGCCGAGGTTGGCGACGACCTGGGAGAAGGCCTCGAGCGCCCCCTCGGTCGGGTTCGAGCGCGAGAGGACGGTCGGCTCGGGGTAGATCGGCACCGCCGGCGGCGGGCCGGCGATCGGCTGCTCGCGCGCCTGGCGCGCCGCCTCGTCGGCGACGACGGCGTCGAAGTGCGCGGCGCTGGGGAGGCCCGCGGTGTCGCCCTCGGTGCGGTCGCGGAGGCTCGCGGCGGCGCGCTTGGCGTGCCG
>JAFDWD010000253.1 GCA_018268695.1 Actinomycetota bacterium
CCGTGACCCTGGGATCGACGTGTCTCCCCGCGACGATCGCCGCCGCGGCCCTCAGGTCGGATATGCGTGAGTTGGTGCAGGATCCGATGAAGACGAAGTCGACCGGCAGCTCGGCCACGGCTTCCCCGGGGTTTACCCCCATATAGGACTGCGCCCGCTCCTCTGACGGGGTCGCCGGCTCAGGCACCGGGTCCCCGACCCCGGCGACCATCGCCGGGGTCGTGCCCCAGGTCACCTGAGGCGTCAGCTCAGACGCCTCGATCACGAGCTCGCGATCGAACACGGCGCCGGCGTCGGTGCGCAGTCGGGCCCGCTCCGGGTCGAGGTCTCCGCCCCGGGACTCGATCCATTCCACGGTCTTGTCGTCGGGGGCGATCATCCCGGCACGACCGCCACCCTCGATCGTCATGTTGCACACAGTCATCCGGGCTTCCATCGAGAGTGACTCGATCACCGGCCCGCTGTACTCGACCACGTGCCCGGCGGCCCCGCCGACACCCATCTTCCCGATCGTCCCGAGGATCAGATCCTTCGCGGTGACGCCGTCGCGGAGAGAACCCACACACCTGACCCTCATGTCCTTGGGGCGCTCCTGCCGCAGGCATTGGGTCGCCATCACGTGCTCTATCTCGGTGATGCCGATGCCGAAGGCAAGAGCCCCGAAGGCACCGTGCGTGGCCGTGTGGCTGTCCCCGCAGACGATCGTCACCCCGGGCTGCGAGAGACCGAGCTCCGGTCCGACGACATGCACGATTCCCTGCCGTGGATCCCCGATCGAATAGATCGGCATCCCGATCTCGGCGCCGTTGCGCTCGAAGAGCGTCAGCATGTCCCGCCCCTGCTGATCCGGTATGTCGGCGGCCGTCCGTGGGCCGTCGGTCGGGACCGCGTGGTCGGCGACCCCGATCATCTGTTCCGGTCGACGAACCTCGCGGTCCGCCAGGCGCAGCCGCTCGTAGGCGTGCTGCGTGCACAGGTCGTGCGCAAAGTGGAGGTCGATGTACAGCAGACCGTCCATCACCTCATGGGCATCCCATACCTTCCCGAAAAGGGTGCGCGGCGAAGCCGACGCGGCGGGGGTCATGATGACTTCTCCATCTTCCTCACCTTTCTTCCAGGAAGGCGTTCATGATTGCTGCCTGCGTACGTTCGACGTGGAGGGTCAGGGCGACTGCCGCCTGATCGGTGTCACGCGCCTCGATCGCGTCGACGATTGCTTCGTGTTGGCTCCATGCCTGCTCGTCGTCGAGGCCGGGGATCCGGATCACGTACCACTGGACCCGTTTGTAGACCTGATCGAGCAGGGTCTTGAGCAGCGGATTGTGGGTCGCCTCCGTCAGCGTATGGTGGAATTCGGAACCTAGCTTCGTCCGGACATTGCGGCGACTGCTCGCTGCCGCCTTCGCGCCGCGCCGGGCGATCGTGCGGAGTCTCTGGATGTCGGCCTCGGTGGCCCGCCTGACCGCCAGGCGCACCGCCTGTCCTTCCAGCACCTCTCGCAGTCGCATCAGATCTCGCAGTTGCTCGAGGTTCGGCTGGGTGACGATCGCTCCGGCGTGCGGCTGCATCTGTATCCAGCCGCCCTGCTCCAGCTGTCGGAGAGCCTCCCTCACCGGCGTCCGTGACAACCCGAGGTCGTCGGCGATCGCGTCCTCGACCAGTCGGGCACCCGGCTCGATCTGCCGGGTGACGATCCGCTCCTCGAGCTCGTTGTAGGCGTATTGCGCCCTGGTCATCCCGGACGGCAAAGGTGTACGGCCGCGAGCCGGTCGCGCGTCACCCATAGACGAACGAGGCCGGGTTCCCGGTATCGATCCAGACACTCTTCACCTCCGTAAAGTCATTGAGGGCCTCGAGACCCAACTCACGGCCTTGGCCACTGGCCTTGAAGCCGCCGAACGGCATCGCGTGCTGGACGACGCGGTAGTTGTTCACCCACACGGTTCCCGCCCTGAGGCGGGCGCTCATGCGGTGGGCGCGCGCCAGGTTCTCGGTCCAGACTCCAGCCGCAAGGCCGAACGGGGTGTCGTTGGCAAGTGCGACCGCATCCTCCTCGGTGTCGAACGGGATCAGCGCCGCTACCGGTCCGAATATCTCCTCCTGGGCGAGGCGCGACCCGTTGGCGACATCGCCGAACACGGTCGGTTCGACGAAGAAACCCTCTGGCGGCAGGTCG
>JAFDWD010000254.1 GCA_018268695.1 Actinomycetota bacterium
CGCCGAGCGCCGTGGTGCCGAAGAGGTTCTGGCCCGTCGATACGCGAAGTCGTCGGGTTCGCGCGCCCCGGCGTTCGCAGCCGTCGTCTCGTCCTCCGGCCGCGTCGTCCACGCGGATCCGTCGGGGTGGCTCGAATCGCCGGTCCGGGTCCTCCGGGGCGCCGCCGTCTGGCCGCAGGAGGACGGCAGCGAGGTCGAGGTGGAGCCGCTGGAGGACGGCTACCTGGTCTGGCGCGCCGGTGGCGATCGACCCCCTACGGATCAGGTGTCGATCACCTTCTGTGGTCGGGCGCGGGCGGCGGTGACCACGTCTGGTGAGCCGCAGGAGATGAACCTACGCCACAGCGAGATCCTGGCCTTGCTCGCGCTCCACCCGGAAGGCATGACCGTGCGCGATCTCGCGCTTGCCCTCTATGGGACCACCGCGACGGGGGGGACGGTCCGGGCGGAGGTCACCCGGCTGCGCCGGCGGCTCGGTCCGGGCATGGTGCTCAGTCGTCCGTACCGACTCCACGGACGGGTCGTTACCGATCTCGGCAGCGGGGCAGGCCTGGGCCTGCTGCCCGAGTCGCGCGCACCCGGCATCGCCGCCGCCCGATGCAGCCTCGACGCAGCCTTCCAAGTCGACTAGCTGCGACTCGGTCCGTCTCCTAGCCTGCGGCCTCGTCCGCTCACCCGGGCGGTGAGCCACGGAAACCCGAGGAGGAGCAGATGAGCAAGACCCTGGCCGGTGCCTGCCTGTGCGGCGGCGTCGAGTACGAGGTGACCGACCCGGAGGCGATGGGCGTCTGCCATTGCACCCGTTGTCAGCGCTGGACCGGATCCAGCCTCACCGGCGTCGTCGTCGCCGAGGAGAACTTCAACGTCACCAAGGGCGCCGACCTGGTGAAGCACTACGAGAGCGAGTTCGCGCCGCGCCAGTTCTGCGCCAACTGCGGCTCGGCCCTCTACGACGACCTGGGCGGGAAGTACTACGTCGCCGCCGGGCTCATGCGCGAGCTCGACATGACGCCGGAATTCCACCTCCAGGTCGCCTTCAAAGCGCCCTGGGAGATCATCGGCGACGACGCTCCGCAGTTCGACGAAAACCCGCCCGCGTGAAGATCCGCGCCGCTGTCCTGGAGGAGTTCGGGGCACCGCTCGTCGTCCAGGACGTCGACCTCGCCGGCCCCGAGGCCGGCGAGGTCCTGGTGCGGCTGCACGCCTGCGGCGTGTGCCACACCGACATGTACAGCGCCTCGGGGGTCGATCCGTCGGGTTACGCGCCCTGCGTGCTCGGCCACGAGGGCGCGGGCGTGGTCGAGGCCGTCGGCCCCGACGTCAGCTCGGTCGCCCCGGGCGACCATGTGGTCACCCTGTTCTCCCCGCAGTGCGGCGAGTGCGTCAACTGCCGCTCCGGCCGGACCAACATCTGCCTGGCGATCCGCGAGCAGCAGAACCTCGGCTATCTGCCCGACGGCACCACGCGACTGTCGCGGGGCGGCGAGCCGCTACGCCACTTCATGGGCTGCTCGGCCTTCGGCGAGGCGACCGTGATGCCCGAGATCGCCCTGGCCAAGGTGAACCCCGACTCGCCCCACGCGGCCAACGCGCTCTTCGCCTGCGGCCTCTCGACCGGCCTCGGCGCGGCGATGTTCCGCGCCAAGGTCTTCGAGGGCTCGACCGCGGTGGTCTTCGGCCTCGGCCTGGTCGGCCTCGGCGCCGTCGCCGGGGCGCGGCTGATGGGCGCCGAGCGGATCATCGCCGTCGACCTCTCCGAGGACCGCCTCAAACATGCCGAGCACCACGGGGCCACCGACCTCTGGGTCGGCGGTGACGGCGTGGTCGAGCGCGTGCTCGAGGAGACCGGCGGGTTCGGCGCCGACTTCACCTTCGAGGCGACCGGCAACGTCGC
>JAFDWD010000255.1 GCA_018268695.1 Actinomycetota bacterium
ACCACGCCCTCGTCGCTCTTCACCGCGCAGTACGAGGAGGACGAGACCAAGATGGCCACGCAGCTGGCGGAATACATCAAGGAAACGGTCGAAGAACCGCGGATCGCCAACCTGCAGACCACGGCGGCCACCTCGGGGAACATCCGCGACGAAGCGTTCCACGAAATCTTCCCGAAGAGCGCCTTCGCCGCTGAAGGGCAGATCACCCAGGCGGACCCGTCGGCCGAAACGACGAAGTTGCTGACCTCGATGCTCACCGCCCACCCCGACATCAACGTGGTGAACGCGGTCTATGACACCGAGGTGGCGGCGGCGTCCGAAGTGGTCGCCACCGAAGGCAGCGAAGCCAAGGTGTACAGCTACTTCAACATCGGCGCGACGCGCGAACTCCTGCTCGAAGAATCCTCGGCGCTGGAGGCAGTCTCCGACACCGACCTGTCCCACACCGGGGCGGTGGCGATGAACCAGCTGCTCCAGTTCTTCGAAAACGGGACGGAAATCGACAAAAACGCACTACAGAGCGAACCGCTCACCTACCGTGTGGTGACAAAGGAAACCGCGGCCGAAGAACCGCCCTTCGACAACGCCAAAGTGTTGGCTCCGTATCTGGAACGGTGGGAAGAAGAATTCCCCGCCGGCTGAGTTAGAAGCATGGCCCTTCAGGTAAGAGCGATGTTCGCGTCGCGGACCGCCCAGGTGATCCTCAGATGGTTCACCTTGGGCGTGTTCGCGGCGATGTTCGCGTTGTTCTCGGTGTTGAAGCCGGAGGTCTTCCCGACCTGGATCAACATCAAGACGATCCTCGACCTCTCGGCGCCGGTGCTGATCCTCAGCGTCGGCCTGACGGTCGTCCTCACCGCCGGCGAGTTCGACCTCTCGTTCACCGGCCTGGTCAGCCTCGTCGCCGTCGTCGCGGTGAAGACCGAGATCGACCAGGGCGTCGCGGTCGCGCTGCTTCTCGCCCTCGCGGTCGGGCTCGGCGGCGGGATCGTGGCCGGCCTCCTGGTCGCCGCCCAGCGCG
>JAFDWD010000256.1 GCA_018268695.1 Actinomycetota bacterium
CGATCCGGCCGACGCCGGCGGCCTGGGCCGGGAGCGCGGTCATCAGGACGCTCGATGGGTAGGCGGCGCGGCCGCCCGGCGCGTAGAGCCCGGCGGCGCCGACCGGCACCTCGCGCAGGCGCACCGAGTGGCCCTGCGGCAGCTCGACCCGCTTCTCCTCGCCGACCTGGGCGGCGGCGACGGCGCCGATGTTGGCGGCGGCCGTCTCCAGCGCCTCGCGCAGCTCGCTGTCGATCGCCCCGAGCGCCGCCGCTGCCTCCTCCGGCTCGACCCGTAGGCGGGTGACCTCGGCCTCGGGCGCGTCGTAGCGCCTGGTCAGCGCCAGGAGCGCCGCGTCGCCGCCCTCGCGGACCAGGGAGCCGATCGAGTCGACCTCGACCGGCGGGGAAGCCTCGGCGCTCCAGTCGCGCACCGCTCTCGCCGTGGCGGCCGCTCCCGCCCACTCGAAGCGTTGGACCTTCATCGCGCGGCGCCCCTCACGGCCGGCTCGCGGCCCGCAGGCGGGCGGTCAGGTCGTCGACCTCGGCGGCGCGCAGCTTGTGGGCGACGCGGTTGGCGACCAGGCGCGCGGTGCAGTCGACGATCTCCTCGCGCACCTCGAGGTCGTTCTCGGCCAGCGTGCGGCCGGTGGCGACGAGGTCGACGATCCCGTCGCCGAGCCCGATCAGGGGCGCCAGCTCGACCGAACCCTTCACCTCGATCAGTTCGATCTGGCGGCCGGTGTCCTCGAAATAGCGTTCGGCGATCCGCGGGTACTTGGTCGCGATCCGCATCATCCCCAGCCGGCGCTGGGATTCGCCGAGGCGCTGGTCCCCGCGCCGCCCGGCCAGCACCATGCGGCACTTGCCGTAGCCGAGGTCGAGCAGCTCGTAGACGACCCGGTCGGACTGCTCGAGCAGCACGTCCTTGCCGGTGATGCCGACGTCGGCGGCGCCCGCCTCGACATAGGTCGGCACGTCGGAGGGGCGCATCGTCACCAGCGTCATCTCGTCGGTGTGGAAGATCAGCGAGCGCGAGTCGCCGCGGGCAGGCGCGGTGTCGACGCCCGCCGCGTCGAGCAGATCGAGCGTTTCCTCGAAAAGCGCGCCGCGCGGCACCGCGAGGGTGAGCGGGCCCTCCGGGTGGCTCGGGCCACCGATTACGCCGGGCCCGCTAGGCATCGGCCGCCGCCCGTTCGCGCCGCCGCGACTCCTCCTCCATCTGGGCGACGTGGACGCGCTCCAGGTAGAGAGAGAACCCCGCCGCGGGCAGGTCAAGGCCGAAGTTGGCGAGGAAGCCGTCGTAGCGGCCGCCGCCGCCGAGCACGTGACCGACCGCCGGATCGTAGACCTCGAAGATCGTGCCGCTGTAGTAGCCGAGGTCGCGCAGCAGGCCGAAGTCGATCTGGACCCGATCGGCGGTCCCGGCCGCCACCAGGGCCTCGTAGGTCGCCTGCAGGCGGGTGGTGGTCCGCTCGACCGCCTCGCCGCCGATTTCGCGGGCGCGCTCGAGCACCTCGGCGCCGCCGCGGAGCTGCGAGAGGGCGACGCAGGCCTCGATCGCCGGGTCGCCGATCCCGGCGTCGGCGAGCGCCGCCTCCAGCCCGACCAGATCGTGGGTCGCGAGCCGACCGAGGACCGTGTCGCGCGCCTCCCCCTCGACCCCGAACTCGGTGAGCAAGGACCGGTACAGGTCGGCGTGGCCGAGGCCGATGACGGCGCGATCGAGCCCGGCGGCATCGAGTGCCGCCTCGAGCACGCCGATCACCTCGGCGGTGCCCTCGGCGCCCGGGGCGCCGATCAGCTCGATCCCGGCCTGGACGTATTCGCGCATCTCCCCCCGCTGCGGGAGCACCGCGCGGTAGGCGGAGGCCAGATAACAGAGGCGCAGCGGCAGTGGCGCGTCGGCGAACCGGGTGGCGACCAACCGGGCGATCGGCACCGTCATGTCGCTCCGCAGCGCCAACAGGTCGCCGTTCTCGTCGAAGAAGCGGTACGGCGAGGCCGAGGAGGGCCGGTTGCCGCGGGAGAGAACCTCGTCGTATTCGATCGCCGGCGTCGCCACCTCGCCGTAGCCGGCGCCTTCGAAGACCTCGATCAGGCGGCGGTTGAGAC
>JAFDWD010000257.1 GCA_018268695.1 Actinomycetota bacterium
CGACCGGTCGATGCCGAAGTCCTCGCAGGCGGCGAGGAACTCCTGCTTGTCGGCGGCGCGCAGGTCGGCGTCGCGACGGCGCCAGGCGGGATCGACTTTGAAGAAACTGAATTTGGCGAAAGTGCGATCTTTCATCGAAAGCTCACCGTGGCTCAGGGGCAGTCGTAGGCGTGACAGTCGCGGGCACGAGTTTTCACAGAGAACATGTGCAAAAATAGGAGGGTAATGGATCTACCGCATAACGGTGACGAGGTGCTGACCCAGCGCAGCCGCGCGCGGATGTTTTCCTGGCTCGCCGAGCGCAGGGAACCCGCGAGCACCGAGGAACTCGCCGCCGCGATCAAGATGCACCCGAACGGAGTGAGGCGACATCTGGAGCGGATGGAGGAAGCGGGGCTCGTCGAGCGTAGCCGCAGCAAGGGGCGGCGCGGCCGGCCCGTGGATCTCTGGGCAATCGCCGCCGAGGCGAATCCGGGCGGGGAGCGCCCCAGCGGCTATTCCGACCTCGCCCGTTGGCTTGCCCGCGCCATACCCCCGGGCCGGAACCGATTGCGGGAAGTCGAGAAGGCCGGAAGAGAAATCGGCCGCGAGCTCGCCCCGAGCGGACGAGAGGGGGATCCCACCGAGGGCTTTCGTCAAGCCCTCTCCTCGCTCGGGTTCCGGCCTGCTCTCGAACCTAAGGCCGACGGTGGCTTCATCTGCAGGCTCGAAAACTGCCCCTACGTAGAGTCGGTTCGTGAGAACCAACCGATCGTCTGCGCGTTGCACAAGGGCATCACCAGCGGCCTCTTGGCGGAGCTTCTTCCAGAGGCCCGGCTGGCGGGTTTCGAACCGCGCGATCCAGAGGTCGCCGGCTGCATCGCCAGCGTCTCGGGGTCGACCCACGGTGACGACTGATCCATCCGCCCTGGCCGCCGGCCCAGCGCCGGGAGGTCGTCGCTGCCGACATCGCCCGACCCCGCGCCGCGCTGGAGACCTGCGTCCGACCGATGTGGTCGGCTCCTTCTTCGTCTGCGGCCTCGCCTTTCTGCTCGCGGCCGCCGTCGCCGGTCTGCTCGAGGCAGTCACGCCCTGGCCGTGGGGAGGCTGGCTTTCGCTGCATCTGGCCTTCGTCGGGGGGATCTCCCAACTCGTCCTCGGAGCAAGTCAGTTCTTCGTCGGCGCGTTCCTTGCCACCGACCCGCCGCCCCGCCGTCTCGTCCGCGCCGAGTTGCTGCTCTGGAACCTTGGCGCGATCGGTCTGGCTGTCGCGGTCCCCGCGGCGGCCGGTGGAGGAATCTGGATCGCAGTCGCCTTCCTGGTCGTCGCCCTCGGGTTGTGGGCCACCTCGATCGCGTTCATGTGGCGCCGGTCGCTGCGCAGATCGATCTGGGCAGTCGCCTGGTACACCAGCGGCGCGCTCTTCCTCGGCTTCGGCATGATCGCCGGTTCGCTGCTCGCCCATGGGGTGCTTTGGAGCCACGGCGATCTACTCGGCGCCCACATGTCGCTCAACCTGGCCGGCTGGTTCGGCGGTGCGATCGTCGGCACCTTGCACACCTTCTTCCCGTCGCTGACCCAGACCCGACTGCGCTACCCGCGCCTGCAGGGCCTCACGTTCGCCGCCTGGACCGCAGGCGTGCTGGCGCTGGCGATCGGCTACGCCTGGGGGCTGGACCCACTCGCCATCGCCGGCTGGCTCATGCTCTGCCTCGGGGCGGTCGGATTACTGGCCAATGTCGCCGCCTGCCTACGCGATGCGAGCGGGCCGTTGTCGCTCGCCGCCCGCGTCGTCGGTGTCGCCCAGCCGTTCCTGCTCGCCGCGGTGCTCGTCGCCACCGTCGCGGCAATCGAAAGTGGGCCGGCACAGGCACTGGCCGGGAAGTCGCGCGCCGCCGTCGGCACGCTGCTGGTGGCCGGTTGGATCGGCCTTACCGTGATCGGGTCACTGCTGCACCTGCTGGCAGTGGTCATCCGCGTCCGCGGCGGCTTCGCCACGCGCATGCCGGTTGCGAGACCCCGCCTCGACAGCGCGGTCGCGGCACTGGCGATGGTGGGGATCACCGCACTGGCACTGGCCCAGGGGGCCGGCCTCGCCGGTCTGCACGATCCCGCCAGATTGCTGTTGCTCGCCGCGTACGGCGTCCTCGGGGCGCGGGTCGCTCAACTCGCCGGCCGCGTCATTCTCCGCGCCCGTCCCAACATCTGATGAGGAAACCGTGAAGCGAGCCGAGGCCCTACAACCGCTCTCTCGCGAGCACCTTGCCGCTCTTCTCGCGGCCAGGAAGCTTCGTGCAGCGGACGACGTCACGGTCGCGACCCACCAGTTCCTGGCCTTCTGGGACGACGACGGTAGGCGTCATTTCCGCATCGAGGAGGAGGTGCTGCTGCCAGGTTGGGCGGCCTACGGCAAGGTCGACCGCGACGGCGTGGCGCGAATGCTCGAGGAGCACCTGATAATCCGCCGCGAGGTGGTGCGACTCCGGGCGCGCGAACTCTCGGTCGGACAGATCCACCGCCTGGGTGATCTCCTGCATGACCACGTCCGGTTCGAGGAGCGGGTGCTGTTCGTGGCGGCCGAAGAGGCACTCGACGCCGTTTCGCTGGCGCGCCTGGCCACCGCGATCGATGAGGCAGAGGCCGAGCGCTGATCGCGACCATGGCTGGCGTCGTGCTATTTTCTACACCGCTCATGGTCAAAAGAAGCCGAGACTTGGAGGAGGCTGAATGGCCTACGTGATCACCGAGCCGTGCATCGGCACCAAGGACAACTCGTGCGTCGAGGTCTGCCCGGTCGACTGCATCCACCCGACCCCCGACGAGGAGGGATACGAGGCCGCCGAGATGCTCTTCATCGATCCGGATGAGTGCATCGATTGCGATGCCTGCGTGGAGGCCTGCCCGGTGGACGCGATCTTCGCGGAGGATTCGGTGCCCGGGGAATGGGCGCACTACATCGAGCGCAACGCCGCCTACTATCGCCAGGGGAGGTAGATGGTCCCTCTCGCCGCTTCCGTCCCTCTGATCGCCGTGACCGCGATCGCCGCGGCGGTCTGGATCGGCGGGCTCGTGGCGATCTTCGTCGTTGCCCGGGTCGCCTCCGCGACGCTCGATCAAACACAGCGGATCTCGTTCTTCCGCGCCCTCGGCCGCAGCTACGGGATCGTCGGGGGCGTGGCGCTCCTTGTCGCGCTCGCAGGCAGCGCGATCCTGCTCGATGGCCATCCTTGGGACGACCTTCTGATCGCCACCGCGATCGTCGCGGGGGCGTTGGTGGTGGCGACCGCGGCCGGAGTCGTCCAGGCACGGGCGATGACGCGGCTTCGCCGACGTGCCCTTTCCGGGCCGACCCCGCTGGGAGAGCAGGTTCGTCGTGGTGCGATCATCGCGGCGACCTTACGGGGCACGATCGGCCTGCTCACCCTGACCCTTGTCGTACTCGGCTCGGCCCTGGTCGCCTAGTGGACCGAGACGACGCGCCACCCCGAGTCCTCTCGTTTGGCGCCGACATACACCGTCGGACGACGGCCGCAGCCGGGTACCGTCCGCCCATGCCCCTCGAAGACGCGCACGGCAGGCTGATCGGCGATCTGCGGGTCTCGGTGACCGACCGCTGCAATTTCCGCTGCCGCTACTGCATGCCGGCGGAGGGGATGGACTGGATGCCGCGCGAGGAGATCCTCAGCTTCGAGGAGATCGAGCGAGTGGTCCGCCTCTTGGTCGACCTCGGGATCAGCGACGTTCGGCTGACCGGCGGCGAGCCGCTGGTGCGGCGTGAATTCCCCAAGCTGGTCGGCCGCCTCGCCGCGATCGAGGGGATCGAGGACCTCTCGCTGACCACCAACGGCTACCTGCTCCGTGCGCAGGCGGCGGACCTGGTCGCCGCCGGGATCGACCGGGTCAACGTCTCGATCGACAGCCTCGCCCGCGCCCGCTTCTTCGAGATCACCCGCCGCGACGCGCTCGACCGCGTCATGGCCGGGCTCGACGCGATCGCCGCCTTCCCCGAGGTGCGGCCGGTGAAGGTGAACGCGGTGCCGATACCAGGGCTCGGGCGCGAGGACGTGCTGCGCTTCTGCGAGCTCGCCCGCGAGCGCGGCTTCCAGGTCCGCTTCATCGAGTTCATGCCGCTCGACGGCGACCGCTCCTGGCGCGCTGAGGACGTCCTCACCGGGGCGGCGGTGCGGGCGCTGATCGAGGAGATCCACCCGCTCGAGGAGCTGCCGCGCGAGCCGCACGCGACCGCCCGCGTCTACGCATTCGCCGACGGGGTCGGCGAGATCGGCTTCGTCAACCCGGTCTCCGAACCGTTCTGCGCCGATTGCAACCGGCTGCGCCTGACCGCCGACGGCAAGCTGCGAACCTGCCTCTTCTCCCTGCACGAGACCGACCTCCGCGAGCCGCTGCGAGCGGGCGCCGAGGATGCCGAGCTGGCGGAGATCGTCCGCGCCGCGGTCTGGCGCAAGGAGCTGAAGCACCGGATCGACGAGCCCGGCTTCCGCCCCCCGGCGCGGACGATGAGCGCGATCGGCGGCTGAGATGGCGGAGATGACGCGGGAAGAGTGGGTGCGGGCGTTCTGTGCGGAGCTCGGTGTCGACGCGCCGACGAAGGAGGAGGAAGCGGCGCTGCTCGGACTGGCGTCGATCGCCGCCCACGATTCCGAGCGCCCGGCCGCCCCGCTCGCCTGCTGGGCCGCAGGCCGGACGGGACGGTCCACGGACGAGATCCGCGAGATCGCCCGCGAGATCAATCCCGCCTAGTCTGGGTCCACGTTTAGCCCGGTCACGCAGAGTGGTACCGGGCCTGGATACGAATCGTCAGGCGGTCCATAGCCTCGAACCGACGCTGCGGCGGTGGCCATCGGCTTCCACGGGGTAGCTCAGCGACGGCCGAGCGCATCTATGACCCACCCCGTACGAGCTTCCCAGCTCGCGACCTCCTCGGCCATCGGCTTCCTGTAGGTGCGGCACTCCAGGGTCCAGTGTTCGCCGCTGCCCTTGACGAGGTAGAGGCCACTGAAGCGGTCCAGCGACCCGAAGGCATAGGGGAAGTCTGGGTCGAGCACGGCGTTGGGGTGGAAGGTCAGGGAGAGCTCCTGGCGCAACCATTCCACCTGCTTGCACGACATCGGTGCCTGGAAAGGAATCGAGAACGGAATCACGTAGGTCATCGTCGATCAGAACCTCGAATGTCCGAATGGACCAGCCTGCATAGTTTACACATTTAAAGTGTGTAAACTATCCACTGACGTGAACGCCTCAATCTCGAAGCCGACCGAAGGGTCTCTTGCCTGCTCGCCGGAGAGTGGCGAAGCCGATGCCTGACGGCCTGGGTCCGGCACCCACTCGGAAGTCGACTGCGGCCCTGCCTCTCTGTTGCCAGGCCTGGGTTGCCGAATCGCTACACGCCTTACGCCACCTGACGCCGCAGGGCCAGGGCACCCGGGCTCTCAGGCAGGCCGAGGCCGACCCTGAGCCGAGCAACGGGGAGTCGGATCGTGCCGCCCACGACGCGGACCGGACTCCAGACCTCCGCGGTGAACCGGATCCACGAACCGAAGGGGCCATATGAGCGCGACGCTCACCGTCTGCTCGTTGCGGGATCTCGGGCCCGGGGCGATGCGCCTGGTCGAGTGGGGAGACCTGGAGATCCTCGTCGCCAACTGCGATGGCAGCCTCCACGCGATGGAGGATCGCTGCTCCCACGATGACGGGCCACTTCACGAGGGTAAGCTCGATCCCATGGCCTGCACCGTCGAATGCCCACGCCACGGTTCGATCTTCGACCTATGCAGCGGCTGGCCGTTGTGCCTTCCGGCCTTCAAGCCGGTCACCACCTTCCCCGTCACCGTTGAAGGCGGCGAGGTCAAGATCGCGGTCGACTGAGGTCTACCTTCGCCCGGCGAGGTGGGCACTGCAGGGAGTTGGTGCGCCGCAGCGACGTCGAGGGGCTCATCAACTGAACAAGTGCCTCAGGTCGCGAGAGGCGGCCGCGACGAGGCCGGCCGCGACGACGGCCCAGACGGCGATCGCCACCCAGATCCAGACCTCGGCGAAGTACGTGATCGCCGGCGCCGGCACGACCGAGCCGACGACGAAGCTGCAGGCCGCGTACATGCCGACCGGGAAGACCGTCGACCAGCGGCGTACCCCATACCCCAGGCGCGGCCGGCACACCTCGGCGGCGAGGAGGACCGGCAACCAGGCGATCGCCGCGATCCAGAGCGCGAGTGCGATGCCTCTGAGCGCGCCGAGGGCACCGCCACCGGGCTCGATGCGCTCGTAGGCAAGTGCGATCCGCCCCGCGACGACGGTCGAGATCGCGAGCGCGCCGCCGGTGACCCAATGATCGCCCGCTCCGACGGCGAGCTGGCGAAACTCGAAATGTCGCAGCACCCAGGGGTAGAAGGCGAGGCCGAGGAGAAACGGCGGCAAGGAGGCGACAAGGAGCCACTCGGCGCGATAGGCGTCGGCCAGGGCGGCGGCGAGCAGGGCGATCGACTCGGTGCCGACGGTGATGATGAACGAGGCACCTACCGTCGGCGTCCTCCAATCGCGCAGGACCGGCCCGACGAGGCCAAGCCAGACCAGCAGGGCGACGACGAGCAGGAAGCTGCCTGCCCAGTTCCAGCCGAGCAGCGTCAACCGCGTGCCCAGCACCCCGGTGCCGGCGACGGCAGTGAAGGCGGCGGGGGTACCCAGGTCATCGCGGAAACGTGCACGGTCGCGCAGAGCACGGGCCGGAAGCAGGATCGCGAGGACCACCCAGGCGATCCCGTCCAAGACCAACAGCACCTCCGACAGCTGCTCGCGACCGTCCAGCGCCAGACCCACCGAGACGATCCCGGTGCCCATCACGACCGCGCCGGAGGCAGGCGGCACCGCGGCCAGCAGCAGGTCGGCGCCACCGGACGCGAGGCGCCTGGTGAACATCAGCGCGATGCGTAACGTCGCCGGTAGAGGATGTACGGCCGGCCCAGGTACTGCAGGGGGATGCTCCAGGCGTGGACGAGGCGGCTGAACGGGAAGGCCGCCCAGAACCCCCAGGCGATGATCGCGTGCAGCTGGTAGATGAGCGGCGCGCCCTTGACGGCGTCCACATCGGGATTCAGGTAGAAGAGCGAACGCCACCAATCGCCGATCGTGTCGCGGTAGTTGTAGGGATCGCCGGTGAAGAGCGTGTGGAAGAAGGTCATCCAGCAGCCGAGCAGGATCAGCACCGTGAGCAGCAGGTAGGTGAGCATGTCCATCCGGCTGGTCGTACGGCGGACCCGGGGGCTGGTGGTGCGGCGGTAGAGAAGGCCGAGGAAGCCGATCAGGGTCACAAGCCCGGCGATCCCGCCGGCGACTCCCGCGAACCAGCGGTAGAAGCCCTCGGAGATCCCGATCGAGGCGGTCAGCGAGGGCGGGATGCAGAGCCCGATCACGTGCCCCCCGATCGCCGCCAGAGCGCCGTAGTGGAAGGCGGGACTCGCCCAGCCGAGAACGCGACGGTCGAGCAACTGGGTGGAGCGACTGGTCCAGGCGAACTGGTCGGTGCGGTAGCGCCACCAGTGGCCGACCACGAACGTCGTCATCGCGACGAAGGGCAGGATCACCCAGAGCAGGATCTCGCCGGCGCTCACCTTCTCGCCTGCGCTTCCGGCATCACCTCAGGCGGGGCGAAGGGCTCGAGCCCGACCAGCTCCTGCGGCGGCCCGGCCGCGGCGAGCCTGCCGACCCGTACCCGCTCGGCCGCGGAAGGGGCGCCGACCGTCTCGCAGACGGCGTCCAGCACGTCCGCGTAGGGGCTGCCGAGGTCGCGCAGGCTGAGCCGCAACAGCTCCAGCGCGGCGCGATTCTCGCGCAGGACGATCTCGCCGCGGCCGGCCGGCGCGGTGGCGGCAAACTCGAGCATCACCGGCAAGTAATCGGGCAGCTCGGTGCCCTCCAGCGGCAGCCCGGCAGCGCGGTAGAGGCGCTTCAACCGCACCAGGGCACTGCCCCGCTCGCGCTTGTCGCCGTCGGAGTAGAAGGTGAGGTACAGGCCCGAGCGCTTGTTCAGGTCGATCGTCTCGACGTAGTGCTGGGCGACGGCGAGCGGATCGGTCCCGGCC
>JAFDWD010000258.1 GCA_018268695.1 Actinomycetota bacterium
CCACGGCCACAGCCAGCCCCCCTGCACGCTTGTCTCGATGTGCGAGACAAGCGTGCAGGGGGGCGTGGACGAGACGGCCGTGCTTGACGCCAGCCTTTGCGTCCGATCAACCAGCTAAGCGTCGACGGCGGCCGGAGCGGCCACGCAGCTCTCGACGAAGCCGGCCAGCTCGGCGCCGACGGCGGCCCAGGAATCGGCGTGAGGCGGTGCCAGCTCGGCCGCGGTCCAGGGGTGCTCGACGTGGTCGGCGATCAGCCGGGCCGCGTCCGGCTCGTCCGGGGCGATGGCAAGCCAGGCGGTGTGGTCGCCGGCGAAGTCGGCGAGCGCGTCGTCGCGCTCGGTGTCGGTGACCGCGATCCGCGGGATCGGCAGGGTCAGATACTGGATCGCCTTGCTGGGCAGCAGTTCGCCGAGCTCGTTGCCAAGCACCAGGGCGGCGTCGAACTCGCCGCTCCGCGCGACCACGTCGGCCCAGGGGATCGCGGCGTGGTTGTGGACCTCGATCCCGGCGGGAGCGTCGGCGAGCATCCCCTCGGGGTCGGCGCCGAACTGGTCGAAGCGGATCGTCTCCCAGCGGCCACTGTCCTTCAGCCGGCGGAGCAGGGGCATGATGTCGAGCCGCGCCGCGTAGATCACGCCGAGGTGGACGAGCCGCAGCACCTTCGGATCGGGGGCCGACCGGGCCGGCGGCGGCGCCGCCTCGTCGGGCGCTTCGTAGCCGTTCGGTCGCGCCAGGATCGGCAGGTCCGGATACTTGGCCCGCATCCGCGACGCCTGCTGGGGCGTGGTCAGGATCGCCCCGGCCGCTCCTTCCCAGATCGGCTTCTCGGCCCGCAGCGATCGCCGCGCGGCGATCGTCCGTTCGAGGTCGTCCAGGCCGACCGCCCAAGGGTCTCCCGCATCGATCACGTACGGGATGCCGGCGGCGCGAAGCCGCGGCGCCGCGATCGCCGCCGGCGACCACGGGGCGACCACCAGGACCGCGGCGTCGGCGGCGGGCCGCCAGCCGGAGAAACGCTTGCGGGACCACGGCTCCCAGCGATCGAAGAGCGTCTGCGCGACCGCCCAGCTGGCGAAGCTGCGGGCGCGGCTGCGGCCCGAGGTGCCGCCACCGCCACGATGGCCCTGGGCGGGCATCGAGATCAGCTCGACCTCCCAGCCGCCCCCGAGCGCCTTGATCAGCTGCTGGGTGCGCTGGCCGCGCGGGGTCATCGCGTCCTCGCCGAACCCCGAGACGATCACCATCCGACGGCGGCGGCTGCTTGATGCGGCGTGATTGGCGGCCGTGGCGTCCGACATCCGAGTCGGCGGCGAGGATAGTCGAGAAGGCGGGGCCCGGCTAGTGTCCTGACTCATAAGTTGGGTGCCACATCCGGCGAGTGGATCGCCGACCGTGGCAAGGACCAACTTATGAGTCAGGACACTAAATTCCAGCCATCTTGAGATCTCACCGGCGTAACCCCGGGGCGTTGCTGGGACGGGTGCGCGCCGCCGGCCCGCGTCGGATCGCGGCTGCGCTCGGCCGCCGCACCATCGATCCGGTGCGCGCCCGGATCCGCGCCCGCCGGCTCGCCCGCAGGCCGCCGAGCGTCGGCCGGGAGGAGCTGCGACGGGCGTTGGGTGGGCTCGAGCTCGCCGACGCCCTCCGCGGCCCGGCGCTGCGGGCGCTCCCCACCGTGGCCCGCTTCGAGGATTCGCTGGCCGGGCTCGACGCCGCCGCACGCCAGGACCTGCTGGACCGAGCCGACGCGGTCGCGGCCCATCGGTTCGACCTCCTCGGGTCCGGGCCGACCGAGCTCGGGCCCCGGATCGACTGGAGCGCCGACTTCCTCCACGGCCACCGCTGGGAGATGAGATACGCGGACCTTCTGCCGACCTACGTTCCGGGCGCGGACGTGAAGATGCCGTGGGAGCTCTCGCGCTCCCAGCACCTGCCGCTGCTGGCGGCGGCCTTCCGCCTCACCGGCGACGAGGCCTACCTCGATGAGCTGGGAGCGCAGCTGAGCGCCTGGGTCGAGGCCAACCCGGTCGAGTTCGGGGTCAACTGGGTCTGCACCATGGACGTCGCCATCCGCGCCGCCAACTGGGTCGCCGCGCTGGTCATCGCCGGCCCCGAGGCGGCTTCCCGACCGTGGGCAGAGCCGGTGGCGGCATCGCTCCTGCTGCACGGCCGCTTCATCCGCGAGCACCCGGAGTGGGCGCCGGTGCGTAGCAACCACTACCTCTCCGACGTCGTCGGCCTGCTGGTCGTCGCCGCCCTCTTCCGCGAGGGAGCGGAGGGAGCGGCCTGGCTGGACTGGGCCCGCGGGGAGCTGCTCGCCGAGATGGACCACGAGGTACGTGCGGACGGTTGCGCCCACGAGGCCTCGATCCCCTACCACCGGCTGGTGACCGAGTTGTTCATCTGCGGTGCCGACGTCCTCCGCGCCGACCCGGCGAAGGCACCCCCGTCCTCCTTCGACCGCAAGCTCGACCTGATGCTCGCCTTCACCGCCGCCTACACCCGCCCCGACGGGCTGGCGCCCCAGATCGGCGACAACGACGACGGCCGCTTCCTGCCGCTCGACGACTACGGCAAGGCCGACCCGCGCGACCATCGCCACCTCTTCCGCCAGGCCGGACGGACGCCCCCACCGGCGGACGCGGCCGGTTCCGCCGCGTTTCCGGCCGGCGGCTACTACGTCCTCCGTGGCGGTGCGACCTACCTGCTGGTCCGCTGCGGCGACACCGGCCTCGGCGGCGAGGGCGGCCATGCCCACAACGACCAGCTGTCCTTCGAGCTCTCGCACCGCGGCGTGCCGTTGATCGAGGACCCAGGCGCCTTTCGCTACGCCCCCGACCCGACGCTCCGCAAACGCTTCCGATCGACCGCCTTCCACGCAACCATGCAGCCCGACGGCGAGGAGCAGAACCCGCTTCCCGAGCCGCCGCGCTTCCCGCTCGGCGATCGCACCCGGGCGGAGGCGATCGCCTTTGAGGCGGACGGCCCGCGGCCGAGCTTCGAAGGGCTTCACCACGGCTTCGAGCACCTCGCGGCGCCGCTCCGGTACCGGCGGCGCCTCGAGCTCGACCCGGAGGCCGAGGCGCTGACGATCGTCGACACCGTGGCCGGCGCCGGACCGCACGACCTCCTCTGGACCTTCCCCCTGGGGGCGAACGAGGGAGTCGAGACGGAGCCGGACGGAGTGACCGTGACCTTCGCGACGACGCGGATGAGGATCGAGGGCGCGGGGGTCGAGTTCGCGGTCGCCGAGGAGCTCTACTCGCCCCGCTACGGAGTGATGGAACCGCGAGCGTTCGTCCGCGCCCGGGGCCAGGGCACCGGAGGCGAGCAGGCCTTCAGATTCCGCATCACGATGCGGGATAGGGCCTGAGAGACGCTTTTGCCGACGCTTTAAGGACGGCTCATAGACTTCGCCGGTGCCCCCCGGGTCTCCCCTTCTCCGCCGGCGCCTCCTGCCGCGGATCATCGTCCTCGGCCTCGCCGCCACCGCGCTGGCGGTCGCCGTGGTGTCCTGCGGAGGCGGCAGCGAGGCCGACGGGAGCACCGCCTCGACCGCGACCGCCTCGACGCGCAAGGCGTCCACCTCGCAACTCGAAGGTCCGAAGATGCCGGGGAAGGTCGTGTTCGTGAGCAACTTCGAACGCGAAGGCTTCCCTGAATGGTTCATGCAGGCGCTGCCCCACCGAGCCCGCATCGTCCACCGGCAACCTTACGAAGGCGACGGCAACGCCCTCTTCGAAGTGCGCCCCGGGGACGTCGAGCCGCAGACCGGCTCCCAGCGCGCCGAGGGCACCGGCCCGACCTTCGAAGAAGGCGACGACATCTACGTCCGCACCGCGTTCCGCATCCCCAAGGACAACAGCTTCCAGGGGCCGTGGCAGCTGATCCAGCAGTTCCACGAGGCCGAAGGCTGGGGCGGATCTCCCGGCACCGCCATCTTCCTCACCTCCGACCGCCGGATCCGGATCGGCCATGGCGATGCCACCGAGCTCGATTGGCAGTCGAAGCCGCTGGCGACCGAACGCTGGTACGACCTCACCTACCGGGTCAAGTTCTCCAGCGATCCGAAGGTCGGCTTCATGGAAGTCTGGTTCGACGGCAAGAAGCAGCGGCTCCGCGACGGCCATTTCCGTCAGTACGGCTTCACCACGCAGATGAAGCACACCTATCTGAAGACCGGCATCTACCGCTCCCGCTACAGCCACGGCATCAGCAGGATCGAAGACGACTCCTTGGTCATCACGGAGCTGCCCCACTAGACCGTCCAGCCGGTCCGCACCATAGGGTGTGGATATCCGTCCAGTCGGGTATGGCCAATCCGTCCAATGAGGCAGCGGGGCATCCAGAGACCTTTGACCGGCCCCGATGGGTGCGCCATGGTGCCCCGCCGTCGGCTGCTCGCCGCGATCGCCTCGGTCCTGGCCTGCGGCCTCCTCATGATGCCCGCGGGAGCGGTGGCCGCGGGCGCCAAGCAGGGCCGCGACGGCTCCCATAAGCGCCACCACCATCGCCACCACCACGCACATCGTGCTCACAAGCACAAGCACAAGCACGCCACCAAGCGGATCAACGGACGCACCTCCAAGGCGCCCGCGGCCGGCCCACCGAGCGGGCTCCCGGCGACCCAGGCTGAATCGCCCCCGCCCCCGACGCCGCCGGCCCCGGAAGGCACGGTCACCTTCGCCGAGCTGTTCGACGGCAGCTTCTCCGGCCTGCTCGTGCAGTCCCTCCCCACCCGGGCGACGATCAACCCGGCTCATCCCTACGAGGGCAGCGGCGCCGGCCGCTTTGAAGTGCGCCCGGGCGATGTCGAGCCGGAAACCGGCTCACAGCGGTCCGAGATCACCGGTCCGACCTTCCACGAAGGCGAAGACATCTACGTCCGCGACGACATCCGCGTGCCCTTCGGCTACACCTTCCAGGGTCCTTGGCAGCTGATCGACCAGCTGCACGAGACGCCGTGGTCGGGCTCACCGGGGATCGCCACCTTCCTCGATTCCGCCAGGCGGCTCAGCTTCGGCGCCGGCGACGGCTCACCGTCGTTCTGGCGGGGGGCCCAGCTCGAAGAAGAACGCTGGTATGACCTGGCCTACCGGGTCAACCTCGCGCGCGACCCGAGTCAAGGATTCGTCGAACTGTGGCTCGACGGGGCTCAGCAGACCCTCCTGAACGGGCAGACCCGGATGTACGGGGAAACCATCCAGGCCGCGGAAACGTATCTGAAGGCCGGCATCTACCGGAGCGCCTCCAGCACGGGCGTCAGCGTCGTCGAACACGACAACATCGTGGTCGGCACTTCACTGGCCGCGGTGATGTCCGACTAGGCCGTTTGCCGGGTTTTGCCCAGGGGCGCCGAGGTTCCCCGCGCATCGAACCTGAGGCCTCTATGGTTGGGGTGGGTGGCATTTCCCATTCTCAAGTCTCGTGTCCTGAGGACGATATCTACAGCGTGAACCCCGCACCGCCGACAGAGCATCGGGTCGACCTCCCGTCCGATCGGTGAGACCGGCGATGGAGAGTTCGACCGCCACCAGCACCGGAACGCGAGCCAGCGATCTGCGCCTTCCCGCATCCGCGTTGAAGGCACGCCGCCGTGGCATCGTCCTCGGCCACCGACTGTGGGCCGCGGACCTGATCTCCGCCCTGCTGGCGGGCTTGATCGCGGGCGTGATCTTCGAGCCTGGCGCCAGCGCCCCGGCGATCATCGGCTTCGGGTTGATCACCGCGGCCCTCTGGAGCTTCCTCTCCTTCGCCCTCGGCCTGCATAGCGGTGACCGCCTCAGCGCCTGGGCCTCCTCGCTGAACGAAGTGGCACCCTTCTGCGTCGGGCTGATGCTCCTCAGCTGGCCCGTCTTCGGTGCCGCCGCCCTTCTGCAACTGGGATCTCCGGCGGCGACCGCCCTCTCCTGCATGGTGCTCCTGGGCCTCATCGACGTCGCCTGCCGGACGGTCGTGCGCACCCGCATCCACCGGGTCGCCGACCTGCGGCAGCGGACGCTGATCCTCGGCTCCGGGATGGTCGCCGGCCAACTGATCGGCAAGCTGCGCAACAACAGCCAGTACGGCCTCGTCCCGATCGGCGTCGTCGACGACGACTACCACCCGATCGGCGAAGTCGACCTGCCCCTCCTCGGTGGCTTCTCCGAACTCTCCCAGCTCTTGATCGGGCGGCGGATCGACCGGGTGATCATCGCCTTCTCGCGGGCGAGCCACGAGCAGCTCCTGACCGCGATCCGGACCTGTCGCGATGCCGGCGTCGCCATCGACGTCGTGCCC
Source organism: Actinomycetota bacterium (assembly GCA_018268695.1). The sequence continues at coordinate 6,281 of JAFDWD010000258.1, forward strand.
CGGCTCTTCGAGTTCCTGGACGGGGCGCGCGCCCTGGACCAGGTCGGCGGCCTCCCCTTGATCTCGCTCGGCCCGGCGCGCCTGACCCGCAGCGCCCAACTCGCCAAGCGCACCGTCGACATCGCGGGCTCCGCCCTCGCGCTCATCGTCCTGTCGCCGATCCTGCTCGCGGTGATGGCGGCGATCCGGATCGAGTCCCCCGGTCCCGTCTTCTTCCGCCAGCGTCGCGCCGGCCGCTACAACGAGCCCTTCGAGGTGCTCAAGTTCCGCTCGATGTACGAGGACGCGGAGGAGCGGAAGACGTCGCTCGAAGAAGAGAACGAGTCGACCGACGGCGTGATGTTCAAGATCCGCGACGACCCGCGGATCACCAGGGTGGGCCGGCTGATCCGCCGCACCTCGATCGACGAGCTGCCGCAGCTGGTCAACGTCCTGCGCGGAGACATGAGCCTGGTCGGCCCCCGGCCGATCATCTTCCGCGAGGCGGAGGCGCTCGAAGACTGGCACCTGCGTCGGGCCGAGCTGCGACCCGGGCTGACCGGGCCATGGCAGATCTACGGACGCTCGCAGAGCCCCTTTCAGGAGATGGTTCGTTTCGATTACCAGTACGTCGCCGGCTGGTCGCTGGCCCGGGACATCGAGATCCTGATCGCCACGCTTCCCGCCGTGCTCTCCGGGCGCGGCGCCTACTGATTCCCCCAATCTTGCCTTGAGGAACCGAAATTAAGATGCCTTCCCCCCAGATGCCCACCGACCGACCCGAGGACCGACCGGCGCTCAGCCGCGAGCTTGCGATCTTGCGGCGGAACTGGGTTATCGCGCTGATCTGCATCATCGTCGCGCCGGTCGTCGCCCTGGCCTACTCGAAGTCGCAGACCAAGGAATACACCGCCTCGGCCTCCCTCCTCTTCACCAACCAGCAGGTCGAAGCGGGACTCCTCGGGACCGAACCGGCGGCGAATTCCGACCCGGCCCGCGAAGCGGCGACCAACCTCAAACTGGCATCGCTGACGACCCTTTCGGTGCGCACCGCGAAGGCCATCGGCAAGGGCGTCACCGCCGACGAAGTGAGCGAAAAAGTCGAAGTCAGCCCCGAGGGAGAATCGGAACTGGTGTCGATCGCGGCCACCGATCCCTCGCCCGAGTTCGCCGCCAAGCTGGCCAACGAATTCGCCAACGAGTTCGTCGCCTTCGGCCGCGAAATCGAAACGGCAAAGGTGAAGCGGGCCCAGAAGCTGGCCGAAGCCCAGCTGGAAACCCTCTCCGAATCCGAAGCGAACGGGCCCGTCGGCCGGGCGCTGGAGCGCCGCGTGCTCGAACTTCAGGCGTTGGCGACGATCCAGACCGGACGCGCGGAAGTGGCCCAGAAGGCGACGGCGCCGGAATCCCCCTCCTCGCCGAACACCAAACGCAACGTCGCGCTCGGGTTGGTCGTCGGCATCCTCCTGGCGATCGCCGCCATCTTCCTGCGTGAGCAGTTCGACCGCCGCATCCGCGGCGCCGAGGAGATCGAAGAGCTCTACGGCGTGCCGACGCTGGGGACGATCCCCCACAGCAAGGCGCTCGGCCGGGGCGGCACCGACGCCACGGTCGACGAGGCGATGATGATGCTGCGGGCGAACCTTCGCTACATCGACGCGGGCCGCTCCTCCCGCTCACTGCTGATCACCTCGGCGGCCCCCCGAGAGGGCAAGACGATGGTCGCCTGGAGCCTCGCCCGGGCGAGCGCCGCCGCCGGCGAGCGGGTCCTCCTGATCGAGGCCGACATGCGCAGGCCGACGCTCCCGCAGGTCGCGGGGGTCGAGCCCGGCCCCGGCCTGGGGATGGTGCTCGCCGGTGCCGAGCACCCGGAGTCGGCGATCCGCAGCGCCGCCGGCGTGGACATCCTCCCCGCCGGCCCGCTGCCGCCGAACGCGGCCGAGCTGCTCGAGGGCAAACGGATGGTGAAACTCCTCGAATGGGCCGAATCGGAGTACGACCGGGTGATCATCGATACCCCGCCGGCCTCCCTGGTCGCCGATGCCCTGCCGCTGTTCGGCAAAGTCGGCGCGGTGCTGGCGGTGGCGCGACTGGGCGAGAGCACCCGCGACGGCGTCGAGGGGCTGGCCGAGCATCTGCAGCGCCTGCACGCGCCGTTGGTCGGCGTCGTCGTCAACGGAGCCCCGCGACCGACCGAGACGAGCTACTACCGTCCCGCCTCGGCGATGGTCCCGCCGCGCGCCGTCGCCGAGCCGGAGCGGGGACGGGCCAACGGCAGCGCCTCCAAACCGGCCGACCGGGCCGACCAGGCCCGCCGCTGAGGCCACTGCCATGGACGAGTCGCCCGCGAACGGGGGCCGGGTCCACCTGCTCGGATCCCCCCTCGACGTAGTCGACATGGAGGAAGCGGTCGCCCGCTGCCGCGCGGCGATCGACTCGCGTGGCTACCTCCAGCACATGAGCGTCAACGCGGCGAAGCTCGTCTCGATGCGAGACGACGAGGAGCTGCGGCGCGGGGTCGAGGACGCGGGGCTGGTCACCGCCGACGGACAGAGCGTCGTCTGGGCGGCGCGCCTGCTCGGCACCAGGCTGCCCGAACGGGTGGCGGGGATCGACCTGATGCACGAAATGCTGAGGGCAGCCAACGAGCACGGCTACCGCGCGTTCTTCCTCGGCGCCAGGCCGGAGGTGCTCGAGACCGCGATCGGGAACCTGCGGGCAGAGCTGCCGGATCTGATCGTCGCCGGCTCCCAGCACGGTTACTTCGAGGACGGGGAAACCGACGCGATCGCCCAGGCGATCCGCGACTCCAAAGCCGACATGCTCTTCGTCGCGATGAGCTCACCGCGCAAGGAGCACTTCCTCGCCCGCCTCGGCCGCGACCTCGGCGCGCCCTTCACGATGGGTGTGGGCGGTTCCATCGACGTCGTCGCCGGAGTGACCAAGCGTGCGCCGGTGGCCTTCCAGCGGGCCGGCCTCGAGTGGCTCTATCGGATGCTCCAGGAGCCGCGGCGGCTTGGCAGCCGGTACCTGCTGACGAACTTCAAGTTCGTCGGCATGGTCGCCCGGGAACTGGTCAATCGGCGTTCGAGTAGACCTGGTGACGGCGCAGCTTCCTGATCGTCGGGCGTAGCTGCGAGAAAAGGAGAAGCCGGCCGGCGACGCTGACCTTGGCGCGGAAGCGGCTCACCGAGTCGCGGTCGTCGATCGTCAGACGCGGGATCACCAGCGGTCGGGACTCCCTTTGGGCGTCGATCGGCAGGGTGAAGGCGAAGGCGTAGCCGGCGGCCTGCGCGGCGCGCTCGACCCGCCCGTCCCAAAGGCCGAAGGGGTAGGCGAAGGTGTCGCACCGTCCGAGGCGCTCGGCGACCAGGCGCCGTGACTCGCCCAGCTCGGCCGCGAGGCGCTCGTCGTCGACCTCGGTCAATTTCGGATGGCTGAGGGTGTGGGCACCGATCTCCCAGCCTCTGGCGGCCAGCTCCTCGGCCTGCTCCCAGCTCATCGCCCGCATCGTGTCGGGATGTCGACCGACCTCTCCGGCGACCTCCGGCCAGGCGAGCGCGCCGCCCATCTGGCGCGGGAGGACGAAGACGAAGCCGGTGAAGCCACGGTCCGCCAGCAGTGGCGCCGCGACCTCGTAGGTGTCGAGGAAGCCGTCGTCGAAGGTGAGGAACGCGGTCTTCGCCGGGAGGCGGCGGCCGGCGGCGAGCGTGTCGAGGTCGGCCCGGGTGCCGGAGCGGTAGCCCTTGGCGACGAGGAAGTCGAGCTGCGCCTCGAAGAGCGCCGGGCTCATCGAGAGGAATTCGGGACCGTCGTCGACCAGCGCGTGGTAGCCGAGGAAGACGGCGTCGGCGGTGCGTCCCAGCTTGCGAGTGCTCATGCCGCCATCTCCTCGTAGATCGTCTCCAGACGTCCCCAGACCGCGTCCTCGGTGAAATCCCCGGAGCGGCGCTCCGCCGCCGCGGCCAGGCGACGGCGCAGCCCCGGGTCGTCGAGCAGGCGACGGAGCGCCGCGGCGAGGGCCGGCGCGTCGCCCGGCGGGACCAGCAGCCCGTCCTCGTCGTCCTCGATCAGGTCGAGGACGCCGCCCATCGAGGTCGCGAGGATCGCCCTTCCCCAGGCCATCGCCTCCAGCAGTGCCATCGGCAGGCCCTCGGAGATCGAGGGCAATACGAAGACCGAGGCCGTGCGGAAGGCCTCCCGCTTGGCGTCGGCATCGAGCCAGCCGCCCCACTCGACGTTCGGCGCCTGGCCCGCCAACCGCGTGAGCGCGGGCGGCGGATCCCCCGGGCCGAACAGCCGAAAGCGGGCGGCGGGACGTTCGGCCGCGACCGTCGCGAGCGCCTCGAGCAGGACCTCCCCGCCCTTGGCGGGATCGAAGAAGCCGCCGATGTAGAGGACGCGGACGTCGTCGTCGGCGCCGACGTCCACCCCGCCGCCCGCCACCGGCGGCACCGGGTTGGCCAGGACCCCGACGTCGGCGACCCCGAAGCAGCGTTCGACCGCGCGGGCGCTCTCGCTCGAGACGGCGACGATCCGCGTCGCTCGGCGCAGGGCGGCGCCGAAGATGCGCAGTCGCACCTTGTCGATACCCGCGACGAAATCTTCGATATCGCCGGGACCCGCGTGGATCTGGAAGAGGACCGGGCGCCGCAGCGCGCGGGCGAGGAGGACGCAGGTCGACTTGCGGTAGAGGCTGCCGCGGACGGCGCCTTGGATGTGCACGATCCGGACCCCACGGCCCAGGCACCAGGCGCCGAGTTCGACCAGCGCCGACCCGAACCGAAGCGCCTTCTGGACCGGCGATCCAACCGCGTAGGTGACGATCATCCGCATCCGGTGGCGCTTGGCGACCGAGGAGGCGAGGAGCGAACGGAGGACCTCCGCCATCCCTCCCTCCCCGGACGGGTCGAGGCTCACGCAGGCGACGGCAGCGTTGGGAGGTTGCGTGCTGGAGGCGGGCATGGACGGGACGGGCGGCACGATCATAATTGCTGCCTTGTCAGCCACCCATGACTCCGAGGTCGAGATCGTCAACGAGCCGCCGCTGCCCATCCGGGCGGTGATCGAGGCCAAACGCGCCGTGCTCGCGCTGGTCGGCGCCGGCGTCGACTTCTCGCCCCAGCCCCTCGGTCGCCACATCGACCCGGACGGGATCGCGGGCTACTACTGCGACCTCAGCGGCAAGACGCGCCTCACCGAGGCGAAGATGCGGGACACCGAATACGACTGGGTGATCCCGATCGCCCAGTACGCGCTGGGCCTCTGGGAACGGCGGCTCGACGGCGACCCGACCGACGACGCGTTCATCAGTGCGGTCGAGTGGCTGATCGAACGTTCGGCGACCGAGGAGATCGGCCTCGTCTGGCGGACCGGGCTACCCGCCCCGAAGTACGACCTGGCCCCGGGCTGGATCTCGGCCATGGGCCAGGGGCAGGCGATCTCGACCCTGCTCCGCGCCCACCAGCTGAGCGGCGAGGACCGGTACCTGGATCTCGCCCGCCAGGCCTTCGGGCCGCTCCGCCTGCCGGTCTCCGCGGGCGGGGCGCAGCGTGAGATCGACGGCGCCCTGGTGCTGGAGGAGTATCCGACGGCCAGGCCCTGCGCGGTGCTGAACGGCTGGATCTTCGCCCTCTGGGGCGTCCACGAGCTCGCCGTCGCCGTCGACGACACGGACGCTCGCGCGCTCTTCGAGCGGAGCGCCGCGGGCGTGGTCGAGCTGCTTCCGCGCTACGACGTCGGCTGGTGGTCCCGCTACAGCCTCTACGACCACGGGGGCCGGCCCGACCTCGCCAAACCCTTCTACCAGGAGCTTCACCAGACGATGCTGGAAGGCCTGCAGCTGATCACGCACGAGCCCCTGCTGGGGGAGTACGCGCGTCGGTGGCGCGCCCAGCAGACCCGCCTCGCCACCGCCCGCGCGGGCGCCGACAAGATCGCCTTCCGGATCTCGCGGGCCGTGCGCTCAGCCTGAGGGAGGCGACCCGGTCGAATCGGGAAGCCGACGCGGATCGGCGAAGCAGGCGGCGAGGATCAGCCCGATCGTCAGCGAGGAGACGTATTCCAGCGACCCGTTGACGACGCCGAAGACCAGGATCGGGACGAGGATGATCGAGTTCGCCGGCGAGCGCAGAAGCCCGAGCCAGATCCCCACCCAGCCGACGAAGCCGACGACCCCGAACTGCACCAGCACCTCGACGATGTCGGAGTGGCCGATCAGTTCGACCCCCACTTCCTTCAGCTCGAAGTGCGGGATCGAGCGCAGCCCGGTGCCGAAGACCCAGGCCCAGGGGCCGGCGTGGTCCCAACCGTTCAGCGCCGCCGTCCAGATCGCCCCACGGCCGGAGCCGGCACTGGAGAGCGAGGAGAATTCGTTGCCCTGGGTCGCGATCCGGTTGGTCAGCACGTCTAGCGCGCCGGTCGCGAAGGCGATCGCGGCGATCACCAGGAGGACGATCGCGGCGCGCAGCTTCGCGTCCGATTTGCCGAGGAAGGTAAGCAGCGCCGCAGCCAGCCCGAGCAGCGCCGAGCGGACCCCGGTGAAGGCCGACGGCACGGCGCCGAGAGCGAAGAGGAGCCCTTTGCGCAGGCTGGTGCTGGTGCACAGACCGGCGGCCGCGATGACCATCGTCATCAGCGCCAGCGGATGCGGCGCCTCACCGGTGAACCCGAGGCGCTCGCCGGCGTGGTAGTACGTCCCTACCTCGCCGAGGCCGGCGAGGATCACGACCAGGTGCACGCCCATCGCGGCGATGCAGCTGCCGTACACGGGCCGTTTGAAGCGCGGCATCAACGGCATCCCGCGGTTCGAGGTGATCGCCAGCGCGACGAAGGCGAAGTCGATGTACTTGGCGGCCTGGAAGAAGTCTTCTTTGTCGGAGGCCAGTGCCAGGTGGCCGAGGGTGACGGCGAGGAAGAAGAAAGCCGAGAACGGGATCAGCCGCGATTTGAATTCGAGCGGCCAGCACATGCTCAGGAGCACCGCCGTCCCGCCGGAGGCGATCAGCGTCCCGACCTGGTTCGGCATCAACCCTTCCAGGGTCACCATCCAGGGCAGGAGCGCGAAGGCCGAGGCGGCCGCGGCGAAGGCGCCGTAGCGGAGCGTCGCGATGCCGACGGCGATCAGGCCGAGGAAGACCACCGCGGCGGCAGGCGATTTGACCACCAGGACGCCGACGACGGCCGCCCCGAGGGCGGCCATGAGGACCGGGAGAAGATCGACTCGTAGGCGCGGCGCGGCGCGGTTCATCGCGGTCGGTACAGGGCTCGGGAGGTCATCTCGACTCCGGAATTATCGGCACAGCTCCAGGATTCGGGAGTCCTGGTCGAGAATCAGCAAACAGAGATCGTGACCGAGGAGCCCAAGAAACAGTCGACCTTCCGCCGAGGATTCGTCTCGACCTTCGTCCTCGACGTGCTCGGGCGGGGTTTCAGCGCCCTGGCGACGATCTTCTTCATCGGCGCCCTCTACACCAACTCGTTCGCCTATCTCGTCCTCTTCCTCAACATCGGGCAGTTCGCCGGCGCCGCGCTGACCGGCGGCATCCGCATGCGCTACATGCGGACCGAGGCCGAGCGCGTGTCGCGCGGCGACGAGAACGAGACCGGATTCGGCCTCGCGATCGCCTCCAGCCTGCTCCTGGTGCTCGCGGTGGGAACGCTCGCGATCGCCGGGGTGGCGATCGCCGGGGGCGCCCAAACGGGCTCCAGCCTCCTCTTCGTCGCCCTCACCGCCGCCTACACCGCCGGCTACGCGGTGGTCGAACTGGGGATCTACCACCATCAGGCGCATCTCTCCTTCGCCCGCGCGGGCTGGATCGGCGTCGGCCGAGGCACCGCGCTGATCGTCGTCGCGATCGCCGCGGTGGCGGGCTTCATCGACTCGGGGCCGGTGACCGCCGGAGCGGTGGCGGGAGCGACGTGCCTGGTCGGCGCCATCGTCTGCGCCCCGATGCTGCGCCAGGGTGCCGACTCGCTCCTCGGCGGCGGCGTCTCGCGCGAGTTCGGCCGTGAGTCGGCCTGGCTGACGCTCTACTACCTCGCCTCCGCGGGATTCGCCTACGCCGACATCTTCATCGTCGCGGGCTTTCTCAACGACGAAGCGGTCGCGAGCTACGGCGCCGCCTTGCGATATATCGCGATCGTCCTCGGCCCTCTGCCTTCCCTCTTGGCGGTGATGCGGGTGCGCACCGCGCAGAGCGACGTGATCGACTCGGCCGCCGCCCAGGCAGACATGCTGCGCAACTGGCTGAAGCGGACGATCCTCCCGGTCACGGCGCTGATCGGCGTCGCCGCGGTGGCGGCGCCGTTCGTGATCCCGCTGCTCGACGGCGGCCGCTACCCGGACTCGATCCTGATCTTCGAGTTCATGCTGGTACCGGCGTTGATCAACTTCACCACGCTGCCCAGCTCGGCCCTGCTGATGACGCAGAAGCGCTACCCGCTGCTGGCGACGATCTACGTCTCCCTGCTCGCCGTACAGCTTGCGGCGGCGGGAGGGGTCGCGACGGTCGCCGGCGTGATCGCCGTCGCCGCGGTGGCGTGCGCGGTGGCGGCGATCGAGCCGGTGGTCGTCGCGATCGTCGCCGATCGCCTCGCTAGGCGGGCCGCTTCGGAACCAGTACCAGTCGCTTGAACTCGGCGACCAAGACGCCGTCCTGGTTGAGGACCCGGGTGTGGACCTTGACCGTGCCGCGGTCCGGTTTCGAGCGCGACGGCTTCACCTCGAGCACCTCGGTCTCGCAGAAGAGGGTGTCGCCGTGGAAGACCGGGTTCGGGTGGGAGAGCTCTTCGGTCGCCAGGTTGGCGATCGCCTTGCCGGAGACGTCGGAGACCGACATCCCGAGCGCGAGCGAGTAGACGAGCGGACCGACCACGACGTTTTTGCCCTGCTGCGACCCCGATGCGTAGACGTCGTTGATGTGGAGCGGGTGGTGGTTCATCGTGATCAGGCAGAAGAGGTGGTCGTCGGACTCGGTGACGGTCTTCGCCGGCCAGTGCTTGTACGTCGCTCCGACCTCGAACTCCTCGAGGTAGCGGCCGTAGGTATGGGCGCCACTGGCCTCGCGCTGGGCCTGATCGGTGGTGAACTCGGTCGTCTGCTGCTCGCTCAACTGCGCCTCCTCAGAGAATTTGGGCGGCCGATGCTAAAGGAGTCGGGGGAACTTGACGATCTAGACTCGCGCCCATGAAGATCGCAATCGTCGGACTTGGATATGTAGGCCTCCCCCTCGCCGTCGCCTTCGCCGAGGAGGGGAACGACGTGGTCGCGTTCGACCTCGACACGAGGAA
>JAFDWD010000259.1 GCA_018268695.1 Actinomycetota bacterium
CAAAGAGCCTCCGTGGTTCGGAACGGTCGTATGGCGCCCTTTTCGAACCACGCGGACCCTTGCGGTGTTCGAGATCCGTCGTATGGGCGGATAAGGAACACGGCAGATTCCTGACCGTTCGGGGCCCGGCGTACGAACCGGCTCGCCGCGCCTCCCCCACATCCCCCGGCCGTCTCGGCCACGGCCACAGCCAGCCCCCTGCACGCTTGTCTCGCTATGCGAGACAAGCGTGCAGGGGATCGTAGACGAGACGGCCGGGTTTGCCGCAGACCCTTGCGTCCCTTTCGTCGCCCTACTCCTCCGGCAACCTCGGCGGCGCCGAGCGGTAGGTCGCGGGGGTCGCGGAGAGCTTGATCGGGTTGCGGGTCAGGAACACGGAAGAGCCGTCCTCGCGGGGGATCTCGACCGTCGGCTCGAGGCCGATCCCCTCGGCGAAGGCGAAGGCGGCGCCGAGATCGTTGACCTGGCCGGCGGGGACGCGGCGGGCGAGCAGGGCACTCGACCAGTCGGCGGCGGGACGGGCGGCGAGCAGGCGTTCCAGCTCGGCGCCGAGGGCGACGCGGTTGGCGACCCGATCGGAGTTGGTGGCGAAGCGCTCGTCGGTCGCCAGGTCCGGCGCGCCGAGCTCCTCGCAGAGCGCGGCGAACTGGCGGTCGTTGCCGACCGCGAGGACCAGCTCGCCCTCGGCGGTCGCGTAGACCTCGTAGGGCGAGATGCTCGGGTGGCGGTTGCCGAGGCGCTGCGGGACGACGCCGGCGATCGTGTAGGCGGAGCCCTGGTTCACCATCGCGGCGAGCAGAGCCGAGTAGAGGTCGACCTCGACCAGCTGGCCCTCGCCCGTCTGGTCGCGGGCGCGCAGCGCGGTGAGGATCCCGACCGTGGCGAAGAGGCCCGCCAGGACGTCGACCACGGCGACGCCGACCTTCATCGGTTCGCCGTCGGGGGCACCGGTGATCCCCATCAGGCCGCCCAGGGCCTGGATCAGCAGGTCGTAGCCGGGCAGCGCCGCCCCGCCCTCGCCGCTGCCGAAGCCGGTGATCGAGCAGTAGACGAGCCGCGGGTTCTCGGCCCGCAGGGTCTCGAAGCCGAGGCCCTTGTCGGCCATCAGGCCGGGCCGGAAGTTCTCCACCAGGACGTCGGCCTCGCGGGCGCGGCGGCGCAGCTCGGCCACACCCTCCTCGCTCGACAGGTCGAGGACGACGCTCTCCTTGTTGCGGTTCACCGACTGGAAGTAGGTCGCCTCTCCACGCTCGTCATAGGGAGGGCCCCAGGAGCGGGTTTCGTCGCCGCCGCCGGGCCGCTCCACCTTCGTCACCTCGGCGCCGAAATCGGCGAGCATCATGGTCGCGAAAGGCCCCGCGAGGACGCGCGAGAGATCAAGGATCTTCAGAGGCGCCAGAGCGTCGCCATTCTGCCGCGCCGAACCACCGGCACTGTTCATCTCGGTCGTCATCTGGTTCAATCCTCGCAGATTTTCGAAAATCGAAAGGAACCGATGAGCTCCAGCACCGCCGCTCCCCCCGCGCTCCGCCCCGAGGACTTCCTCAACATCGACCGCATGCTCTCCGACGAAGAGCGCGACATCCGCGACACCGTCCGCGCCTTCGTCCGCGACAAGGTCACCCCCTTCGTCGGCGACTGGTTCGAGGAGGGCACGATCCCGCTCGAGCTGGCGAAGGAACTCGGCGACCTGAACGTCCTCGGCATGCACCTCGAGGGCTACGGCTGCGCCGGCGCCTCCGCCACCGCCTACGGCCTCGCCTGCATGGAGCTCGAGGCGGGCGACTCCGGCATCCGCTCGCTGGTCTCCGTCCAGGGCTCGCTGGCGATGTTC
>JAFDWD010000025.1 GCA_018268695.1 Actinomycetota bacterium
AGCCGCGAGCCGAGCTTGCGGAAGGTGAGCAGCTCGTCGTCCTCGATCGCCCCGACCGCCTTCAGCACCGAGTAGTAGAGCGGCGACGCGTGGCCCTTGGAGAAGATCAGGTGGTCGTTGCGGGGGTCGGTCGGCTCGCCGAAGTCGAGCTTCAGGTGCCCGTCGATCATCACCGCCAGGAGGTCCGCCGCCGACATCGAGGAGGTCGGATGTCCCGAACCCGCCGCATCGGAGGAGCGGACCGAATCAACCCGCAGCTGTTGGCCAAGTTCGCGTCGAAAATCCATGTCTCCACTCATGGGCTGGAAGCTAGCGAAAGCGGGCGCCGGTCGTCTGCGATCCTGCCGGGGAGAAGGTGGACGCGACGGCCGACGACAAGCGCTACCGGCAACGACAGCGCCGTCGCGCGCTCATCGCCTGGGGGACCCTCGGCGTCGTCGCCGCCCTGGTCGTCCTCGGGATCGTCTTCGGCGGAGAAGAGAAGTCGGCCCCGCCGCCTACCATCCACCTCTTCACCTACGAAATGTCCTCGGATCAGTACCGCCGGCTCCACAAGGGCGAGGACGCGCTCGCCGTCCTCAAGGCGCTCGGCAGCACCGGCCTGCACGAAGACGAAGTCGAAGAAGATGACGTCCACCTCTTCCCGCCGCCCCCGGGCGGCTCGAGCTGCAACTTCTGGAAGCTGAGCGACGCCCCCGACCACATCGTCCGCCTCTGCTTCAGCGAAGGCGAGGGCAAGCTGGTCGAGAAGTCCGTCCGCGCCCCGGGCGAGGGAGCGGCGGAAACGACGTTGGCGTAGGGCCCTCGTCGAGGGCCAAGTCCCCCCGGGTGCCTGAGGCGGCGTGGGCCAGCCTCGCAAGGACGCAGGAAGCGAGCCGAGGGGAGCGCACTCAAGTGCGTGACCCGAAGGCGAGCGACCGAGGACGCCGCGAGGCGCCCCCACGCCGCCTCAGGCCGGGACCTGCTGGGTGATGCAGTGGATGTTGCCCCCGCCGAGGAGGATCTCGCGGTCGGGGACGCCGACGACCTCGCGGTCGGGGAAGGCGGCGGCGATGATCGCGGCGGCCCCTTCGTCGGTGGCGGGGTCGAGGAGGGGGTAGACCACGCGGGAGTTGCCG
>JAFDWD010000260.1 GCA_018268695.1 Actinomycetota bacterium
GACAGCTCGGGCAAGGTCCACATCGTCCTCAACGGGATCGTCGAGAACCACGCCGAGCTGCGCAAGCGCCTGATCGCCGAAGGCGAGACCTTCACCTCGGAGACCGACGCCGAGGTGGTCGCCCACCTGATCGCCCACCACTACGACGGCGATCTTGCCGCCGCGACCCGCGCCGCCTACGCCGAGCTCCGCGGCCACTACGCCTTCGTCGCCATGCACGCCGACGAGCCCGGGCGCCTGCTCGGAGCCCGCAAGGAGTGCCCGCTGGTCGCCGGCGTCGGCGAGGGGGAGACCTTCCTCGCCTCCGCGATCCCCGCCTTCCTCGCCGACACCCGCGTCGCGGTGCCGATCGAAAACGGCGAGCTGGTCGAAATCGAAGCCGACGGCGTGCGGATCACCGACACCGAGGGCAACCCGATCGAGCGCGCTCCCGAGGAGGTCACCTGGGACGCCGAAGCCGCCGAGAAGGGCGGCTACGAGACCTTCATGCTGAAGGAGATCCACGAACAGGCCGACGCGGTCGCCGAGACGATCACCGATCGTCTGCCCGGCACCGACGGGGTCGACCTCTCCGACGTCGACCTCTCCGACGAGTTCCTCCGCGACGTCGGGCGGATCGTGATCGTCGCCTGCGGCACCAGCTACCACGCCGGCCTGATCGGCCGCTACGCGATGGAGGAGTGGGCGCGGGTCCCGGTCGAAATGGACATCGCCTCCGAGTACCGCTACCGCAACCCGGTGGTAGGGGAGGGCGACCTGGTCATCGGCATCACCCAGTCCGGCGAGACCGCCGACACCCTGGCGGCCATGCGCCTCGCCCGCGAGGCCGGGGCGAAGGTCCTCGCCGTCACCAACATCATGGGCAGCCAGGCGACGCGCGACTCCGACGCGGTCCTCTACACCCGCGCCGGGCTCGAGATCGGCGTCGCCGCGACCAAGACCTTCCTCGCCCAGGTGGCGGCCATGTACCTGTTGGGGCTGCGGATCGCGGAGTTGCGCGGGACCCTGCCGCCGGCCCGGATCGCCGAGCTCGTCGCCGAGCTGAAGTCCCTGCCGACGAAGATCGACGACACCCTCGCCGCGGTCGAAGAGCCCGTCCGGGCGATCGCCGAGAAGCACGCCCAGCGCGAGTTCTTCCTCTACCTCGGGCGCCACATCGGCCTGCCGACCGCGCTCGAGGGCGCGCTGAAGCTGAAGGAGATCTCC
>JAFDWD010000261.1 GCA_018268695.1 Actinomycetota bacterium
AAGGAGCGCATCAGGAAGGCGGCGCCGAGGGGCACCGCCGTGAGCGCGTCGCCGACGTTGTGGATCAGGTCGGCGAGCAGGGCGATCGAGCCGCTGAGGGCGAAGACGGCGATCTGCAGCGCCGCGGTGGCGCCGAGGATCACGAGGCTCGCCACCACCGCCTTGAGCCCCTCCCGCGAGCGCTTGATCGAGGAGTCGACCAGGCCGTGGCTATGGCCGTGCCCGTGCCCGGGGTCGGCGCCGTGGTCGTGGGAGTGAGCGTGGGAGTGGGACTCCATCAGGCGCTCGCCTCGAGCGCCCGGCGCCCGTGGTCGGCGAGGCCGAGGCGCAGGTGCTCGACGTGGGACATCGCCTGCTCCAGCAGTTGGCCGACGTGCTCGTCGTGCAGCGAGTAGTTGACCCGCCGCCCTTCTCGCTCGCCGGTCACCAGCCCCAGGTGCCGGAGGATGCGCAGCTGATGGGAGACGGCCGAGCCGTCCATCCCGACCGCCTCGCCGATCTCCCCCACCGAGGCGGGCCCGTCGTAGAGCCGCGCCAGGATGCGGAGCCGACTGGGCGTCGCCAATGCCTGCATCGTCTCGGCGACCTGCCGGGCGAGGCCGGGATCGAGGAGGTCCGCCGGATCGGAGTGTGCGCCGTGGCTCATGGTGTCCCAGAATAGCTGAAGGAATGTTCATATATATGTTCCTACGGGCGATCCGGGACTTCGGAAACCTGCTTAGGGATTCTCAAGTTTTCGACGGATCCGGCGATAAGAGCGCTGAATCCGACGAAAGGAAACCGTGAAGAAATCCCTATTGCTGGTGCCGATCGCGCTGATCGCGATGGCGGTGGCACTGAGCGCTTGTGGAGGTGGCTCGAGCAGCTCCGGTGGCGAAGAAGGCGCGATCGAAAAGGCCATCGAAACCGCCGCGACGAGCACTGATCCGTCCAAGTGCACCGAAGCCCAGACCGAAGCCTTCAACGAAACCGAAACTGGCCTGACCGGCGAAGAAGCGTTGGAAACCTGCGAAGAAGAAGTCGAAACCGAAACCGAAGTCGCCGAATCGGTCACCGTGTCCAACATCTCCGAAAACGGTGAAACCGCGACCGCCGACGTCGAAGTCGAAGGCGGCAGCCTCTCGGGCCAGGGCCTCGAAGTCGAAATGGCCAAGGAAGAAGGCACCTGGAAGGTCAACGATTTCCTCGGCTTCACCAACTACGACCCGGCCGGCATCGCGGCGGTCATGGAAGAAAAACTGGCCGAAGAAGAAAGCGTCACCCCGGCACTGGCCAAGTGCGTCGTCGAAGGCGTCGAAAAGATGTCCCAGAAAGACGCCGAAGCGATGGTCTTCGAAAAGAGCTCCGAAGGCGTCGAAGAAATCGCCAACGCCTGTAACGAATGACGCTGAGGGGTCGAGGGACGAAGTAAAGGACGACGGCCGTCTCGGCCACGGCCCCCTGCACGCTTGTCTCGCTATGC
>JAFDWD010000262.1 GCA_018268695.1 Actinomycetota bacterium
CGATCGCGATCGGCCAGGCGATCCCGGCGAAGGAGTAACAGAAGAAGACGCCGCCGGCGACGGCGACGATCGGCAGCGCCCAGCCGACCCGCGGCCAGAGGCCCTGTGGCGGTGCCTGCGGCCGCATCAGGTAGATCGCGACGGCGAGGACGAAGAGCGCCTCGGCGGTCTCCTTGAAGGCTGCCTGGGCGAAGTAGGAGGCGGCAATGTAGGTGACCGCGACGAGGGTCGCGCCGACCACCCGGCGCCAGCCGGCGATCCCGCCGATCGCCCCGAGCGCGGTCAGCGCCGTGAGGATGCCGATCGCGAAGATCTCGCCGATGAAGGCCTGGCCGAGGCTGAGGCCGGGGAAGGCGGCGGTCACCACCGCGATGCCGTGCGGGCCGAGCGGGTAGCCCGGGTCGGGCGCCGGCCCGACGCCGCTGCGCAGCCACTCCGCCCAGGCGAGGTGCAGCCCCAGGTCGTTGTTGAAGCCGACGCCGAGCAGTCCCCAGTGGCCGCTGACGGCGAAGGGGAAGGAGAGGACTAGGGCGACCGCGAGGACCGTCGCCAGGCCGACCCCGAGCGGCGGCATCTCGTACTCGTGTCGCCACGCCACCACCGCGGCGACGAGGATCAGGGCGACGATGCCGACGGTCGCGCTCGTCCCGTGTCCGGGGGCGCGCGCCAGGATCCCGGAGACCGTGAGGATCGCCCCGTAGCCGACCGCTCCCTCCAGCCAGCACCAGTCGCGCCGACCGGCGAGCGAGAAGGTCGCCCGGCCGACCAGGAGCGAGGCCAGCAGGATCAAGGCCGCCGAGGCGTAAGTCCCGATCATCAGCAGGCAAACCTATGGGAGCGGGCCGCCGGACGCCCGGCCGGGCGCCGTCTTGCTCAGAACTTCTCGGCGGCCGCTTCGAGCACCGGCCGCAGGTTCTCGCCGCACAGTGGCGCCTCGTGGCCGGTCGCCACGACCAGGGGTTCCAGCTCCGCCAGCCGCCGCAGGCTGCGCTTGGCCTCCTGGTGGTTCCAGGCGAAGGCGGGGTGGGGGACGCTCGCCTCGCCGTGGGGCAGCGGTTTCAGCCGCGCCGAGTCGACCAGGTAGACGACGTCGGAGACCAGAGCGACGCGGTCGCTCTCCCGCCACAGGCCGATCAGCCCCGGCGCGTGCCCGGGGAAGTGGAGCACCTTGAATCCCGCCACCTCGTCGCCCTCCGACACCGTGCCGTTGACCTTCACCGCGCCGCCGTCCCACCAGCGCAGCAGCAGCGGGTAGATCCACCGCACCGGCGCCACCGGCAGCAGCGAGAGGTTGAAGTACGGCGTCACCGCCTTGTCGCCTTCGGCGTCGGTCACTTCGTCGGGGTGGCAGAAGACCGGGGCGCCCAGGTAGGGAGCGGTGCCGCGGTGGTCGGCGTGGGCGTGCCCGAGGACGATCCGCTTCAACCCGCCGAGCTCCCGCGCCGCCTCCGCCGCCTTCTTGCGCATCGACTTCGTCCCGGCGTCGAACTGGACGACCCCGTCGCCGTCCTCGATGAAGTAGATGTTCATCGCCCCGCGGATGTCCCCGCGCAGCAGCCACACGCCGTCGGCAACCCTGTCCAACGCCATGCGCGCAGACTAACCGCCCTCTAGGGTCCCCGTGTGCCTTATCTCTGGAAATTCGGGATGGTGCTGCTGGTCGTCTGCCTCGTCGCCTCGATGGTGATCGCGGCCGTCCGGCTCTCGACCACGCCCGAAGAAATCATGGGAGCCCGCTTCCACGGCCTCCCGAAGACCTTCATCGAAGAACACCAGCCCGAATACGGCGTCACCCGGTAGCGGTCCCCGCCGCCGCTAGTATCGGCGCGGCACGGTGAGCGAGCTTGAGGAGGCGGGATGTTCACTCGGATCGTGGTCGGGACCGATGGCTCCGACACGGCAGGGCAGGCGGTAGACCAGGCGATCGACCTGGCGAGGC
>JAFDWD010000263.1 GCA_018268695.1 Actinomycetota bacterium
CCCGAACGGCGCACGCTCGCCGCGATCGCCGCGACGATGGCGCCTGGCGTCGACGGCGCGCCCGCGGCGGAACGCGAGATCGCCGTCGCCGAGCCGGTCGCCGACTTCCTCGCCTCCGTCCCCCCGAGCTTCCTCCTGCAGCTGCGCCTCGGCCTGCGGGCCTTCGAGTGGCTGCCCTTTCCCCGACGCTTCAGCCGCCTCGACCAGACCGGGCGCGAACGCGTCATGAAGCGCCTCGAAGGCTCACGGCTCTCGGTCAAACACGACCTGCTGCTGATGGCGAAGCTCTTCTCCACCCTCGGCTACGCGATCGCGCCAGAGGTCGAGGCGAAGGTCGGCAACGAGATCCGCTGCGCGCTCTCCGGCGGCGAGCGCCCCGAGCCCGCCGGCACCCTCGGCGACACGATCGCGCACGGCGAGGGCGAGGAAGCCGACGTGGTGATCGTCGGCTCCGGCGCGGGCGGCGCCGTCGCGGCGGCGACCCTGGCCGAGGCAGGCATCGACGTGATCGTCCTCGAGGCAGGCGCCCACTACGAACGCGACTCCTATCCGACCGACCGCCTCGACGCGATCGGGAGCCTCTACCGCGGCGCCGGCCTCACCGTCGCCGCGGGCCGCCCGCCGATCGTCGTCCCGGTGGGACGGGTGGTCGGCGGCACCACCGTCGTCAACTCCGGTACCTGCTTCCGGGCGCCCGAGGAGGTCCTGGCCGACTGGAACCGACGCTTCGGCATCGACTGGGCGGGCGGCCTCGACGCCGACTTCGCCGAGGCCGAGGAGACCCTCCGCGTCACGCCCCTCGACCCGGCGACGATGGGACGCAACGGGCAGCTGGCGATGGAGGGCGCGGCGGCACTCGGCGTGAGCGGCGGCCCGATCGCCCGCAACGCGGGGACCTGCGACCAGTGCAGCTCCTGCCCCTTCGGCTGTCCGATCGACGCCAAGCGCGGCATGCACGTCTCCTACCTGCCGCGGGCGGTCGCCGCCGGGGCGCGGGTCCGGGCCGGGGTCGAAGCCCGGCGCATCCTGGTCGAGGACGGACGCACCGTCGGCGTCGCCTGCGAGGTGGGCGGGGACGACGGGCCGCCCCGCCCGTTCACGGTCCGCGCCCGACGGGCCGTGATCGCCGCCGGCGGCGCGCTCGGCACCCCGGAGCTGCTGCTGCGCTCGGGCCTCGGCAACGACGCGGTCGGCCGCAACCTCCACGTCCACCCCGCCTGCTGGGTCGGCGCCCGCTACGAGGAGGAGGTCCGCGGCTGGGACGGGGTCATGCAGAGCTACTACCTCGACGAGTGGGAGTCACGAGGCGTTCTCCTCGAGGCGACCTTCACGCCGCCCGCCTTCGGCGGCGCCTGGCTCGCGGGGTCCGGCGCCGAGCACCAGCGGGCCCTCCTCGATCTCCGCCACGTCGCCTCGATCGGGGTCCAGGTGACCGACCGCTCCGAGGGCCGCGTCCGTATCGGCTCGGGCGGCGTGCGCATGTCCTACGACCTCACCCGTGAGGACGCCGCCCGCGCCGTCTACGGAATCGCCCGCGCCGCCGAAGTCCACTTCGCCGCCGGCGCCGTCGAGGTCTATCCCAACCTCGCCCGCGTCCCGGCCCTCCGCCCCGGCGACCTGCCGGCCTTCGAGGCCACCGCCTTCAAGCCCTCCGAGCTCCGCCTCGAGGGCTTCCACCCGATGGGCACGGCCCGCATCGCGGTCGACCCACGCGAGGGCGCCTGCGCCCCCGACGGCTCCCTCCACGGCACCGCCGGCCTCTACGTCGCCGACGCCTCGCTCTTCCCGACCGCCCTCGGGGTCAATCCGATGATGACCATCATCGCCTTCGCCAAGCAGATCGCCCGCGAGGTACTCGCCGCAAACGGCGAATTACTCCCACGATTCGCTGATAGTCGTCGTTTCTGACGACTTGATCTCGCAGATCTCTAATCACCCACGCTACAATGGGATTCGCCATAGGTGGCGTATTAGAAGCATTCTTGCCCTCTACTCGACAGTTAAGACGACTTATGCTGATCCAAGCCAACACCCCGGACGACCTGGTCCTTCGTGAGCTCGGCGTACGGCTGGCGCGGACTCGCCTGGAAAAGAACCTCAGCCAAGCCGATCTGGCGAGGGAAGCCGGCGTCTCCAAGCGCACCGTCGAGCGGCTCGAGGCAGGCGAGGCGGTCAGGTCGAACAGCCTGATCCGCGTCCTTCGTGCCCTTGGCCGACTCGAGGTCCTCGATCGCCTGATACCGGAACCGCTCCCCAGCCCGGTGGAGCGCCTGCGGCTGGAAGGGCGCCGCCGCCGTCGGGCCGGAGGTCGGCGAGCCGCTTCGGAGTCGACCCCGAACGAGCCATGGCGATGGGGTGACGAACCCGGCGACGAACCGTCGTCATGAGCGAGCAGGCGGGCGTCCGGCTCTGGGGCAGCATCATCGGCGCCGTCCTGCTGGAAGACGGCGAGGACACCGCGGTCTTCCAGTACACCCCCGAGTTCGCCACCGGGGGTATCGAGGTCTCTCCCCTCGCAATGCCCCTCCGCCGCGAGCCCTACGCCTTCCCCGCGCTCGGCCACGACGCCTTCAAGGGGCTACCGGGGATGCTCGCCGACTCGCTCCCGGACCGCTACGGCAACGCGCTGATCAACCGCTGGCTCGCCCGGCAGGGGCGCGCGCCGGAGAGCGCGAGCGCGGTCGAGCGCCTCTGTTACATGGGCTCCCGCGGCATGGGCGCGCTCGAGTTCGTGCCCACCAAAGGCCCCGACCCGACCGAGGAAGATGACATCCAGGTCGCCGAGCTGGTCCGACTGGCCTCCGAGATCCTCTCCGAGCGCGACGGCTTCGAGACGACCGTCGCCGCGGGCGAGGAGGAGAGCGGACTGCTCGAGATCCTCAGCGTCGGGATGTCGGCGGGCGGCGCGCGGGCGAAGGCGATGATCGCCTGGGACCCGGAGTCCGGCCGCGTCCGCTCGGGACAGGTGGAGGCGCCATCGGGTTTCGAGCACTGGCTGCTGAAGTTCGACGGCGTCAGCGGCGACGGCGACCGCGAGAGCCTCGAGGATCCGCAGGGATACGGGGCCATCGAGCTCGCCTACGCGCGGATGGCTGCCGCGGCGGGAGTCGAGATGGCCCCGACCCGCCTGTTCGAGGAGGGCGGTAGGCGCCACTTCATGACCCGGCGCTTCGATCGGCCGACGGGTCGGGCGAAGCTCCACATGCAGTCGCTCGGCGGCCTGCGACATTTCGACTTCAACCGCGACGGGGCGTACTCCTACGAGCAGGCCCTGCTGACGGTCCGCGAGCTCGGGCTCCCCATGGACGCCGTCGAGCAGCAGTTCCGCCGCATGGCATTCAACGTCGTCGCCCGCAACCAGGACGACCACGTCAAGAACATCGCCTTCCTGATGGACCGCGGCGGCGGCTGGTCCCTCTCCCCCGCCTACGACGTCACCTACGCCTACAACCCCGATCGGCGCTGGACCCGCGTCCACCAGATGACGCTGAACGAGAAGCGAGACGGATTCGAGCGCGACGACTTCGTGCGTTGCGCCGAGGTCATCTCGATGAAGCGCGGCCGAGCCGCGACGATCCTCGACGAGGTGACGCGCGCCGTCGCCGACTGGCCGCGGTTCGCCGAGGCGGTGGCGGTCCGCGACGCCGAGATCGAGCGCGTCGGCCGGGCCCACCGCCTCGGCCTCGCCCCGCGCTGAACCGGGCGGGCCGGCGCTAGGTTTCTCCCATGGCCGACCTCCCCGAGCACGCCGCGACCAATCGCGCCTTCTGGGACGTCCTCGCGGACAAGTTCGTCGAGTCGGGGCGCCGCAACTGGGAAAGCGAGGAACCGCTCTGGGGGATCTTCTCGGTCCCGGAGTCGGAAGTCGGGTTGCTGCCGGCGGCGCTCGATGGCCGCGACACGATCGAGCTCGGCTGCGGCACCGCCTACGTCTCCGCCTGGCTGGCGCGGCGCGGCGCCCGCCCGGTCGGAATCGACAACTCCGCCCGACAGTTGGAGACGGCACGCGCCTTCCAGGGCGAGTTCGGGATCGACTTCCCGCTGATCCACGGCAACGCCGAGCAGGTGCCCTACCCCGACGGCTCCTTCGACATCGCGATCTCCGAGTACGGCGCGAGCATCTGGTGCGACCCCTACCTCTGGATCCCCGAGGCGGCGCGGCTCCTGCGCCCGGGCGGTGAGCTCGTCTTCCTCTGTAGCTCGATCTTCACGATCCTCTGCGGCCCCGACGACGAGACGGTCCCCGCGGGAGACCAGCTCCTCCGCCCGCTCTTCGGCATGCACCGGGTCGAGTGGCCCGGCGAGGACTCGGTCGAATTCCACCTGCCCCCGGGCAAGATGATCGCCCTGCTCCGCGACTGTGACCTCGAGCTGACGGAGCTGATCGAAGTCCGCCCGCCCGCCGGCGCGACCACCCATTCCACGAGCATCGCCCTCGACTGGGCCCGCCGCTTCCCCTGCGAGGAAGTCTGGCGCGCGCGCAAGCGCGGCTGAGCCACGGCTCGCGTCCCCGACGGCCGGCCCATCCTTCAACCGTAGGTCGCGTACAGCTCGGGAAGCAGCGAGGCGAGGTTCGCGTACTCCTCCGCGCAGTGACGGGCCAGCGCCCGTTCGATTCCTCGCGGCAGGGTCGCGTCGCGGACGCGCTTGCGGTCGAGGAGGCGGGCGAGCGGGTCGGCGAAGACGTCCGGCAGGTAGGGACGGATCGCGGCGCCGAGCCAGAAGTGGCTGCGCAGCACCAGGCCTTCGTCGTCGCGGAGGAAGACGTGGACCATCAGCGAGTGGCGGGTGCGCCGGCGATCGTCGCCGACCATGCCGCCGACGATCGTGCCCACCGCCGGGTCGTCGAGCGCGTCGGTCGAGAAGCCGAGCTCGCTCGGCGCGAGGAAGGCGATGCGGGCGTGGA
>JAFDWD010000264.1 GCA_018268695.1 Actinomycetota bacterium
CGGGTCACGCACTGAAGTGCGCTCCCCTTGGCTCGCTTCCTGTGTCATTGCGAGGCTGGCCCACGCCGCCTCAGGACGTATCCGTCAGGGTTCTAGACGATCAGGGATTCGCGCAGGCCGATCGCCACGGCGTGGCTGCGGTTTTTCGCCCCGAGGCGGGCGAGGGTGTTCTTCATGTGGGTCTTGACGGTCTCCTCGGAGAGGCCGAGGCGGCGGGCGGCGACGGTGGTCGACTCGCCGTCGGCGAGGAGCTGGAGGATCTCGCGCTGGCGTTTGGTGATCAGGCCGCGGGAGCCTTTCGGCGGCACGTCCGCGTCGATGAAGGGCTCCTGGGCGGCCGCGGCGATCGTCGCCTTGCGCAGTTGCTCGGGCCCGGCGGTCCGGGCGACGTAGGCGCTGGCCCCGGCACCGATGGCGGCGCTCGCCAGGTGGCGCTCCGGCCGGTCGCCGTGGGCGACGATCCCGAGAACCGGTGCCGCGCGGCGCATCTCGCGGATCGCGTCGGTGCCGCTGATCGAGGGTCCGTTGCCGTTGGGCCGCCAGCTCATGTCGACGATCGCGACGTCGAAGTCGCCGATGTCGCGCACCAGGTCGAGGCCTTCCTCGCGGCCGGTCGCCTCCTGGACCTCGAAATCCTTCGACAGCACTTCACGAACCCCCAACCGCATCAGCGGATGGACGTCCACGACAAGGCATTGTGGGCGTTCGCTCAGGACTGCTTTCCGATCAATCGATTGGGTCGCGGCACCCGGGGGAGGGCTCGCCCGATATGAGCCGATCCTAACCAAGCGCTCACGGTGCGGTAGAAAGTCCCTGTGATCTCGATCACCTCAAAGTCGCGCTATGCGGTCGTTGCGCTTGCCGAGCTCGCCCGTTCAGGGGAGCGGCCGGTGCCGATCAAAGAGCTGGCCGAACGCCGGGACATCCCCGAGCAGTTCCTCGAGCAGCTCTTCTCGACCCTGCGCCGCGCCGGCCTCCTCACCAGCCACCGCGGCATGCGCGGCGGCTCCACCCTCTCGCGGCCGGCGGAAGAGATCACCGTGCTCGAGGTCGTCCAGACCCTCGACGGCAAAATCGGCTCGGAAGCCGAAGAGGCCGGCGGCATCTGGGCCGAGGGTGTCGGCGCCCTGCGCAAGGTCTTCGGCCAGACGACGATCGCCGAAGTCGCCCGCCGCGAGGCCGAAGAGGCCGGCAGCGGGATGTATTTCATCTAGACCGTTCAGCGCGTCATTCGTTCGGCACCGTGGTCTTTTCCTGGATCTGGACGGCGGAGATGTTGATCCGATCGACGTCGAGCGTGGTCCCCGGACTGGTCCGGCTGCACTCGACGTTCATTTCCTGCCCGGCGCGGACGGTGAAGAGGCCGGAGATGGTCAGGTTCGCGGCCGAGCCCACGGGCACCGACTGTTCGCGCAGGACGGCTTCCGATTCGGGGCCGCCGACGCCGTTGATCAGACGGCAGAAGGCCAGGTTCGCACCGCTTCCGAGGAACTCCATGTCGGTGGTGACGAAATAGGTGCCGGTGGGGACGGGCAGGCTGATCGCCGTGGTGCCGAAGAGTGAGGTGCCGAGGGAGACCGAGGATCCGGATTCGAGCTTCTGGAAGCCCCGCGTGAAGCCCGAGGGGCCTGGTGCCCCCGTGTCGCCCTTCGGCCCCTGCGGGCCGGTGGCGCCCCTCGCCCCCGCGGGCCCGGTCAGGACCGCTTTCGAGGTGGTGCTCAGTTTGGCGGGGGTGACGGCCCCTTTCTTCAGCTGCCGGGCGCCGACGCTTTCCTTGCCGAGGTGGGACGCGGCGTACGCCGTCCCTCCGCCGAGCAGGAGGATCAGGCAGAGGGTCGAGATGACGTTCGCATAGGAGAGTCGGGCGCGGAGGCGATGCATGGAGGTCCTTCCTGGGTCTTGGGCGGAAGGACGAGACGCCGAGAACCTCTCACATCGGTTCCCGCCTCAGCCACCCGTGTTCAGGTCCACCGCCTCGCGGATCAGGTCCCTCAGGGCCGCCTCGTCGATCTCGTCGTCCTCGCCGATGTCGATCGCCCTGCGGGTGTTGCCCTCGAGACTCGAGTTGAAGAGGCCCTTGGGGTCCTCGAGCGAGGCGCCCTTGGCGAACGTCAGCTTCACGACCTTCTTGTAGGTCTCGCCAGTGCAGATGATCCCGTCGTGCTCCCAGACGGGGACGCCGCGCCATTTCCAGGTCTCCTCGACCTCGGGGTCGGCTTCTTTGACCAGTTCGCGGACGCGGGCGAGGGTGTCGCCGCGCCAGTCGCCGAGCTCGACGATCCGCTGATCGATCAGCTGGGAGGGAGAGTCCGTCATCGGTTGCCGTCCTTTCGTCGTTGCCATCGCCCAAGTTAGCCATCGTGTCCTGAAGCCGCTTCAGGTACCGCTTCGGCTTGATTTCGGGCACAATGAGGCATCGCGTCAATGGAATCGAGTGATCGAACAAGTCCAATGGGTGAGCGTCGCCCGGGGCGCGCCGAACGCCGACGATCCACCGCGGCGACGGTCCTGGCTCATCCGCTGCGGATCCGGATCCTCGAAATCCTGAACCAGCGCGACATGAGCCCGGCCGAGTTCTGCCGCGATGGGTTCGCGCCGCAGGGCATGGAGGTGTCGGGCGTCGCCTACCACTTCCACGAGCTGGCGCAGTACGGCGCGCTGGCCGTGGTCGAGCCCGATCAGCGCGGCGGCTCGATCGAACACGTCTACCGCGGCGTCGGGCGCGCCTACTTCACCGATCTGCAGTGGAGCGAGCTCGACCACGACGAACGGGCGCGGCTCAGCAAGACCGTGGTCCAGGGACTGCTGGCGCGGATCGAAGGCGCGCTCTCGGCCGACACCTTCGACTCGCGGGTCAATCGCCACCTGACGTGGACCGCGATGCGCCTCGACGAGCAGGGGTGGAGCGAAATGACCACCGCCCTGAAGGCCACCTTCGGGGAACTCGAACAGATCCGCGCCGACGCGGAAGCGCGCCTCGACCGCGATGGCGAGCAAGGCATCCCGTCGACCTGCGGCCTCCTCGGCTTCCAGTCTCCGGACGGCGCCCAGCTGACACCGCCGCCCGACCTCTAGCCCTTAGTCTCGGCCGCGATGAGCGATGACGCCCGCACGACCGAGAGGCTGATGCTGCGGCGGCCGGGTCCCGGCGATGCTCCGGCCTACCGTGCCCTGCTGATGCACCCGACGATCGGCGAATGGCTGCGCCCGCCGCCGCTCGCGCCCTTCGAGCCCGACGACGGCGACATCTGGCTGGAGGACGACCGGCGCCACTGGGAGCGCTTCGGCTTCGGCCCATGGGCCGCGATCGAGCGCGCGGGCGGCGACCACGTCGGTCGGGTCGGGCTGCGGCGGGGCGAGATCGGCGATCGTCCCGGGGTCGAGGTCGTCTGGACCGTCGACCCCCGACACCACGGCCAAGGCTTCGCCGCCGAGGCGGCGTCCGCCGCCCTGGATCTCGCCGCCGAGTTGGAGCTCGACGAGGTCTTCGCGATGATCC
This sequence comes from Actinomycetota bacterium, assembly GCA_018268695.1. The sequence goes on from JAFDWD010000264.1 coordinate 3,500, forward strand.
TGCCGACCAACGCCGCCTCCCTGCGCGTCGCCGAGAAGATCGGCATGACCCGAGACGGCAACGTCGACCACGCCGGCTTCGACCACCTCCTGTTCCGCGTCGAGCCCGCCACTCGCTGATTCGTCCGCAGCCGCCAATTTCGGGGCTAGACTGGCCCGATGCGTAGCCTCGTCCCCAAGCTGCTGATGGTCGCCCTCCTCGCGCTCGCCGCGCTCGTCCCGGCCTCGGCCGCCTCCGCGGCGCCGGCGGTCAGCGGGATCTTCCCGCTGAAAACGGAACTCGAAACGAACAACAAGATCGCGGCAGGGCCCGACGGCAACGTGTGGTTCACGCTGCCCGGGAAAAAGGTGGGGATGATCACCCCGGCCGGGGTCGTCCAGGAATTCGAACTCAAAGGCGTCGAAGGCCCGATCGGGATCGCGTCCGGCCCCGAAGGCCGCATCTGGGTCGTCTCCACCGGCAAAGCGGCAAGTTTCCTGCCCGCGAATCCGACCGGCACCGAGGAAGACTTCGAATCGGCGCTCATCAACGCCGAACCGAACATCGTGCTGGGTCCCGACGGCCTCTTCTGGGTCGCCTCCAACAACAAAGTGGCGAAATTCTCGCCGGCGAACTTCAAAGGCACGATCGTCGAAGTCAAATTGACGGGCGAACTCAGCCCGAAAGACATCGACGTCGCCGGGTCCCTGATCGCGATCTCCGACAACAACGCCGAAGCCGTCACCGAAAAAGGGCGGATCGTCACCTTCACCACCGCCGGCGTGCAGAAAGACTTCACGATTCCCGGGAGCTCGCAGGGACTGGCCGGAGCACCGGACGGACAGATCGCCTATTCCGCTCCGGCCGCCAAACCCGAGCAATCCGGGCTGATCACGCCACCCGCTCCGGCGAGTGCCTTCGAACTCCTCGGTGACCCGTTCGGCGTCGCCTACGGCGCCGACCAGGCGTTCTGGATCGTCCAGTTCGCGAAAGGACAGCTGACCCGTCTGGCCACGGACGGCCAGACCAGCGTGGTCGGCGGCCTGCCGATCGAATCGGCGCGGCAGATCACCGCCGGCCCGAACGGCACGCTCTGGGTGACCCTGGTCAAAAAAGAAGGCCTGGTGCCGGTCTCGGCGATCGCACGGGTGACCGGGGTCGAACCGCCCGCGCCACCGACGCCTTCGCCGACGCCCACGACGCCGAGTTCGCCCGTAGTCAAGGTCGCCGAAAAGCCGGTCCCCGACACGGTTCTCGGTAAGCACCCGAAGAAAGTCGTGAAGACGACGGGGGCCAAGGCGACGATCACCTTCACCTTCTCCTCGACCGTCTCCGGCTCGACCTTCCAGTGCAGGCTGGTCAAGCCCGCGGTCGGGAAGAAGAAAAAGAAGCCGAAGGCGGTGTTCGTCGGTTGTCGGTCGCCCAGGGTGTTGAAACTGGCGCCGGGCAAGTACCGGTTCTCGGTCCGGGCGGTCGCCGACGGGGTGACGGACGGGTCGCCGGTCGAAAGCGCGTTCAAGGTCGTGCGCGTCCCGCGTCACAAATGAGGATCGGGCCCGAGGCCTCGGCGGTCGTCGGCAACACGCCGATGGTGCTGCTCGAGCGGATGGGCAACGGGCTGTTCGGCCAGGTCTGCGTGAAGCTCGAGTACTTCAACCCGGGTGGTTCGGTGAAGGACCGGATCGGGGTGGCGATGATCGACGCGGCCGAAGAGGCGGGGGAAATCAAGCCGGGGCGGACGCTGGTGGTCGAGCCGACCAGCGGCAACACCGGCATCGCGCTGGCGATGGTCTGCGCGGCGCGCGGCTACGAGCTGATCCTGACCCTGCCGGAAGGGATGAGCCGCGAGCGGAGCAAGCTGCTGCGCGCCTACGGGGCCAAAGTGTCGGAGACGCCGAGCCTCGGCGGGATGAACGAGGCGGTCGCGCTGGCCGAACAGATCCGGGACCAGCGCAAGGCCTTCATGCCGATGCAGTTCTCCAACCCGGCCAACGCGGGGGCACACCGGCGCAGCGCCGCCGAGGAGGTCTGGCGCGACACCGACGGTGGGATCGGCGCCTTCGTCTCCGGCGTCGGGACCGGCGGGACGATCACCGGCGTGGGACGGATGCTGAAGGAACGCGCGCCGGACGCCCTCGTCGTCGCGGTCGAGCCTGCGAGCTCACCGGTGCTCTCCGGCGGCCAGCCCGGCCCGCACAAAATCCAGGGGATCGGCGCCGGGTTCGTCCCCGCGGTGCTCGACCGCTCGGTGATCGACGAGATCATCCCGGTCGACGACGAGGACGCGCTGGAGACCGCGCGCCTCACCGCCAGCGCCGAGGGCGTGCTCGCGGGGATCTCGGCGGGCGCCAACATCCACGCGGCGCTACAGGTCGCGGCGCGGCCGGAGATGGCGGGCAAAAGGGTGGTGACGATCGTCTGCGACTCGGGCGAGCGCTACATGTCCCTACCCTTCTTCGCACCGTGATCCGGCGCGTCATCAGTGAGATCCGCTGCGACATCACCGCGGCACGCGACCGCGACCCGGCGGCGCAGGGCGTCTCCTCGTTCGAGATCCTGACCAGCTGGGCCGGGGTGCAGGCGCTGCTTGCCCACCGGCTGGCGCACGCGCTGCGCGGCGCCGGGGTGCCGTGGGTGCCGCGGGCCATCGCCTACCTGACCCGCGCGGTCACCGGGGTCGAGATCCATCCGGCGGCGGAGATCGGGACCCGCTTCTTCATCGACCACGGCTCCGGCGTGGTGATCGGGGAGACGGCGAAGATCGGCGACTGCGTGACGCTCTACCAGGGGGTGACCCTGGGCGGCACCGGCTTCCAGCGCGGCAAGCGCCACCCGACCCTCGGCGACAACGTCACGGTCGGCTCGGGCGCGAAGCTCCTGGGGCCGATCGCGGTCGGCGACGGGGCGAAAATCGGCGCCAATACGGTGGTCATCGAGGACGTGCCGCCGGGGGCGACGGTCGTCGGCAATCCCGGCCACCCGGTGCGGGTAGAAGGTCGCAAGCTCGAAGGCCCCGACGCCGACTGGATCCACCTGCCCGACCCGATCGCCGATGCGATCAAGGCGCTGTCGGAGCGGATCGTCGAGCTGGAAACCCGCCTCGCGTCGGTCGACGGAGGCGAGGCCGACGAGGCGAAGCGCGAGAAGTCCGGGATCAAGCCGCGCACCGGCCGCTCCTCGGCCGGGGGCTGATCGGCCCGAGGCGACCACAGGCGCCGGATGCCGCTCTAATCTGGGGTCCGTGAAGAAGCGCGCTCTCGTCCCCGTGGCGCTCCTCGTCTTGGCGGCCGCCACCATCACCGCCTGCGGCGGCGGCGAAAGCGCCGAAGACAAGATCGTCGGCGTGGTCGAAACCGCCGAGACCACCGCCGATCCACGTAGCTGCACCGAACTGCAGACGCAGCGGTTCAACGAACAGGTGACGCAGAAGTCGGGCAAGGCGGCGACCAAGGCGTGCGAAGCCGAAGTGAAGGAAGGCCCCGCCCAGGCGAAAGGCGTCACGGTCTCGAACGTCTCCGTCAACGACGAAAAGGCGACGGCCGAGGTCGCGTTCAAGGGCGGGCCGCTCGACTCCCAGACCCTCGACATCGCCTTGGTCGAAGCGGAAGGCAACTGGAAGATCGACCGCGTCGAAGGTTTCGCGCACTACAACGGCAAGGCCCTCGGCGCGGCGTTCGAAAAGCGCTTCGAAGAAGTGCCGGAAGGCCTCAGTCCCAAGCAGGCGAAGTGCATCGCCCGCAAGGTCGCCGAATCGAGCGAAGCCGAAGCCGAAGAACTCTTCTTCGGCGGCTCCTCCGAACCGATCATCGAACTCGCCGAAGGCTGCGCGTAGGGGGCGGCAGTCCTATGTCGGCCTGGGCGTCTCATCGCGGTCCTGGCTGGCTGTGACCGCGATGAGACGCCCAGGGCGTGAGGGTTCCGTGTGGAAGAGCGGGAGATTCGAACGGTCAGGGATCTGCCGTGTTCCTTATCCGCCCATACGACGGATCTCGAACACCGCAAGGAGCCACGGAAGGCCTGACCGTTCGGGGCCCGGCGTACGACCCGGCCCGCCACGCCTTCCCTCACATCCCCCGGCCGTCTCGGCCACGGCCACAGCCTGCCAGGGCGGTGGCCGAGACGGCCGTGCTCGCCGAAAACCCTTGCGGCCCTTGCTGCTCAGGGCCGCGGCGGCAGCTTCAGCGTCACCGCCCGGTGGAGGACGGTCGGGGCGGCGCCCTTGGCCTGCAGCTTGATCGTGAATTGGGCCTTCAGGGAGCCCTTGGCGGCCAGAAGTTGCCGCGACGGTCTCGAGAGCGAGAGGACGACGGATTTCGCCTTCCCGGCCGGCAGGGTGAACGGGGTGACGCCCAGGGACACCTTGCGGCGTTTCTTGCCGGTAGAGAGGGGTGCGTAGGCCTTCGCGGTCCGACCGGACAGCGTGCCGGAGCAGGCTCGGTCGGAGCGGAGCATGAAGGCGACCGTGGTGCCGCCCGGCTTGACGGTCGCGCCGAAGCGGGTCAGACGGATGCTCTGTGGGTTGGACTTCGATCCGCCGGTGCCGGGAGGCGCAGGCGTGGCCGTGGCCGCGCCGGGCACGAGCTTCGCCAGGTGGTCGTGGAGTGCCGTGCCGTTGGGGGCCGCCGGGGTGCCGTTGTAGTCGGTCAGGAGGTAGTAGGCGCTGCAACCCGCTTCGGCGATCTCCTGGGGCGAGAGCACCCACCACCCCCAGGCCAGGTATCCGACCCCGTGTTGGTCGGCCCAGGTCATGTATTCCTCGTCGAAGTTGCTCGGCGCGCAGACGTCTTGGTCGAACTCACCGGTGACGACCGGGAACTGGGCGGCGACGCCGGCGATCGTCGAGTTCCAGCAGCCGGCGTTGTCGCAGGCCTTGCCCTGGTAGTTGTGGAAGGAAGCGGCCTCCTGGCCCAGCGGGTCGTTCGGCCTGAAGGTCAGCCACTGGGTGAGGTCGTTGGCGTAGTCGAGGCCGCCGACCAGCACCGGCTGGGTGGC
>JAFDWD010000265.1 GCA_018268695.1 Actinomycetota bacterium
ATGTACTCGTTGTCGAGCCGCTGCATCAGGAACGGAAGCCAGGCCAGGCCGCTCTCGATCCACATCACGTCGAGGTTCGGGAACCGCTCCGGCAACCCGTTGATCACCCAGTTCGTCATGTGGATCATGTTGAACACGGTGAAGCCGAGGGCGTGGACGGAGAGGAACTTGTTCATCTGTTCCATGCCCCGGTCGGCCCAGGTGTAGCCGGCGTGGAAGCCGAGCGGCTTGCCCGTTTCTTCGATCGTCCGGTAGAGCTTCATGTAGGTGTTGTGATGGACCGGCTTGTAGCGGACCGCGGTGACCATGAAGCCGACCACGCCCGGCGCGTCGCCGAGCTCTTCGACCAATTTGACGCAGGCCTCCGGTTCGTTGAACGGGAGGAAGAGCATCGTCTTGATCGACGGCTCGTGGGCGCAGATGCGCTCGACGATCCAGCGCCCGTAGGCGCGCGCGACCGCGACCTCGACTTCCGGCATCGGGTGCATCCCGAGGGCCAGCATCGGGGTCGGGAAGACGATCTGGTAATCGACGCCCATCATCTCCATCGCCCGCTTCACGATCACCGTGTCGCGGTGCTCCCCGGGACCGGCCTGCTCGAGGCCGCGGTAGGGGTAGCGAGGCAGGCGCCCGGCGATGTCCTGGTTGCCGATCTGCGGCGTCAGCAGCGGTGATTGGATGCCGTTCAGTTTGCCCATCCCGCTGGAGCGCGAGAGGTGCTGGAGGACCGGGTCCTCGAGGTAGTCGGTGATCTCGGCCCAGGACTCGGTCTCGTAATGGTGGGCGTCGACGTCGACGATCAGCATCCGTTTGAGGTCGCGTTCCTCGGCCTGCTTCTGCGCGTTGCGCAGCGCCTCGCGGGTGTCGAAGTGGGTGCCCAGGCGCAGGGAGCGGGCCTGCGGCTCCTCGACCACGTCGCGCATCGTCTCGGTGCTCATCCGAAGGTCCCTCCCCACGCCTTCCACATGCCGAGCTCGAACGGCTCGACGCCGGCGCCCTCGAGGATCGCCGAGGCGGCGATCACGGCGTCGGTGCC
>JAFDWD010000266.1 GCA_018268695.1 Actinomycetota bacterium
CAGGTCGACGTCGACGACCTTCGGGGCGCTGTACTCGAGCAGGGTCTCGGCGGAGAGCTCGCGGCCGAAGCCGGAGTCCTTGACGCCGCCCATCGGCATGCCGACGGGGAGGTCGAACCACTTGTTGATCCAGATGATCCCCGAGTCGAGGTCGCGGGCGACGGTGTGGGCGCGGGCGAGGTCGGAGGTCCAGACGCCGGCGGCGAGGCCGTAGCGGGTGGAGTTGGCGCGGGAGACCGCGTCGCTCACGTCGTCGAAGCGCTCGATCACCGTGACCGGGCCGAAGACCTCCTCCGAGGACGCGCTGGTGGCGCCGCGCTCGTCGCCGAGGACGGTCGGGGCGTAGAAGAAGCCGCCGCTGAGGTCGCCGCCGAGGTCGAGGCGCTCGCCGCCGAGCGCCACCGCGGCGCCCTCCTCGCGCGCCCGGTCGACGCAGCCCGCCACCCGGTCGCGCTGGGCGGCGGAGACGAGCGGGCCGAACTCGGTGCTCGGGTCGAGGGCATCGCCGACGCGGATCTTCTCCGCCGTCGCCAGGAACGCCTCGCGGAACTGCTCGTGGACGCCGGACTGGACCAGGAGCCGCGAGGCGGCCACGCAGACCTCCCCGTTGGCCATGTAGATGCCGGTCAGCGCGTCGGCCGCGGCGGCCTCGATGTCGGCGTCGTCGCAGACGATCATCGCCCCCTTGCCGCCGAGCTCCATCAGGCACGGGGTGAGCGCCTGGCCCGCCGCCGACATGATCGCCCGCGCGGTCGCGGTGCCGCCGGTGAAGGTGATCTTGGCGACGTCGGGGTGGGCGACCAGCGCCGCGCCGACCTCGGGCCCGAAGCCGGTCACCACGTTGAGGACGCCGGGCGGCAGGATCTCCTGGGCCATCCGGACGAACTCGAGCACGCTCGCCGAGGCGAACTCCGACGGCTTCACGACCACCGTGTTGCCCGCGGCCAGGGCCGGCCCGATCTTGTTCGCCACGGTGATGATCGGCGAGTTCCAGGGGATCAGCGCGGCGATCACACCGAGCGGCTCCCGCGTCGTGTAGATCAGGCTGTCGGCCCGCTCGACCGGGATCTGCTGGCCGTGGTGAGCGCGCGTCACGCCGGAGAAGAAGCGCAGGATCCCGGCACAGGTCGGCACGTCGGCGATCAGCGCCTCGCGGATCGGACGCCCGTTCTCGGTCGCCAGCAGGCGAGCCCAGCGCTCCGGCTCCGCCTCGAGCGCATCGGCGAGCGCCCACAGCATCGCCTGGCGCACCTCCGCCGAAGTCCGTCCCCACTCCTTCCCGGCGGCGCGCGCCGCGGCGACGGCGGCATCCACATCGGACTCGGCGGCCTGCGGGATCGTCGCCCACGGCTCGCCGCTCGACGGGTCGATCGCATCGAAGCCCTCGGCCGCGGGAACCGTCTCGCCGCCGATCACCAGCTCATAGGGAGCGGCGGGGACGAAGGGCTCGCGGGACCCGGTCGGCGCGTCGGTCTGGTTGGTGCTCATCTGTCGGGTCCTCCTGGTGGCGTTCGTTCGGTTTCAGAATGTCAGGGCGACGCGCTCGGCTTCCTCGATCGCCGCCGCCGTCGGGCGCGGCGCGAGGGCGTCGCCGATGGTGATCAACTCCACGGAACCGGCAAGTTCGCCGGCAAGCTCGTCGCGGGAGCGCCGCCGCAGGGCGAGGACGACGGTGTCGACGTCGGCGAGGCGCTCGGCCGAGCCGCCCCAGAGGTCGATCACCTCGACCCCGTCCTCGGCGACGCCGCCGACGGCGCGGCCGGTGGCGAGCTCGACACCGAGCGCCTGCAGGCGCGGCAAGAGGTGGGGAAGCTCGAGGTGGAAGGCGGGTTCGGACCCGATCTCGTTGCGCGCGGTGAGGAAGCGGACGGTCGCGCCCGCCGCAGCGAGCGCCTCGGCGAGGCCGAGCGGCGCGTAGGTGCCGGTGTCGTCGGCGATGAGGACGGAGGCGCCGAGCCGCGACGGGTCGACGCGCGCCGCCTCGATCGCCGCGTCGAGGCCGAGCAGCGTCGTAGCGTGGCGCCCGGCGCCCTCGATGCCGTTGGGCACGACGGCGCTCGCGCCGGTCGACTCCCATTCGGCGCCGGTGGCGAGGAGGACGAGGTCGGGAGACTCGGCCTCGATCAAGGCGCGGTCGACGTCGGTGCCGAGGCGCAGCGCGGCGCCGGAGCGGGCGAGCTCGGCGAGAAGGTCCTCGACCGCGCGTCCCCAGCCCTCGCGCGTCGGCAGAGAGGCGAGGTCGGCGAGGTGGCCGCCGGCCCGGTCGGCGCGCTCGTAGACGCTGACCTCGTGGCCGCGGGACGCGCAGATCGCGCCGGCCCGCAGTCCCGCCGGGCCGGCGCCGACCACCAGTACCCGGCGGCGGGCGGGCGAAGCGGAGGAGGAGGCGTCGCGCGGCCAACCCTCCAGCTCGCGGCCGGTCGAGGGCGAGAGGACACACGCCACCGGCTCGCCCGCCTTCGCGCGGCCGACGCAGACGTTGGCGCCGGCGCAGCGGCGGATCTCTTCGGGACGGCCCTCGCGCGCCTTGCGCACCAGGTGGGGGTCGGCGAGGTGGGCCCGGGACATCGCCACCATGTCGACGGCGCCGTCGCGGACTGCGGCGGCGGCCATGCGGGGGTCCACCACCCGCCCCGCGGCGAAGACCGCGGCACGCCCGGCGACGACCTCCCGCGCCCGCCGGGCGAAGTCGAGGGAGAAGCCCTCGGGCACCGCCATCGGGGCGATCGTGAAGTGGACCGAGTGGGGCGCGCCGATCGAGAGGTCGAAGAAGTCGAAGACGTCCGCCTCACAGAAGACCTCGAGCTGGGCGAGCGTGTCCTCCTCGGTGATCCCGTCGGTGCCGATCATCTCGTCGTAGGTGAGGGCGATGCCGAGCGGGAAGTCGGGGCCGACCTCGGCGCGGATCGCCCGGCCGACCTCGAGCCCGAACCGACAGCGGTTCTCGACCGAGCCGCCGTAGGAGTCCTCGCGCCGGTTGTAGTACGGGCTGAGGAACTGGCAGATCAGCCACCCGTGGGCGCCGTGGATCTCGACCCCGTCGAGGCCGCCTTCCTTGACGTGGCGGGCGGAGCGGGCGAAGTCGGCGACGATCTCCCCGATCTCCCCCACGCTCAGCGGCCGCGGCGTCTCGCCGCCCGGCGCGCCGATCGCCGACGGCCCGCGCACCGGGCCCCAGCCGAAGAGGCCCGCGGTCGAGGACCCGGACACGCCGCCGCAGAAGAGCTGGGCGAAGAAGCGCGACTCGTACGGCGCCAGGCGCTCGGCCAGCGCGGCGAACCGCTCCACCTGCCCCTCGTCGTAGGCGCGGATCTCGCTCGGGAACGGGCTGCGGCTGATCGGCGACGCGGTCAGCTGCTCGCTGAACATCAGCCCGATCCCACCCCGCGCGCGCTCCTCGTAGATCGCCAGGTGGCGGTCGGAGATGAACCCGCCGTCGCCGTACTGGAGGGTCATCGCCGAGGTCATCACGCGGTTGGGAAGCGTGGTCCCGGCGAGGGGAAGCGGCTGGAAGAGCGGCCTGAGGTCGACGGTGGTCACAAGCCGCGCTCGATCGCACCCTTGATCAGGCGGATCTCGGTCCGCCAGAGGTGTTCGTGGAACTGCCAGTCCTCGTCGTCGCAGCCCTCCCAGCGCCAGATCGTCAGCGTGACCACCGATGACGACTCAGCCAGGCCGACCCAGGAGCCAGGGCGGATCCTCGCCTCCACGCGAGGGGTCAGTTCCTCCGGCGAAGGACCGGTCGAGTAGTCGACCAGCAGCAGCTCCGGGTCGCTCACCAGCCGCACGTAGAGGTCGGAGCCGTCGAACTGGTTCTGGCCGATGAAGAGGCCGTCGCCGAGCGCCCGGCGGTTCATCGAGCCGAGCGCCCAGTGGTCCTGTTTCAGCCCGTCCGCCATGAAGGCGAACGCCACCTCGGCCGGCACCTCGACCGCGGTCGCGGCGGTGATCGCGTACTTGTCCATCAGGCGCTCACCGCTTCAGCTGGAAGCCGACGGCTTCGCGGTCCCAGTCGCCCTCGAGCACGCCCGCGTCGCGCAGCACCGACTTGCGGACCTTGCCGTTGGCGGTCTGCGGCAGCTCGTCGACGATCCGCACGAAGCGCGGGATCGCGAAGTAGGCGAGCCGCGGCTCGCAGTGGCGCATCAGGTCCTCCGGGGAGAGCGTCTCCCCCTCCTCGAGGATGATCGCCGCGGCGACCTCGTCCTCGGCCATCTCCGAGGCCACCGGGAAGGCGGCCGCGGCGCTCACCGCGGGATGGCTGAGGATCGCCTGCTCGACCTCGTAGGAGGAGATGTTCTCGCCGCGCCTGCGGATCGTGTCCTTGATCCGGTCGACGAAGCGGAACCAGCCGTCGGGTTCGCGGACCACCCGGTCGCCGGTGTGGAACCAGAGGTTCCGCCACGCCTCGACCGTCTTCTCCGGCATCGCGAAGTAGCCGGTGGCGAAGGCGAACGGCGGGTCCGCCCGGACCAGCAGCTCCCCGTCGACGCCGTCGGGGACCTCGCGGTCGAGGTCGTCGGCGACGATCGCCTCGAAGCCTTCCCGCACCGGGCCCATGAAGCCGCCCCGCTGCTCGTTCAGGTCCGACATCAGGACCGCGTTGGTCTCGGTCGACCCGTAGCCCTCGACCAGGCGCAGGCCGAAGCGCTCGGCGAACCGGTCGAAGAGGTCCGCCGGCGTCGCCGGCGCGAGCGCCACGCGCACCTTGTGGGCGCGGTCCTCGGGGCCCTCGGGCCGCGACATCAGGATGTTGACCATCGCGCCGAGGACGAAGGTGACGGTCGCGTCCGCCTCCGCCAGCCGGGTCCAGAACCGCGAGGCCGAGAACCGCGGCCCGAGGTGGAACGTCGCCCCGGCGACGAGCGCCTGGACGAAGGCGTTCAGCGCGTTGGTGTGGAAGAGCGGCAGCGAGGTGTAGAGGACGTCCTCCTCACCGAGGTCGAACACCTCCCCCATCAGGATGCCCCACCAGTAGAACTGGGCGTGCGGGCACTGGACCCCCTTGGCGGGGCCGGTGGTGCCGGAGGTGTAAAGGATCGCGGCGGTGTCGCCGGGCCCGACCGGGGCCGGGTCGACCGGGGCGCCCTGGGCGGGCGGCTCGATCACGTGGTAGCCGGACGGCACCGAGTCGGGGACGCCGTCGAGCGCCCAGACCGCTTCCAGGGTGTCGGGCTTCTCGACCACCTCGAGCAACTCGACGTGCGCCGAGTCCATGGCCAGCACCCGGGCGGCGGAGTTGGTCAGCTGGTGGCGGAGCTGCACCCCGCGCAGCGCCGTGTTCAGCGGCACCGCGACGGCGCCGAGCCAGGCGCAGCCGAGCATCAGGTCGAGCAGCTCGATCCGGTTCTCGCACATCATCGCGACCCGGTCGCCGCGGCCGATCCCGGCCTCGGCCAGCGTCCCCGCCGCGGCCGCGACCGCGTCACGCACCTCGACGAAGGAGCGGTCGAGCGAGTCGAAGCGCAGCAGCGACTTGTCGCCGAAGCGCTCGGCCCCGAGCTCCAGCAGCCCCGGCAGGGTCTGGCGCTCCAGCTCCAGGTCGCGGAGCGGGGACGGGTTGAACGACGGGCTCACGCGTCCCCCCACATCTGCGGGCGCTCGGTGTCGATCCGCATCGAGATCGCCTTCGGCTCGCTGTACTCGAGCAGCGTCTCGGCGCAGAGCTCGCGCCCGTAGCCGGACTGCTTGACGCCGCCGAGCGGCTGCCCGAAGGGCTGCTGGAACCAGGTGTTGACCCAGACGCAGCCGGCCTCGAGCCGGTCGGCGAAGCGGTAGGCGGCGGAGAGGTCCGACGTCCACACCCCCGCCGCGAGGCCGTAGATGCTGTCGTTGGCGCGGGCGATCACATCGTCCTCGTCGCGCCAGCTCTGGGCGACGACGACTGGGCCGAAGATCTCCTCCCGAGCCGCGGTCGAGGCGCCGCGCGGGTCGTCGATCAGCGCCGGGTCGACGAAGTAGCCGCCCGCGAGCGCCCCCTCCATCGGCCGCGCGGAGCCGCCGGTGAGGACTTCGACGCCCTCGGCGCGCGCCTTCTCGACGTAGCCGAGGACGCGTTCGCGGTGCGGCGCCGAGACCAGCGGGCCGACCTGGGTCTCGTGGCTGACCGCGTCGCCGATCCGCACCGACCCGAAGGCCGCCGCCATCCGCTCGAGGAACTCGCCGCGCACGTCCTCGTGGACGAAGAGCCGCGAGGCGGCGACGCAGACCTCGCCGTTCTGGAGCAGGATCCCTTTCAGGGCGTCGGCTACCGCGGCGTCGAGATCGGCGTCGGGGCAGATGACGAAGGCGCTCTTGCCGCCCAGCTCGAAGATCGCCGGGGTGAGGTTCTCGGCCGCCGCGCGGGCGATGTGCTTGGCGGTCGGGGCGCCGCCGGTGAAGGTGATCTTGGCGATGCCGGGATGGGCGACCAGCGCCGCGCCCGCCTCCGGGCCGAGCCCGGCGACGACGTTGACGACGCCCGCCGGGAGCAGCGGGTCGCAGATGCGGGCGAACTCGATCACGCTCGGCGCGGCGAACTCCGACGGCTTCAGCACCACCGTGTTGCCGGTCGCGAGAGCGGGCCCGACCTTCAGCGCCGCCGAGATCACCGGCGAGTTCCAGGGGATCAGCGCGGCGATCACGCCGAGCGGTTCGCGCACGGTCGAGACGCGCATCGCCCGGTCTTCGGGCGGCAGCGTTTCGCCGTGGAGGCCGCGCACCAGGCCCGCGTAGTAGCGCAGGACGCCGGCGGCGATCGGGATGTCGGCCATCACCGCCTCGCGGATCGGCCGGCCGTTCTCGGTCGCCAGCAGCTCCGCCAGCCGCGGCGCCGCCTCGATCGCGTCGGCCATCGCCAGGAGGATCCGCTGGCGTTCTTCGAGAGTCGAGCGACGCCAGCCGGTGAAGGCCTTGGCGGCCGCGCCGACGGCGGCGTCGACCTGGGCCTCGGAGGCCTCGGCGACCGTCGCCCACTGCTCGCCGGTCGACGGGTCGAGCGCCGCGAACTCGGCGTCGCCCGCGATCTCCTCGCCGCCGACGAAGAGCCCGTAGGGCCCGGCCGGTTCGTAGGCGTCCCGGGTCAAGGTGTCACTCATGGGTCAGTCCTCCTCCTCTTGGGCAAACGCGCCGACCACCGCGGCGAAGCGATCGGCCTCGTCCTGGTGCGCGGCGTGGGCGCTGTTCTCGAAGATCTCGTAGCGGCCGCGCTTGGCGTTGTCGGCGATCCATTCCGCCAGCGCTTCCGGGTAATAGGGGTCGAGCCCGCCGTAGATGGCGAGCACCGGGATGCCCAGGTCGGCCAGGGCCGCCCGGTGGTCCAGCTCGGTCTGCGCGCGGACGATCCGCATCGCCATCTCCAGCGGCGTCTGCATCGCGACCTGGAAGCTCAGCTGGGAGAAGGCGCCGTCGGGGTCCTTCATCGACTCGCGGACGAAGTCGAGCTCGGCGTCCGGCCAGCCGGCGGCGAGCCCCTCGAGGTAGGCGTCGAGCTGCTCGGCCGGGACGCCGAAGGGGAAGTCCTCGCGGGCGCGGAGGATGATCGGGCCGTTGATCAGGACCAGCTTCGAGGCGCGGGCGCCGCCGCGGGAGAGGTACTGGAGGCTGATCGAGCAGCCCATCGACCAGCCGACCAGGGTCGCGTCCTCGACCCCCAGCTCGCCCAGCACGAACTCGAGGTCGTCGGCGAGCACGTCGAAGTCGTAAGGGCCGGAGGGCTTGTCGGATTCGCCCATGCCGCGGGTGTCGAAGGCGACCACGCGGAAGTTCTCGGCGAGCCGCATCGTCGCCGGGTCCCAGAGCCGGTGCGAGCCCTTCCAGCCGTGCACGAGGACGATCGTCCGCTCGCCTTCGCCGCGATCGGTGTAGCGGAGGCGCACGCCGTCGGGTTTGGTGAGGAAGCTCATGCAAGATCTCCAGTCGGGTAGCTCCACGGCGCGACACGTTCGACTTCGGCTGCGAGGCGGAAGGTGGTGAGGTCGTCGCTGGGCGGGCCGGCGACCTGGACCCCGGTCGGCGTCCCCGACGGCGCGAGCCCGGACGGGACGCTCAGCACCGGACAGCAGGAGGCGACGTTGAAGATCGGGGTCAGCGCCGCGTCGCAGAAGTGGTCGAGCGGGGCGCCGTCGACGGTGAGCGGCCGCGCCGTGTAGTCCTCTCCCGCGTCCATCGCCGCCACGCCCATGGTCGGGACGATGATCGCGTCGCAAGTGTCGAAGAGCGCGAAGACGCCGTTGCGGAGGCGGTTTTCGGTCGCCACCCGGCGCTCGATCGGGATCGCCGCGGCGGCCGCAAGCGCCCGCTCGAAGCAGGCGATCGCGTAGGGCGAGAGCGTTCCGGGACGCGCCGCCTCGCGCTCCAGAGCGGCCTTCGCCCCGCTCACGTCGCCGTGGCCCCACATCACCTCGTTGGTCTCCTCGAGATGCCAGTCGAGCTCCACCTCGTGCACCTCCACCCCGGCCTCGGCGAGGGCCGCGGCCACCCGCTCGGCGTTGGCGGCGACGGCGGCCTCGACCGGCAGGTCGCCGGGACGCGCGGCGAAGGCGACGCGCATGCCGGCCGCGGGCTCGAAGGGGATGGGCAGCGGCGGTGCCTCCGGCAGCGAGCAGCGGTCACCGGGATGCGGGCCGGCCATCGCGTTCGCCATCAGCGCGGCGTCGGCGACGGTGCGCGACAGCGCTCCGGCGTGCAGCCAGGTCTCGGCGTTGGCGGGAGGCTCGAGCGGGACGCGGCCGTGGGGAGGCTTGTAGCCGACGACGCCGGCGAGCGCCGCGGGCGCGCGGATCGAGCCGCCGATGTCGGTGCCGGTGGCGAGCGTCGCGGTCCCCGCGGCGAGCGCCGCCGCCGAGCCGCCGGAGGAGCCGCCGACCCCCTTCGAGAGGTCCCAGGGATTGCGGGTCACCCCCCAGCGCGAGGCGTGGGACATCGGCATGCAGCAGAGCTCGGAAGTGGTGGTGCGCGCGTGGACGATCGCCCCCGCGTCGCGCAGGCGCTGCAGCGCCCACGAGGTGTCGGTGGCCGGGGCGGGATCGAGCGGCTCGCGCAACCCTCCGCTGACGCGGTGCCCGGCGATCGCCTGGGCCTCCTTGGCCGCAACCGGCAGCCCCTCGAGCGGTCGTGCGGTTCCCGCCGCCCAGCGGCGCTCGGACTCGCGCGCCTCGGCGCGCGCTCCCTCATACAGGGTCTCGGCGAAGGCGTTGACGGCGGGCTCGACCTCGGCCGCGCGCTCGATCAGCGCCTCGAGCAGCTCGACCGGGGAGAGGGCCTGCGCCGCGAAGGCGATCAACGCCTCGTTGCCCCCGAGGTAGGCCAGATCCGCGCTGCGGGGAGAGCTCACGGTGCCGGCGACTGCTGTCTCGGGTGCCATCGAAGTTGAAAAGAAAAACGCGGGGCGACGCTCGGCGCCGCCCCGCGTACGGTGCTCAGCCTTTGGCGATGACCACTTCGCCTTTGACTTCCTTCACCGGGATTTCTTCGAGCGTGTATTTCCGTTCGTTGTACGGAACGTATTCGCCGATCGTTTCTTCGCTGACCAGGATCGATTCCACGATCAGGCCTTTGGATTCTTCACCTGAGAGCGCCGACTGCATCTCCTTGATGGCAGCGAACCCGCTGGCGAGGTTGTCCGGATCCCAGGTCCACGACAGGCGGCCTTCTTCGACCGCTTCGATCGCGTCCTGGTCACCGTTGGAGCCGGTCACGATCACGCCTTCCGGGTTGCCGGTCGTGGCGATCGTTTTACCACCGGCCAGGAGGGCCGCCGAGACGCCCATCGCCGATTCGTCGTTGTAGTCCCAGACCGCTTCGACGTCGGAGTATTTGGTCAGCAGCGGTTCGAAGACTTTCTGTGAACCGGCCGCGTTGTCGGCTTCGTTGTTGGTGATGTTGATGATGTCGAGCCCGGCTTTTTCAGCTTCCTGCTTGAAGCAGTCGCCGAGCGCTTTGGTCGATTCCGCGACTTCGAGACCGATCATGATCGTCTTCGCGTGCGGTTTCATTTTGGCGATCATTTCCGCCGACTGCTGCTGCGGACCACCGGGTTCGCACAGCTGCACTTCCCACCAGACGGAGGAGGTGACGCCGGTGCCCTGCGAGTTCATGCCGATCACCGGGATGTTCTTCTTCTGCGCTTTTTCGTAGGCGCCCGCGACCGCGTTCGGGTCGAGCGTCCACGAGCTGATCGCCGCAGCGCCCTGGTTCACGGCAGCTTCGACGTTCGAGACCTGCTTTTCGGCAGACAGGGCCGAGTCGAGCACGCTCTCCGACCAACCGAGTTCTTCGGAGCCCTGTTCGAGGCCTTCGTTGATCTGCTGCTGGCCGGGCTGCGCCGCGACCGGGCTGATGTAAAAGACCTTCTCGCCGCCGCCGCTCGTTTCTTCGGCGCCGCCTTCTTCTTCGCCGCCGGTTTCTTCGGCGGGCGCTTCGGTTTCCGCGGCTTCAGTGCTTTCCGAGCTGGAGCTCGAACCACCGCCACCACAGCCTGCGATCACCAGGACCAGCAGCAGCAGTGCCGCCGGCAAGGCCATCCAACGTCTCATTGCGTTCCCTTTCATCGAACTGCATGACTCGTTTCCCTCTTCCAACCTCCGCCCTTGGCTGTGGCGGTCGTAAGAAGCTTTTGCGGGGCGGCGACGCGTCATGCCGCCTCCTCCAAGATGCGGTCCGCCGTGCGCTCGGCGAGGACCATGATCGACACCATCGGGTTGACCCCGGTCGCGGTCGGGAAGGCGCTCGCGTCGCCGACCCAGACCCCGCGCGTGTCGTGCAGCTCACCGCGGCCGTCGGCGACCGCGTCGTCGGGTGAGGACCCCATCCGGCAGGAGCCCATCTGGTGGGCGGAGTACGCGGTGTACTCCTCCGGCGCGGCGGCTTCGAGCCGCTCGATGTAGGCGTCGAAGTCCTCGCCGCGACGCCAGTGGTGAGGGGTCCAGTGGAAGGTGAAGATCTCCGCCGCGCCCGCCGCGTGGTGCACGCGGGCGAGCTCGGTGTGGGCGCGGATCGCGACCTCGCGGTCGAGCTCGTCGTCGGTCATGCTCCAGCGCACCAGCGCCTTGCCGTCCTCGCCCAGCACCACCTGGCCGGAGCCGTGGTCGTGGGTGATCGAGTGCCAGCTGGCCATCGCCGGGAACTTGAGGAAGTGCTCCCGCATCGCCTCGCCGTCGGTCCACGGCGATTGGCCTGCCCAGGTCGCCGGGCTGAGGCCGAGCGGTGAGATGTAGAAGCCGGAATCGCCGAGGCAGTGCTGGAAGTCGAAGGACATCACCGTGATCAACTGGCCGTTCCAGGCTTCGACCGGCTCGTCGTAGACGCCGGTGATCATGTAGCTCGGGTGGAGGCGGAGGTTCTTGCCGACCGCCGGGCCGCCGATCTCGGAGCGCAGGAGCAGGGCCGGCGACTCGATGCCGCCGCAGGCGACGACGACGGTCGGGGCCTCGACCGTGACCTCGGTCTCCCCCACCCGTCCCTTCACACCGGTGGCCTGTTGGCCATCGGTGGTGATCTTTTCGACGAAGCAGTCGACCAGGAACTTGGCGCCCGCGTCGGCGGCGTCCTGGAGGTAGTTCTTCAGCACCGAGCGCTTGCAGCCCTGCTGGCAGCCGGCGTTGCAGTAGCCGCAGAACTGCGGATCGTCGGTGAGCTCGGCGTTGCGGGGGATGCGGTGGTGCTCGAGGCCCGCCGCGGTCAGCCCCTCGATCAGCACCTCGGCGTTGCGGTTGTACACGGTCGCCTCGCTGTTGGCGCCGAGCGCGGTCCACACCGTGTCGAAGTAGCGGTCCCACTCCTCGCCGTCGACGCCCTCGAGGCCGGCCGCGGCCCAGTCGGCGCGGACGTCGTCGGGGAGCGGCCGGCAGGCCATCGAGTTGATCGTCGTGCCGCCGCCGAGGGTCGAGCCGGCGAGCAGGCCGAGCTCACCGCCCTCGGTCCAGCCGAGGCCGCCGCCGAGGAACATCTGGCTCGCGCCCTCCGCCTCGAGCTGGCGGAAGTCGGACTCGTTCTTGTAGGAGCCCATCTCCAGCACCAGCACCGACTTGCCCGCCTGCGCGCAGCGCGCGGCGATGACCGCGCCGCCGGCGCCGGAGCCGACCACGCAGACGTCGGCGGTCAGCGTCGCCTCGGCACCGGAGACCTTCTCCACCGGGATCGTCTTCGGTGCCTGGGCCGGGGTCGGCGGCGCGGAGATCGGTCCGGGGAAGGAGATCTCGTCCCAGATCGGGTTGCGGCCGTTCTCGTCGAAGGAGCCGAAGAGGTCGCCGAAGACCATCGTCTTCAGCTGCTTCAGGGCGAAGCGGCACGCCGGGTCGGTCGCCGCCTCGTGCAGCAGCTCGACCCGGCGCTCCGGGGTGGCGTCGGAGAAATCGATCTCGGCGAGGCGGCCGAGGAGGGCGTCGACCGCGGCGGCGACGTGCGGGGGCAGGCCCGCCGCGATGCCGTCGGCGACGCGACCCGCGATGCCGAGCTGGCTCGCGCTCTGGTTCCAGGCGCTGCTGCCGTCACCACGGGACGGCAGCAGCGTGTCGCAGATCGCCGCGACGAGCTCGCGGTCCGGCGAGTGCACCACGTCCGCCGTCGTGTCCTCGGTCAGGCTCAACCGACCGGCCCTTCGCTCACCGCCGCGTTGGCGCCGCGTGCCCGCCGCATCGACCAGCCGCGTTCGCGCAGGACGCCGAGGCCGACCGCGATGATCAGGATCGAGCCGGAGACGATCCCCTGCCAGAAGCTGGAGACGTTGGAGAGCGTCAGGCCGTTCTCGACCACGCCGAGGAAGACGACGCCGATCGCGGTGCCGACGATGCCGCCGACGCCGCCGGTGAAGCTGGTGCCGCCGATCAGCACCGCGGCGAGAACGGTCAGCAGCAGGTTCGGGTCAGGGGTCGGGGCGCCCGCGGTGAGGCGGCCGACCGAGACCAGGCAGGCGAGGCCGCCGGCGAGGCCGGCCAGCGTGTAGACGAGGATCAGGACGCGGCTGACGTTGATGCCGCTGAGCCGGGCGGCGTCCTCGTTGGAGCCGATCGCGAA
>JAFDWD010000267.1 GCA_018268695.1 Actinomycetota bacterium
CGCGGGTAGATGTCCTTGAAGACGCGGGCGAGGACGTGGTGGGAGCCGGGGCGGCCGTTGGCGGTCGGCGGGCCCTCGTAGAAGCTCCAGATCGGCGCGTCCGCGCGCTCGGCGAGGCTGCGGGCGAAGAGATCCTGCTCGCGCCAGCGCTCGAGCACGCCCTCCTCGAGGTCGGGGAAGGACTGCTTCGGATCTACGGGGGCGAATCTGGGCACGGACAGCGGATTCTAGGAGCGGGCGCGCCGCGGCCCTCCGCCGTCACCAGACGAGAACGAAGTCTCCCGGGTCCGTGGGGTCGAAGTAGGCGGGCAGGACGAGGCCCGGCGCCATGCGATTCGCGGCGAAGACCGGCATCACTTCACGGCGGCTCGCCTGGCGCGTGCCCATGCCCGGGGCCGCGAGCTCCAGCCGCAGCTTCATCAGCGGCATCTCGTTGACGGTCATGCTCGAACCGGCCGAGAGCACGGTCGCGGTGCCGCGGATCCCGGTGCGGAAGATCTCGTCCTGGTGGGCGGCCTTGCGGCCTTGGCCGCGCGCGTAGAGGACGAGGCCGCCGGCGACGAGGACCCAGATCGCCCCCAGCAGTCCGAGGATGGCGACGATCTGGCCATCGGCGCCGACCAGGAGGGGGACGACGACGAAGGCGAGGCCGACCAGGCCGAAGAAGGCGATGAGCCAGATGCCGACACGGTTGAGCTGCATGCCTACTCCCCGCACTCCGCCGCGATGCGGCGAGCGATGTGGGCAGTGGCGCCGGCGAGGGCGGCCAGCGCGTCCGGGTCCGGATGGTCCTCCTCGGTCGAGCAGAGCAGGGCGCCGTAGGCGAGTTCGAAGGAGAAGCCGGATGGCGCCTGGTGGGCGAGCCAGTCGACGAAGGCGGGCGTGAAGAGCTGCCGCAGCCAGTTCTGGTCCTGGAAGGGACTGGTGGCGACGCGGTAGCGCTCGTTCAGGGCGATGCTCTCGGTCCAGAGCTTCGAGTGGCGCGCCTCGAAGCCGTAGAACTCGTCGTCGCGGGTGCTGCGGCCGCTGCGGACGCAGAAGACGCGCGGGGCGAAGGCGGTCGAGGCGGGGACCTCGGTGAGGGCGACGGTGAAGCGGAAGGTCTTGTTGCGCTTGTAGACGAGCCGGCCGATCGCGCCGCTGAAGCCGTCGCCGAGGGCCCCGCGCGCGGCGGGCGCGATCCTCCCCGCGCCGGACTCGACCAGCAGCGGGGTCAGCGGACCGGCGTCGACGCTCGGCACGGCCTCGAGGCCGTGCGCCGCGGCAAAGGACGAGAGGGACGCGACTGCATCTCCCACGGCGCGCAGCCTAGCCGTGTGTGACATCCGTCGCGCACGCCGGCCGGCCGGCCAATACGATTGCATCGATGCCTGCATTCGATCTGAACGGCAAGGTGGCGCTGGTGACCGGCGCGGCGCGGGGGATCGGTTACGAGACCGCGCGTCAGATGCAGATGCGGGGCGCCTCGGTGGCGGTCCTCGACCTCGAC
>JAFDWD010000268.1 GCA_018268695.1 Actinomycetota bacterium
CTTCGGCGGCCTCGGCACGTTCGCGGCCTGGATCGTGGTGATGGCGCTGAACCCCTCGACGCTCTTCGTCGGCACCGGCTGGATGCTGCTCGGCATCACCGTCTACGTCCTCTACCGGCGCAACCAGGGCCTGCCGCTGACGCGCACCGTGAAGGTCGTGCTGCCGGAGCCGCTCGGGGTCGAGGAGGTCGAGTACCAGTCGATCCTCGTCGCCTTTGAGGACGACGAAGCGTTCTCGCCGGAGATGGTCGCGACGGCGGTCAAACTAGCCTCCAAACGGCGGCGTGGCATCCACGTCCACTCGATGATGACCGTGCCCACCGACCTGCCCCTGAACGCCGAGCTGCCCGACGCCGAACGGGAGGCGCAGCGGCGGGTCGAGGAGGCGAAACTGATCGGCGGTGCCCGCGTCACCGGCCACGTCGCGCGCGTGCGGCCCGGCCAGGCCGGCTACTCGGTCTCCCAGGAGGCGGCGGAGATCCAGGCGGCGGCGGTCGTCGTCGGCCTGCGCTATCGCAACGGCGTGCCGCAGTACGACAAGACCCTGCAGACGATCCTCGGTGAGCGGCCGTGCCGGGTGATCGTCGTCTCCGAACCGCCGGACAAGCCCGGCGGCATCCCCGGCCCCAGCGGCGCGCTGGTGGAGGCGACCTGATGGACCGCAACCGCGCCTACCACGGTGCCGTCAGGGGCTTCTCTCTCGTCTTCGCCGTGATCGGCCTGCTGATCCTGGTCGTCACCCTGGCGAACGGCGGTGGCCCGGCCTCGATCGGCTTCGTGATGGGCATCCTCTTCGTCGCCGTCGGCGTCGGCCGCTATTGGATCGCGAGCAAGCAGCTGCGATGAAAGCTCCGCACGCGGCCCGCAAGGGCAGACTGCGCCGCGGGCTCGGGGTGCCGTGGCTCTTCGCCGCCGCCTACTCGGCGGTCGGCTTCTCGATCTACTTCGCCCTCGGCGTGGTCGCCGAGCACGGACTCGGCCTCACCCCGCTGATCTTCCTCGTCGCCGGGCTCCTGTTCGGGCTGACGACGCTCTCCTACGTCGAGGGCGGGGCGATGTTCCGCGAGCGCGGCGGTTCCTCGGCCTTCGCCCGCCACGCCTTCAACGAGCTGATCGCCTTCATCGCCGGCTGGGCGATCCTGCTCGATTACCTGATCGTGATCGCTCTGGCGGCGATCAGCGTGCCCCATTACCTGGTGCCGATCTGGTCGGGCTTCGACGACCGCGGGCCCGAACTCGTCGTCGCTGCGGCGGTGATCATCGGCGCCTGCGTGTTGAACGTCTTCAACGTGACCGGCCGCGGCCGGCAGCGCAGCCTCGCCTTCATCGCCCTCGCCGACCTGGCGCTGCAGCTGGCGGTGATCGTGGTCGGCGCGATCGTCGTCATGCATCCCGACCGGCTCACCGAACACATCCACCTGTTCGATCAGCCGAGCCTGCGGGACATCATCTACGCCGCGGTCGTCGCGATGCTCGCCTACGCCGGGATCGAGGCCGCCGCCGACCTCGCCCCGGACATCGAAGTCAGCCGGAGGGACCTGAAGCGGATCGCCAGCCTCGGCGCGGTCGCGGTGCCGCTCGTCTACGCCGGGATGGCGGCGATCGCCCTGATGGCGGTCCCGGTCGTCACCGGCCCGACCGGGCACGTCGAAACCGCCCTCGGCGGCCAGTACATCCAGGACCCGGTGCTCGGCGTCGTCTCCGCCTTCCACCCGCATTGGTTATCGGAGATCATGCGCTGGGTGGTGGCGCTGGTCGCCGCGCCGGTCCTCTTCTGGGCGGCGACGACCTCGATGCTCGGCGTCTCCCGCCACACCTACACGCTGGCGATCAACCGCCAGATCCCCAGCTGGCTCGGCAAACTCGAGCGCCGGCGGGCGACCCCCTATGTGGCGATCACCATCTGCGGCCTGATCGTCGGCGGCCTCGTGCTGACGACGAACATCAAGATCCTCGCCGGCCTCTATGCCTTCGGGGCGACGCTGGCGATCACGATCGCCCACCTCTCGATCATCCGCCTCCGGGTGAAGATGCCGGACGCCAAGCGTCCCTTCCGCATTCCCTGGGGCATGGCCTGGGGGACGGCGGAGCTGCCGATCCCGGCGATGATCGCCGCGGTCGCGAGCGCCGGCGCCTTCCTCAGCGTGCTCGCCTTCCACACGACCGCCCGCTGGGTCGGGATCGGCTGGATGGCCTTCGGCCTCACCTTCTACGTCGTCTACCGCAAGGGCTTCGAGGGGACCTCGCTGACCCGGCGGGTGACCGTCGGCGAGGCGGCGCTGACCAAGCAGATCCCCGAGGTCGAATTCTCCAACCTCCTGGTGCCCGTCTTCGGGACCAAGCTCGACGACGACATCGTCGCCACCGCCGGGCGTCTCGCCGCGGCCGAGCGCGAGGACGGCGGGGAGGAGGCGGAGTCGCGGCTCGAGCTCGTCTACGTGATCGAGGTGCCGCTGACCCTGCCGCTGGACGCCGAGCTGCCACCGGAGCGTGAGGCGCAGGCGCGGCGGGCGCTGGAGCGGGCTCGCGAGGTGGGGGAGGAGTACGCCGACGTGGAGGTCTCGACCGAGGTGATCCGGGCGCGGCGGACCGGTGCCGGGATCGTCGAGGCGGCCCGCCGGGCGGACTCGGAAGCGATCATCATCGGCGGCGAGCCCCCGACCAAGATCCGCGGCGGCGGCCGGTTCGGCGGGATCGGCGCGGCGAAGCCCGCGGAGATCGGCGCGGCGACCGAGTACGTGCTGAAAAAAGCGCCGTGCCGGGTGTTGCTGACGGCCCCGCCGGAGCCCGAGACGGTCGCCGTCGACGACTTCGGTACCGACACCGAGGACGACTAGGCGACCGGCGCCGCCCGGTCCTTCTAGTATCCGCCGCATGTTCATCCTGATCGTCGGCTGCGGCCGTGTCGGCAGCTCCGTCGCCCGGGCGATGCTCCGTGAGGGGCACACCGTCTCGGCACTGGACGAGGACCCCGAGTCCCATGCCCGCCTCGAGGTGGGCCTGGAGAAAAGCTGGGAGGACCTGGGCGGCCAGTTCACGGTCGGCGCCGGGCTCGAGGCCGAGGCCCTGGAGGCGGCCGGGATCGACCAGGCAGACGTCTTCATCGCCTCCACCGACGGCGACAACACCAACATCATCATCGCCCAGATCGCGAAACGTCGGTACGACGTGCCGACCGTGATCGCCCGCGTCCTCGACCCCCTGCGGGCCGAGTGGTACGCGCGACAGGGCCTGCAGACGGTGTGCCCGACGCGGGTCGCGATCGACATGCTGGAGACGGCGGTGCGGGACTCCGCGGGCCGCCAGGCGGGGTAGGGGGAGCGCGTGTACATCATCGTCGTCGGCGCGGGGAAGGTCGGTTGGAACCTGGCGCGCGAGCTGCTGGAGAAAGACCACGAGGTGACGCTGATCGAGAACGACCGGCGTCGCTACACGACGGTCGAGCAGGAGCTCGAGCACAACGTCAGCTACGGCGACGCCTCCGAGCTCTGGGTGCTCGAGCGGGCCGGGATCCAGCGCGCCGACATGGTGATCGCGGTGACCGGGGACGACGAGGACAACATGCTGATCTGCCAGGTCGCGCGGGAGAAGTACCTGGTCGACCAGATCATCGCCCGCGTCAACAATCCGCGGAACCGCCAGCACTTCGACCTGCTCGGGATCAAGCCGTCGGTCTCGGCGACGGACCTCATCCTGCGCCTGCTGGAGCACGAGGTGCCCGAGTATGGCTTGGTGCATCTCCTCGACCTGCAGGAGGAGCAGCTGGAGATCATCGAGATGCTGCTCGGCAAGGATTCGGGTGTGACCGGCCGCCGGGTCGGCGACCTCCACATGCCCGAGGGGTCGCTGCTGATCTCGGTGCTGCGGGCGGGTAAGGGCTTCGTGCCGACCGCCGACACGGTGCTGGAAGAGGGCGACGAGGTGCTCGCCGTCCTCGATCCGGGCAAGGAGGACGAGCTGAAGGTCCTCTTCGGCCCGGCGGGCGACGGTGGCGTAAGCGGTGGCTGACCGCGAGATCGACTTCCTCCTCGTCGGCGGCGGCATGGCCGGCGCCAGCTGCGCGGCGGAGCTGCGCAAGAAGGGGGCGGAGGGATCGATCCTCCTGGCCGGGCGGGAGCCCGAGCCGCCCTACGAACGACCGCCGCTCTCCAAGGAGTACTTGCGCGGAGACGCCTCCCGGGCGGATGCCTACGTCAACGAGCCGTCCTGGTACGAGGAGAACGGCGTCGAGCTGCTGACCGGCAAGAACGTGATGTCGATCGACGCCGAGGGCAAGACGGCCAAGATCCAGGGTGGGGAAGAGGTCGCCTTCGGCCAGGCGCTGCTCGCGACGGGGGCGAACGTGAACATCCTGCGCCTCGAGGGCGCCGAGAACGAGGGCATCCACTACCTGCGCGCCTACGGCAACGCCGACGCGATCCGCGAGGACGCCAAGGAGGCGGAGCGGGTCGTCCTCGTCGGCGGCTCCTACATCGCCGCCGAGGTGGCCGCGTCGCTGGCGGCGACCGGGGTGCACTGCACGATGGTCGGGCTGGAGGAGGTGGCGCTCTCGCGCACCTTCGGCGACGACGCCGGGCGCTTTTTCCAGGAAGGGCTGGAAGAGCACGGCGTGACCTTCGCCGGCGGCGAGTCGGTCAGCGCCTTCGAGGGCGACGGCCGGGTCAGCGCGGTGCTGACCGAAAGCGGCAAGAGCTTCGACTGCGACCTGGTCGTCGTCGGCGCGGGAGTGAAACCGGACACGATGCTGGCCCAGCGCGCGGGCCTGGACATCGACAACGGGATCCTCTGCGACTCCAAGCTGCGCACCTCGGCCGCCGGCATCTTCGCGGCGGGCGACGTCTGCAACTACGACTCGGTCGTCCACGGCCGTCGCGTCCGGGTCGAGCACTGGGACGTCTCGATGCAACAGGGCATGCACGTCGCCCGCAACATGCTGGGCGCCGACGAGGACTACGACGTCGTCCCCTACTTCTTCAGCGACCTCGCTGACTGGGCCAGCCTCGAGTACGTCGGCCCCGCGGTCGACTGGGACGAGGAGATCTGGCGCGGATCCCGCGCCGACGGCGAGTTCTCGGTCTGGTACCTGAAGGGCGGCAAGGTCGCCGGATGCCTCAGCGTCGGCCGCTCCGAGGAACTCGCCGAAGCCCGTCAGAAGATCTTCGAAGGCGCTGACGCCGATCTCTAGTTATCCTGCGAGGTCGCGTTGCGCCCTGGTGTAATGGCAGCACGCCTCGCTCTGGACGAGGTAGTCGGGGTTCGAGTCCCTGGGGCGCAGTGATCCGACGTCGTTGGTAGCGTCGATCTCGGTTATGCGGCTGAAGTTCCTCTTCCTCGCCCTGCCGGCTCTGCTGGCGCTCGTCCTCGTGGCCTCCGGCTGCGGCGGTGGCGGCAGCTCGTCGACGACGGAAAAGAAGGCGCCGAAGAAGGAAACCGCGTCGAAACTGACCAAAGGCCAGTTCATCAGCCAGGGCGACGCGATCTGCGGTGAGGTCAACACCGCGGTCGGCTCGGTCCAGGCCTCGGCGGCGGAACCGTCGAGCCAGGAGACCCAGATCGCCAACCTCTACTCGGGCATGGTCCAGAGCCTGCAGCGCCTCGGGCAGCCGAGCGAAATCCAGGGCTATTCCGACTTCATGGGCGCCGCCGAACGCCTGGCGATGACCGCGAACGAAGTCAAATCCGCCTCTGAAGGCGAAAACCCGGCCCTGGTCGAAGAAGCGTCCCAGGCCGTCACCCCGGCGGTCGAAGAATTCGAGCAGCAGGCTGCCACCTACGGGTTCGAAGAGTGCAGCGAAGGGCCCCACGCCCCGGTTGCCGCGCCCGAATCCAGCGGCGCCGAAGAAGTCGCCCCCGAAGAATCCGGCGGCGTCGAAGTCGCCCCCGAAGAAGAATTCGTCCCGGAAGAAGAAGTCGCTCCCGAAATCGAAGAAGAATTCGTCCCCGAAGAAGAAGTGGCGCCCGAAACCGGCGGCGCGGGCGGCGAAATCGAAGCAGCGCCCGAAGAACGCGCCCCCGAAGAAGGCGGCGAATCCGGGGGGATCGGGCCGGGGTAGGCGGGACGCCGCGCTGCGGGGCGCGGCGGCAGTCCTAGCGGTGTCCTGGGCGTCTCACGGAGGTCCTGGCAGGCTGTGACCTCCATGAGACGCCCAGGACGTGAGGGTTCCGTGAGACAAAGCGTGAGATTCGAACGGTCAGGAATCTGCCCTGTTCCTTATACGCCTATATGGCGGTTTTCGAACACCGCAAGGTCTTGCGTGGTTAGAAATCCACGCCAGAGGTGGATTGCGAACCGCGGAAGCTTGCGGTGTTCGAAAGCTCGGCCATGGCGAGTTTTCGAACACCGCAGATCCCTGACCGTTCGAACCACGGCGTACGACCCGGCCCGCCACGTCTTCCCCCACATCCCCGGCCGAGCCCCCTGCACGCTTGTCTCGCTATACGAGACAAGCGTGCAGGGGGTTGTGGCCGAGACGGCCGCGCTTGCCGGAACGCCTCGCGTCCCTTGGCGGGGCCCCGGCCTACGCCGCCGTGTTCTCTTCCCAGGCGCCGTAGAGGCGGGCGTAGACGCCGTTCGCGGCGATCAGCTCGTCGTGGGTGCCTTGCTCGGCGATGTTGCCGCCTTCGAGGACGACGATCTTGCCGGCGCGGCGGATGGTGGAGAGGCGGTGGGCGATGACGATCGCGGTGCGGCCGTGGAGGAGGCGTTCGAGGCCTTTCTCGATCGTTTTCTCGGTGCGGACGTCGACGTTGGAGGTCGCCTCGTCGAGGATCAGGATGCGGGGTTCGGCGAGAAGGGCGCGGGCGAAGGCGACCAGTTGGCGCTGGCCGGCCGAGAGCTGGACGCCGCGCTCGCCGACCTGGGTCTCGATTCCGTCGGGGAGGCCATTGACGAAGTCGGTCGCGCCGACCGTCGCGATCGCCTCCTCGATCTCCTCGAGGCTCGCCTCCGGCCGCCCGAAGGCGATGTTTTCGCGGACGCTGCCGCTGAAGAGGAAGCCCTCCTGGGGGACGATGCCGAGCTGGCGGCGGAGCGCCCGCTGCTGCATGCCCTTCAGGTCGTGGCCGTCGACCAACACGCGGCCTTTCTGCGGGTCGTAGAAGCGCGACACGAGCTTGGCGAAGGTCGACTTCCCGGCGCCCGTCGCGCCGACCAGCGCCACCGTCTGGCCCGGCGGCACGTGCAGGCTCACGCCTTCCATCACCCAGGCGTCGTCGGGGACCGGGTCGGCTTCGGAGTAGGAGAACCAGACGTCTTCGAGCTCGATCTCACCACGGATCGTGCCCGGGTCGATCGCCCCCGGCGCGTCGACCATTTCCGGCGACGTGTCGAGCAGGTCGAAGATCTTGTCGAGCGCCGCCATGCCCTGCTGGTAGGTCGTGTAGAGTTGGGAGAGTTCCTGGATCGGTTCGAAGAAAGTCGTCAGGTAACCGACGAAGGAGACGACGACGCCTACTTCGATCGCCCCGTTGATCGCCTGTGAGCCGCCGTAGAGGAGGATCACCGCGGTCCCCATCGCGGCGAGGAATTCGACCGCGGGGAAGTAGGCGGCGTTCAGGTAGACCGTCTTCATGTTGACCGCGCGGTTGGCCTCGTTCAGCTCGGTCATCTCGTCGACGTGGCGCGGCTCCTGGCCGAAGCTCCGCACCACCCGCACGCCGCTGAGGCTCTCCTGCAGGTAGGCGGTGACGGCGGCGATGCGCTCACGGGTGGCCCGGTAGGCGCCCGCCGAGACGATCCGGAAGATCACCGAGGCGATCGCCAGCAGCGGGAAGGTGAGGAAGGTGATCAGCGCCAGCTTCAGGTCGAGCAGGACCAGGATCACGACCACGCCGACCAGGGTCAGGGTGCTGGAGAAGATCGTCACCACGCCGGTCGTCACCAACTGCTGCAGCGCTTCGACGTCGTTGGTCATCCGCGAGATCAGGACGCCCGGGTTGTTGCGGGTGAAGAAGCCGATCGGCATGCCCTGGAGGTGGACGAAGATGCGCTCGCGCAGGTCCTGCAGGGCGCGCGTGCCGACCCAGCCGACGAGGTAGGTCTCGGCGTAGGTGGCGACCGCATAGACGATCGAGACGGCGACGAAGGCGCCGACGATCCAGTCGAGTGCGCTGAGGTCGCCGGTGCGGATGCCGGCGTCGATCGCCCGCCCGGCGAGGAACGGCGGTGCCAGCCCGGCGCCGGTCTCGACCAGGAGCGCGACGAACATCAGCACCATCCGCCCGCGGTAGGGGCGGAGCAGGCCGATCATCCAGCGCACCTTGCGGCCGCGCTGGTCCTGCCCGCGGACCAGGCGCCAGAGCGCGGCGAAGAGCATCGCGACGTTGCGAAGCGGGTTGGGGGAGGCGTCCGGCGCCGGCTCGGTGGGAGCGGGGCGGAGCTCGGCGGGTCGTTTGCGGAAGAGGCTCACAGCCGCGCCATCTCCTCACGGTCCTCGAGGTCGCGCTGCAGGAACACCGAGTCGGCGAGGCCGTGGTCGGCGATCTCGCGGTAGAAGCCGCAGCCCTCCATCAGCTCCTCGTGGGTGCCGCGGTCGACGATCTCACCGTGGTCGAGCACGATGATCTCGTCCGCCAGCGAGACGGTCGAGAGGCGGTGGGCGATGATGAACGTCGTCCGCCCGGCCATCGCCTCGCGCAGGCCCGTTTTGATCGCCGACTCGGTGGTCGCGTCGACCGAGGAGGTGGCGTCGTCGAGGATCAGGATCCGCGGGTCGGCGAGCAGGGCGCGGGCGATCGCCACCCGCTGGCGCTGGCCGCCCGAGAGCGTCAGGCCGCGCTCGCCGACGCGGGTGTCATAGCCCTCCGGCAGCTCGCGGATGAAGGAGTCGGCCTGGGCGAGGTGCGCGGCCGCTTCGATCTCCTCGCGGCTCGCCGCTCCGCGGGCGTAGGCGATGTTGTCGGCGACCGAGGCGGAGAAGAGGAAGCTGTCGTCGGCGACGAAGGCGACCTCGGCGCGGAGCTTCTCCACCTCGACGTCGCGGACGTCGACGCCGTCGACCAGCACCGTCCC
>JAFDWD010000269.1 GCA_018268695.1 Actinomycetota bacterium
GAGCGGAAGATCGGTGCGAAGGGACCTCGCGAGACCAGCTCCTCCAGAAGGCAGACGCGGATCTCAACCTCCGGGGTCCGGGTCAGCTGAGGTTCCGCACGAAGGAGTGCGAGAGCGGTGTCGCGGCGGCGCCTCAACACCTCGCGCCCTCCCCCGGCGAGCACGCAGACGACACTCGGGAAGGTCGGGTAGCGCGAGCGCCAGACCGGCTCCCCCTCATCCCCGGCCGCCCTGAAGAGCTCGGCGTAGCGCGCGAGCTCGGCGGCCATCGTGTCGACCGGCAGCGTCGCCCGGTCCAGCTCGAGGAAGCGCTGCTCGACGAAGACCTTCCCGGCCGCGCTCCTTATATAGGTGAGCAGAGCGTCGGAGATGACCGAGCGCGGGCGACGCCGGCGGCCGCCGTCCACGACGAAGGGGTGGGCGACCTCGTTGCGCCAGGCCAGGGGACCGAAGTCGTCCTCCTCGCGCCGGGCCGCACGGAGGAAGCTGATCGCGGCGTCGTTGACGGCGACCGTGTGCGCCTGCAGAGGACCGACCACCTCGGCCGCCTCGAAGACGCGCGGCATCCGCGGCAGCGCCCCGATCTCGACCGCGGCCCTGGCGCCGGCCTCGGTGGCGAACCAGAGCCGCTGCGGCGATCCGCCCGCGGTGCGGACGTGATCGATCAACCCCGCGGCCGCGATCCGCCCCAGGACCCGCCGACACCACCTCGCTCCCGTGCCCGGCATGTGCATCTCTCCGATCTGCTCCCTGGAGAGAGCCCGGTGGGCGGCGATCGAGGCGACGATCTCGATCGTCGCCGAAGGAAGGCCGCCTTCGTGCCGCACTGCTTCCCGCGGGTCGGTCACGGGGACTCGACCTCCACCTCGAAGCCGCCGCTCGACGCCGGCCGCCTCGCCTCGTGGTCCTCGCCGCGCCGGCGCGTGCGGGCCCGACCCTCTCCGCGCGCGGCGCCCCGACGATGCGCGCGCAAGGCATGGCCGATCCGCTCGTCGAGCGTCTCCCGCTCGGCCAGCACCTCCGAGCCGCGGCGGCGCCTGCCCGAGCACTCCATCGCGGCCTCGAGTCGCTCGCGTCCTCCCGCCGGCGCCGGCC
>JAFDWD010000026.1 GCA_018268695.1 Actinomycetota bacterium
ACCTGACCCCCGAGAAGATCGCCGCGATGGAGAAGGAAGCGGTCGAAAAAGGCGAGTCCGACAAAGTCCTCCTCGACGAGGAGGCGTCCCCGACGGCGGGGCGCCGGTTCACCAGGGCTTAGAAGTTCCCGCGCCGGATAGGTTTTCGGCATGACTGATGTCGATCCGTTCGGGCGCGGCCGGGTCCGGCGCCTCTTCGGGCTCGATCGCAGCGGCCCCAAACCGCGGCAGACCCGCAAGGGGGAGCCGCTCAATCCTTGGACGATCCCCAATTTCGTCGGCTATCTGCGGTTGGCGGGGATCCCAGTCTTCCTGGTGTTGGCCTACTCTTCGGGGGACGGGCGCTCGGCCGCCGCCGCGGCGATCTTCTGGCTGATCGCCGCCGGCGACTATCTCGACGGGTTCCTCGCCCGCGCCACCGGCCAGTACAGCCGCATGGGCGCCCTGATGGACCCCTTCATCGACCGCCTGACGGTGATCTCCGGCGCCGTCGTCTGCTGGAGCTTCGAGCTGCTCCCGCGCTGGGCGCTC
The DNA here is from genome assembly GCA_018268695.1 of Actinomycetota bacterium. Next base: position 532 of record JAFDWD010000026.1, read on the forward strand.
CTGGTCCTCGCCCTGCGGGAGGTCGCGATGCTCTTCCTCGGCGAGTACGGCCTCAAGCATGGCGTCGACATCCAGATCAACTGGCCCGGCCGGATCGGCGTCTTCTGGATCATGGCCGGGATCTTCTTTGCGATGGTCTTCGCCGGCTGGGTGCCGGTCGCTTTCTTCTTCTTCGGTCTCGCGATGTCCCTGATCGCGACGGTCCTCTACGCCCGCGACGGCATCCGTGGGGTGCGCGCGCAACGCTCGGTATCACCTGAGGGTTGATCCCGGCGCGGCGCCCTCGCCGGCCTTCCAGCCTCGAAAAACCTTCAACCTACGGTTGAACGTTTTGCTCGGCCGATCTATACTGCCCTCCCGCGACCAACTGGCAGCCGGCCCGGCCAACTCTTCGACAAGGAGCACGATGGAGGACACCTTTCCCGATCTTGGTTCGCTCAGCGACAAGGAGCTGAAGGACCTGATCGACAACCTGACCGCCGAGGAGAACGAGATCTCCTA
>JAFDWD010000270.1 GCA_018268695.1 Actinomycetota bacterium
GGCTGCCGGAGGCGGTCGGCGAGGGCCGCCGCATCGCCCGCAACATCCACCGGCTCGGCCGCCTCTACCTGACCAAGTCGGTCTACGCCGCGACCCTGATCGTCCTCGTCGCAGTGCCCGGCTTCGCCTTCCCATTCCTCCCCCGCCACCTCACCATGGCGGCCTTCCTGACGATCGGCATCCCGTCGTTCGTCCTCGCCCTGGCGCCCTCGGACGGGCCGCTCTACCGGGGGCGGCTGATCCGTGCGCTGGCCGCCTTCGCGATCCCGGCGGGGGTGGCGACCGGCATCGCCTCGATCATCTCCTGCTTCCTCGTCAACACCGTCGCCGGCGGCGGCCTCGCCGCCGGACGGACCGCGGCGACGACGACCCTGATCTTCCTCGGCCTCGCCTTCATCCTCCTGCTCGAGCGCGGCCCCGGCCGCGAGGGCAACGCCGTCCAGAGCTACCTGCTCGCGATGGTCGCCGGCCTCGGCGCCCTCTACGCCCTGATGCTGGCGGCCGAACCGATCCGCAACTTCTTCGAGCTCGAAATCCTCAGTGCCACCCAGTGGTTCCTGGCCCTCGCCTCGGCCGCCATCGGCCTGACCATCGCCGCCCTGGTCTGGCGCCTGCCGGTGATCGAACGCTGGGAAGCCGAGATCGACGAACCCGACGAGCCGCCCAGCCCGATGGAGGAGTCCGAGCCGCCGACGCAGGCGTTGTAGGCAGCTGGGGAATCCGGCGCCCGAGGGCTGGAGGGCTTTCGGGAGGGACGCACGGGAGCATGCCGGGGAGCGCACGAAAGCGTCAATTCTTGGCCCTTCCGTGACCCCTCCCCCACGTTCGTGCATGCTCCCCATCACCGAAATTGACACTCGCTGAGTTGAGCCCCCTCTAGCCGGGTTAACTCAGCGAGCGGCGATCCGGCCGATGAGGAAGGTGCACGGAAGGGTCGAATCGTGTGGATTCCGTGTCCTTCTCCGGGCTTCCGCGCGTGTTCCGTGGCGCGAGGCTGCCGCCGCTCGAACCCTCCACCCGTCTAGTCCGCGTCGGGCGATCTTTCGACTTTGGGCCATGCCATCAGCGGGTAGTGGTCCTTAGCGTGCGACCA
>JAFDWD010000271.1 GCA_018268695.1 Actinomycetota bacterium
CCGCCGCGACCCGAACTGCCCGATCTGCGGTGACGACGCGCCGGAGATCCCGGAGTCGGAGATGGGCCAGTTCCCCGACTACGACCTCTTCTGCGCCGGGGCGGGCGGGGACCGCTAAGCGGTCCCGGCTCGACTAGGATCACCGCCCTATGGCGACCGTACGCATCCCACCCGTCCTGCGGCCGAAAACCGGCGGCTCCCCCGAGGTCGAGGCCGCCGGCAGCAACGTCGGCGAGGTCCTCCGCGCCCTGATCGAGGCGCACCCCGACACCTCCGCCCAGCTCTTCGACGCCGAGGGCGAGCTCAACCGCTACGTCAACGTCTACCTGAACGACGAGGACGTCCGCGTCCTCGACGGCCTGGAGACGAGCGTCAGCGACGCGGACACCGTGGTGATCCTCCCGGCCATGGCCGGCGGCGCCGCTTAGTTCGGCGCGCCCGAAGCACAAGGGACGCGAGGGCCTGCGGCGAGCACGGCCGTCCCGTCCACGCCCCCTCACGCTTGTCTCGCTATGCGAGACAAGCGTGCAGGGGGCGCAGGCTGTGGCCGAGACGGCCGGGGTATGAAAGGTGAGGAGGAAGTGCGACGCCGTCCCGGGGGACGCGCGGGAGATGCCACGAAGTCCACGCTTCCGTGCGGGTCGTACGGAAGGCGATGAGGTGCGTTCGTCTTTTGTAGTCGTATGCGGGACAAAGGACGAACGCACCCGATGATCCCGCTCGGGTGTGGCAGATCACGCACGGACCCTCGGAGAAACACCGCACTCCCTCTCGTCCTGGGCGTCTCATGGAGGTCACAGCCTGCCAGGACCACCATGAGTCGCCCAGGACACCGCCCCTCGGACGGCCGCCCCCGCCCGCGCAACTACCGCTCCAGCACCAACCCTAAGAACTTCTGGGTCCGCTCCTCACGCGGACTGTCGAGCACCTGCTTCGGGTCGCCCTGCTCGACGACGACGCCGCCGTCCATGAAGACGACTTTGTCGCCGACCTCGCGGGCGAAGCCGATCTCGTGGGTGACCACGAGCATCGTCATGCCTTCCTCGGCGAGCTCGCGCATCGTGTCGAGGACCTCCTTGACGAGCTCGGGGTCGAGGGCGGAGGTGACCTCGTCGAAGAGCATCACGTGCGGTTCCATGGCGAGGGCGCGGGCGATCGCCACGCGCTGCTGCTGGCCGCCGGAGAGGGTTTCCGGGTACTGGCCGAGGCGGTCGCCGAGGCCGACGCGCTCCAGCAGCGCCCGGCCTTTCTCCTCGGTCTCCTTCTTCGATTTCCCGAGGACCTTCTGCGGCGCAAGGGTGACGTTTTCCAGCGCCGTCTTGTGGGGGAAGAGGTTGAACTGCTGGAAGACCATGCCCACCCGCTGGCGGACGAAGTCGAGGTTCCAGCTCTGTTCGCCGGTGCCGGAGCCGGGGCCCTTGCAGATGTCCTGGCCCTCGAGGAAGATCTCGCCCTCCTCGGGAGGGGCGAGGAGGTTGACGCAGCGCAGCAGCGTCGACTTCCCCGAGCCGCTCGGGCCGAGGACGCAGATCACTTCGCCTTTGTTGACGTCGAGGTCGACGCCTTTCAGCACTTCCAGGTTGCCGAAGCGCTTGTGGATGTTCTTCAGCTGGAGCTGTGGCTCGGCCATCACGCCACCTCGATGTGCTGGGCGCCGCGGGCGGTCTTGCCCTGGTTGCGTTTGATCAGGATGTCGACCAGGCGCGCTCCTGGCAGGCAGATGACGAGGAAGAAGAAGGCGGTCAGGATCAGCGCCGAGCTGTTCAGTTTTTCGGCGAGGATTTCGCGACTGACCAAGGTCGACTCGCCGAAGGCGATCACGCTGACCAAGGTCGTGTCCTTCAGCAATGAGATCAATTCGTTCAGCATCGGTGCCGGGATTTTGGTGATGCCCTGCGGGACGATGATGTGGCGCATCGCCTGCAGGTGGCTCATGCCGAGCGAGCGTGCCGCCTCCATCTGGCCTTTCGGCACGGCTTCGATCCCGGCTCGGTAGACCTCTGCCATGTAGGCGCCATAGACGAAGACCAGGCCCGCCACGCCGTACCAGAATGGATCCGGCTTGCCGAACCACTCGGGGATCCGGATGTCTTTCGGAATGAAGGTGAGGAAGGGGACGCCGCCCGAGATCACCAGGATGACGATCAGCAGCGGGATCGCGCGCAGCACGTCGATGTAGGCGATCGTCACGACGCGGAAGGGCAGCGACTTTTTGCCCGGCGTCTGGCGGATCACCGCCAGGACGAGACCCCAGATGAGAGCGACGACGGCAGCGACGAGGAAGATCAGGAGGTTCTGGAGAAAGGCGTCGAAGACTTCCCAGAAGTGTTCTCCCATGATGTGGAAGTCGAAGTACTGTTCGAAAAAGACCTTCAAATCTCGCTCCCCATCCTGCGTTTCCCGTTCCTATTGAGAGAGGGGGCACCGTCTCCGGCGCCCCCTCCGTGATACGTCTTTCGGTTACCGCGCGACCCTCATTTCGCTTCGGCTTCTTCGATCGCTTTTTCGAGGCCTTCGAGCGGCGGGGCTTCTTTGAACCACTTTTCGTAGACCTTGGCGTAGCTGCCGTCTTCGATGGTTTTCTTCAAGCCTTCGTTGATCTGTTCGAGCAGTTCGGTGTTGTTCTTGGCGATCCCGATCCCGTAGGTTTCGTCAGTCGGGACTTTTTCGACGATTTCGATGCCGCCGAGTTCTTCCGCCTGCTGTTTCGCCACCGGTGCGTCGATGATCACCGCTTCGACCACCCCGGCCTTCAGCGCGTTATCCGCGTCGGGTCCTTCGGGGTAGGGGCGAAGTTCCTTCGCTTCGGCTTTTTCCTTGCCCAGTGCGAGCCCGGTCGTCCCTTGCTGCGCCGCGACGACCTTTCCCTTCAGGTCGGCAAGGCCGGTGATTTCACTGCCTTCTTTGACCAGGATCGCCTGTTCGGAGAGGTAGTAGGGGAGCGAGAAGTTGACGACTTCTTCGCGTTCTTCGGTGATCGTCGCCGCCGACATCACGGCTTCGAACTTTTCCTGCGCGAGGTCGCGGAAGATCGTTTCGAAGGACGAGTCGATGAATTCCGGTTCACGCC
>JAFDWD010000272.1 GCA_018268695.1 Actinomycetota bacterium
AACGTCGGAAGGAACCGAATGCAGTCGATCCGCGGAAAGCTCACCTACTCCAACGTCGTCGCGACGCTGGCGCTCATCCTCGTGCTCGGCGGCGGCAGCGCCCTGGCGGCCAAGCAGATGCTGCCGAAGAACTCGGTCGGCACCAAGCAGATCAAGAACGGCTCGGTGGCCGCGGCCAAGCTGAAGAACGGCTCCGTCACCGCCGCCAAGCTCGCGGGCGGCGCGGTCACCGCCGGCACCCTCGCCAACGGCGCGGTCACCGCCGCGAACCTCGCCCCGGGGGCGGTCACCTCGGGCGCCATCGCCGACCAGGCCGTGAACAACTCCAAGCTCGCGACGGGCGCGGTCGCCAACGGCAATCTCGCGGCGGACGCGGTGACCTCGGACAAGGTGAAGGACGGCTCGCTGACGAGCTCCGACATCGCCCCGAACACCTTCCTGCCGGCCAACGGGACGGCCGTCAACTCGCAGCAACTGGGTGGCCTCAATCCCGCCGAATTCGTCCGCGGCAAGGCCCGCTTCATGTCGGCCCGGGTGGTCGTGCCGGCCGGCCAGAGCCGCGAAGTGCTGGAGCTCAACTTCGCCCACATCGAGGGGACCTGCAGCGCCGGCTCGGTGCCGACGCAGTCGCTCGTCGCCGAGCTGAACCTCGAGAACGGCTTCTACACGGCGATCAACTTCGGCACGTCGAGCACCGCGCCGGGAACCACCGAAATCGGCACCGCCAACGCGCTGACGGCGGGCACCTCGCTGATCGTGCCCCATACGTCGGTCACCCCGCAGAGCGTCACCTGGCAGGCCGCCTACAACGACGGCACCGACGAGGTTGCCACCGCCTGGGTGTCCGACCAGGACGAGGGCGGCTCATGCGTGTTCATCGCACAGGGGACGACGACCCTGGGCTGATCGGGCGAAGTCGCGGAACGAGCGAAGCTCGAACCCCCTCTCGGCGAGAGCCGCGCGTACAAAGGGGTCGCAGAGAGATCCAAGCTCGACCTGGCGCTCCGTGTCGTAGGTACTCGGCACGGAGCCCCGGGCGGGATGGCAGCCGAGCTCGCTCCAGCCCGCCGGCAGCGAGTCGGCGAGGGAGACGAGCGCGGCCCGGGAGATCGAGTCGGGATAAGGAGCTCCCTTGCCGTCCTGACCGTAGAAG
>JAFDWD010000273.1 GCA_018268695.1 Actinomycetota bacterium
TCGAGCACCTCGAGCAGCGCCGCCGACGGGTCGCCGCGCCAGTCGGCGCCGACCTTGTCGACCTCGTCCAGCAGGATCACCGGGTTCATCGTCTCGGCGTCGCGCAGGGCACGGACGATCCGTCCCGGCAGGGCGCCGATGTAGGTGCGACGGTGGCCGCGGATCTCCGCCTCGTCGTGCAGGCCGCCGAGGCTGATGCGGACGAACTCGCGCCCGAGGCTGCGGGCGATCGACTCGCCGATCGAGGTCTTGCCGGTGCCCGGAGGCCCGACCAGGGTGAGGATCGTGCCGTTCGCACGCGAGTCCTCTTCGATCTCCTCGGCCCGCTCCTCGCGCAGCTTGCGCACGGCCACGAACTGGGTGATCCGCTTCTTCACGTCCTCGAGGCCTGCGTGATCGGAATCCAGCACCTCACGGGTGTGGTTCGGATCGAGCTTGTCCTCGGAGCGCTTGCTCCACGGCACCGCGATCAGCCAGTCGAGGTAGCTGCGGATCATCGAGCTCTCGGGCGACTGCTCGCCCTGGCGCTCCAGTCGGCGCAGCTCCTTGGTCGCCTGCTCGGCGACCGCCTCCGGCATGCCGGCCTCGGCGATCTTCGCCTCGTACTCGGCGATCAGATCGGTCTCGTCCTCGCCCAGCTCCTTGCGGATCGACTCCATCTGTTTGCGCAGGAAGTACTCGCGCTGCTGCTTCTGCGCACCCGACTCGACGTCGTCGCGGATCTTCGAGCGGACCTGCAGCTCGGCGAGGCGCTCGCGCTGCAGCTCGACCGCGATCTCCAGCCGCTGGGTCACGTCGATCGTCTCCAGCAGGCGCAGCTTGCCCTCGTTCGGGATGTCGGGGGCGAGGCCGGAGGTGTCGGCCAGCGCACCGGGCTCCTCGATCGAGCGCAGGAAGTTGGCGATACGACCGTCGTCGCCGCGCAGCTCGAGGATCTCCTCGACGACCGCGCGGTACTCGCGCGCCACCTCGCGGGTGTGCTCGTCGTCGGGGTGCCCGTCGTGGATCTCCTGGACCTCGACGTGGAGGACGTCGCCGTCGTCGCCCGCCTGGGCGGCACCGGCGATCCCGCGGTGCAGGCCGACCACGGTCGCGACCGGGTGGCCACGGCGCGAGGTGCCGTGCTCGACCACTTCGGCGACGACGCCGACGCGGCCGTACTCGCCATCGCTGCGGGGGAGGAGGAAGACGCGCTCGTCCTCGCCGACTTCGATCGGCAGGGTCGCGGTGACGGTCGGGAACACGATCGCGTCGTCAAGGGGAACGAGTCTGTAGGTCATTACCAAGTCCACTTTCTGTAGTTAGTGCTCAACCAGGATAGCGCTACAGCTTCCGGACCTCAACCCTGCACGCTTGTCGCGCATAGAGAGACAAGCGTGCAGGGGTAGGCTGCGCGTATGGATGAGAAGCGGGCGAGGGAGCTGCTGAAGGCGGAGCGGGAGAGGGTCGAGGGAGCGCTCGCCAGGCTCCGGGGGGAAGGCCGCGGGGACTCGACAGCGAACGCCCCGGCGGGCGACTTCAACAACGAGAACCTCTACGAAGACGAGCTCGCCGAAGGCCGCGAGGGCGACCTGAAGCGACGCCTGGACCGGATCGAGCGCGCCGAGGAGCGCCTCGCCGCCGGCACCTACGGCCTCTCGGTCAGGTCCGGCGAGCCGATCCCCGATGGCCGGCTCGAGGCCGAACCGCTCGCCGAGCTGACCGTCGACGAGGAGCCCGGCGGCGACAAACGCTGGTAGTGCACCCCTTCCGAAAGTGTGGTGCGCCCCTCCGCGGAATTTAAAGCGGGCGGCCCTCGACGTCGATAGGTTCGGCACCATGGCTACCGAACCCACCCCACGCGAAGAAGCGCGCTTCTACGGCTCCCGTTTCCTGACCGAGGACGCGCCCGACGGTCCCTTTCCGAAAGTCGGCATGTCCGCGCTCGACGCGCAGCGCCTGGTCGAAGAGGAACTGCAGTTGGAGGGCGATCCCAACCGCAACCTGGCCACCTTCGTCACCACCTCGATGGAGCCGGAGGCGCGGGAGCTGATCGCCGAAAACAACTACCGCAACTTCATCGACCACGCCGAGTACCCGATCTCGGCCGAGATCGAGCAGCGCTGTATCCGCATGCTCGCCGA
>JAFDWD010000274.1 GCA_018268695.1 Actinomycetota bacterium
TCCTGGCGCCGAAGATCGACGTCGGGTTCGTGCTGCCCAGCAACCGGGCGATCGAGCTGCTGCTCGCCGTCGGCGCGGGCACCGTCACCTTCATCGGCCTGGTCTTCTCGCTGCTCTTCCTCGTCGTCCAGTTCGGCTCGACCTCCTACACGCCGCGCCTCACCCTCTTCCGCGATTCGCCCGTGGTCTGGCACGCGTTCGCCTTCTTCACCGCGGTGATCGTCTACTCGTTCGCCGCGGTGCTGGCGATCGGGCGCGCCGAAGAGGCCTCGGGGCTGGTCCCGATCATCGCCGCGCTCGGCGTCCTCGGCACCGTCGCCCTCTACCGGATGCTCCAGATGCGGGCCTTCGGCTCGATCCAGCTGGGGCCGATCCTGGCCGAGGTCGAGCACCGCGGCCGGCGGGCGATCGACGAGCTCTACGTCGAGGACTTCGAACCCGCCGAGCCCCCGCCCGCCGACGACGCGGAGCCCGCCGCGGGCGAGTTCCGCGAGGTTCTCTGGTCGCGGCCCGCGGGAGTCCTGCAGATCGTCGACGTGCCGGCGCTGCTGCGGCTGGTCGAGCGCACCGGGGCGCGGATCGAGATGCGGGTCGGCGCCGGCGCGGCGCTCTTCGAGGACGCGCCGATCGCCCGCGTCGCCGGGGGCGGGGAGGGGGTCGACGAGCAGCTCCGCGGCGCCCTCGTCGTCGGCGTCGAGCGCACGGTCGAGCAGGACCCGGCCTTCGCCCTGCGGATCCTCGCCGACATCACGCTGCGGGGGCTCTCGCCCGCGGTCAACGACCCGATCACTGCGGCGCAGGCGCTCGACGCGACCGAGAGCCTGCTGCGCCGGCTGGCCCGCAGGCGCCTCGACATCGGCAGAATTCGCGCCCCCGACGGCACGGTCAGCCTGGTCCTGGTCCTGCGCGACTGGGAGGAGTACGTAGCCGTCGCCTGCGACGAGGTGATCGCCTTCTGCGGCCCCTCGCCGACCGTCACCGCCCGCATGCGGCTCCTCCTCGGCTCGCTCGCCGCCGCCGTCCCGGTGGCGCGCCGGGAGCCGCTCGAACGCCGCCTTGACGCCCTTCCTCCGCTTCATCCCTGACGCCGCGAGATCACCCGATCAAGATGAAGCTGGGAAGTTGAGTCGAAACTAGCGTGCTCCGCGTGAGCGAACCGAAGGACGAAGGAGGAGATGTGACCGACGAAGAGGCTTTGGAGGAGATGGGTCCGATCGACTACCTGGTCATCGAGTGGCCCGGTGGCCGGCCCCACGGGGAGGTCGCGCCACGGCTGCTGGAACTGGTCGAGGCCGGCCTGATCCGGGTGCTGGACCTGGCTTTTGTCGCCAAGGACGCGGATGGCAACGTCGTCGCGCTCGACTTCGAGCA
>JAFDWD010000275.1 GCA_018268695.1 Actinomycetota bacterium
GTACATGCCCGCCATCGCGACCATCACGGTGAAGCCGGAGACGAGGATCGCCCGTCCCGAGGTCGCCGCCGCAGCTTCGATAGAGGCGCGCTCGCCGGCCCCGGCGGCACGCTCCTCGCGCTCCCGCCGCAGGTAGAACATCGAGTAGTCGACGCCCACCGCGAGGCCGATCAAGAGCACCACCGAGTTGATCTGTTCGGCGACCGCGCCGAAGAGGTGGCTGACCGGGCCGATGATGCCGATCGTCGCGCCGACCGCGGTCAGCGCGAGCAGCAGGGGCACGCCGGCGGCGAGCAGCGAGCCGAAGACGACCACCAGGATCAGCAGCGTCACCGGCAGCGAGGTCATCTCGGCCTTGGAGAAGTCTTCTTCGAGGCTCTTGGAGACGGCCTTTTCGCCCGACGCGTCGCCGACCTCTTCCACCGTCAGGTTCTTGTGTTGCTCCTGGACCAGGGCGACCTGGTCGAGCGCCTTGCCGACCACTTCGTCGGGTTCGATCTGGTCGGTTTCGGGGATCGAGAATTTGATCAGCCCAGAGCGCCCGTTCGCGGCGATCTGCCCGCCCGCGCCCTCGTCATAGGGACCGACCAGATCGTGGACGAAGGGAAGCTTCCCGAGGCGCGATTCGACTTCGGCGACCGCGGCCTTGGCGTGCGGCCCGTGGATCGTTTCCTTCCCCTTGGTCTGGACGATCACCTGCTCGACCGCCGACTGCGGGAAGGCGCCTTCCAGCGTGCGTTCCGCCTGCGCCGATTCGCCGTTGCCGCCGCCGTTGTCGAGCGTCTTGGTGCCGACGGCGCCGCCGACGACGATCGCGGCGATCACGAAGGCGATCCAGCCCCAGATCGCCGTCTTGCGATGGACGGCGCTCCACCGCCCCGCCCGTCCCGCCAGCCCTAGCTTCCTCCTGCTTCGCATCGCGTCCTCCGTCCGGAATATCTGAGGTCAAAGAGCGCCCAAACCGGCGCTCCTCCACCCTGCGGGAGTCACGATCCGCTTCCAATGAGGCCTCCCGGCGAACCACCCTGAGGCGATCCGGCGTGCCGAGGTGGGGTTAACCCCACCCGCCGACGCGCCAGCTGTTCTTTATGGACCCCACAGCTCCATAAGGAACAGCTGGAGGGACTAGCCTCCGCCCCATGGCGGAGAGGCGGGTGATCGAGCTGGGGGTCGGGGACGTGGACCTGGTCGAGGGGCTCTGGAAGGAGATGGTCGGCCACCACCGGGAGCTGACCGGCGGCACCTATCCGGTCCGGGACACCGAGACGGCGTGGCGGCGGCGGCGCGGGCAGTACGTCGAGTGGCTCGAGGGCGGCGAGGGCCACCTGTACGTGGTGCCCGGCGAGGAGGCCGCGGGGGCTCCGCTCGGCTACGCCTTCCTGCGCGTCGGCTCGTCCGGTCCGACCTGGAACCTCGGCGACCGGGTCGGGGATCTCGAGTCGCTCTCGGTGACCGCGTCGGCGCGCGGGCTCGGGATCGGGACGCTCCTCATCGAGCACTGCCGCGAGCGGCTGCGGAAGCTGGGCGCGACCTGGTGGTCGGTGTCCGTAGTCAGCGCCAACGAGGGCGCGATCGACCTCTACGAGCGCGAGGGATTTCGCGACTTCTGGCGCACGATGACCGCGCCGATCGAGTAGACGGGCCGGCTTTGAAAGAGTTGGCGGCCGTGACGGCCTCACTCAACCCCGAACTGACCGAGCTGTCCCTGGAGACCCTGCGCCTGCGCCGCAGCGCCAAGTGGCGGTACTACGACCCCGATGTCCTCCCCGCCTTCGTCGCCGAGATGGACTTCCCCCTGGCGCCGGCGGTGAAGATCGCGCTCGCCGAGGCGGTCGAGCTGGACGACACCGGCTACGGGTATCCGGAAGCGGCCGGGCTGGCCGAGGCGTTCGCCGACTTCGCCAGGGCGCGGCTCGGCTGGGAGGTGGACCCGGCGGGCGTCAAAGCCGCCCCCGACGTGGTCAACGCGATCGCCTCGTTGCTGCGGGTGATCGCCAAGCCCGGGGACCGGGTCGTGATCAACACCCCGGTCTACACGCCGTTCTTCGGCATCATCGAGGAGCTCGCGCTGGAGCTCGCCGAAGTGCCGCTGGTCGAGGGGCAGCTCGACGTCGACGGGATCGACGCGGAGTTCCGCCGCGGCGCCGTCGCCCTGATCCTCTGCAGCCCCCACAACCCGACCGGCACGCTGCCGACCCACGGCCAGCTCGGCGCCCTCGCCGCCGCCGCGGCCCAGCACGGCGCCTGGGTCCTGAGCGACGAGATCCACTCGCCGCTGACCCTGCCCGGCGCCCGCCACGTCCCCTTCCTCAGCGTCTCCGAGGAGGCGCGCGAGCACGGCATCGCGCTCGTCTCCGCCTCCAAGGCCTTCAACCTCGCGGGCCTCGGCTGCGCCCAGTTCGTGACCGCGTCCGAGCGCGCCGGCGAGATCGTCGGGAAGCTCCCCTTCATCGCCACCCACGCCGGTCACTTCGGCATCCTCGCCACGGTCGCCGCCTACCGCGAGGGCGCCGCCTGGCTCGACGACGTGATCGCGGTGATCGACCACAACCGCGCCCTGCTGGCCGAGCTGCTCGCCGAGAAGCTGCCCGAGGTCGCCTACGCGCCGCCGCGTGCCGGCTACCTGACCTGGCTCGACCTGCGCGCGCTGGAACTGGGCGACGACCCGAGCGAGGCGCTGCTCGAGCGCGGCCGGGTCGCCCTCAACGCGGGCCCGTCATACGGTCCCCAGGGCAAGGGCTTCGCGCGGCTCAACATCGGCACCTCCCCGGCACTCGTCGAGGAGGCGGTGAAGCGGATCGTGAAAGGGGTGGGACGGTGAGCGAACCGACGGGGGCGCCGCAGGTGGCGGAGTTCGAGATCGAGCCGATCGAGGAGGAGGCGCGCCGCTGGCTGGACGCGCTCGAAGTGCGGACGGGTCCGCTCGAGCTCTACGACACCCACACCCACTTCGGCCGCCACGACCCTGACGAATTCCGCCAGGAGCCCGAGCAGCTAATCGCGACGATGGAGTACGCGGGCGCACGGGCGATCACCTTCCCGATGCACGAGCCCGACGGCTACCCGGCGGCCAACGACGAGGCGAGGGCGATCGAGGCCCGCGCCGAGGGCCGGATCGTCCACTTCTGCCGCGTCAACCCGCACGACGGGGCGCTCGCCGAGGCGGAGCGCTGCCTCGACCTCGGCGCCCACGGGATCAAGCTCCACCCCCGCGCCGAGCAGTTCGCGATGTCGGAGCCCGCGGTCGAGGAGCTGACCCGGCTGGCGCAGGAGCGCGGCGTGCCGATCCTGATCCACGCCGGCCGCGGCATCCCGGCGCTCGGCCAGGACACCCTGAAGCTGGCGACGCGCTACCCGGGCGCGCGCTTCATCCTCGCCCACGCGGCGGTGTCGGACCTCGCCTGGCTCTGGCGCCTGATGCCCGAGCATCCGAACCTCTTCGTCGACTCCTCCTGGTGGAACCCGGCCGATTTCGTCGCCCTCTTCAGCCTCGTGCCGCCCGGGCAGATCCTCTGGGCGAGCGACAACCCCTACGGCCAGCCGCTCCACGCCGCCGCCTTCCAGCTGCGCTACGCGCTCCTGGTCGGGCTCTCGCCGGACCAGATCCGGGAGATCGCGGGCGGCCAGGTCGAGCGCATCCTCGCCGGCGAGGAGCCGCTCGATCTCGGCCCGGCGCCCGGCCCGCCCGGCGCCCAGGACCCGGGGATGGAGCGCATCGTCTCCCACCTCACCTCGGCGATCGGACGGGCGATGGCCGAAGGCGACCCGAGCGAGTCGGTGGCCCTGGGACGCCTGGCGGTGGACCTCGACGGCCCGGAGGCCGAGACCGGCCGCGCGATCCTGCGCCTGCTCGACCTCGCCGACGAACACACCGGCCCCCCGCCCCCCGGGCGTCGATTCCCCCGCGCCGCCCAGTTCGTGATCTCGGCCCTGGCGGTGGCGCGAACGCCGGGCATCGCCCTGCCCCCGGAGGCTTGACGCGCACCCCGGCGCCGTGATCGGCTCCGGACCATGAAGACGATCTTCACCGTCGGCGTCTACGGCACCGACCTCGACGGATTCCTCGCTGCGCTGCGCGACGCGGGCGTCGACCTGCTGCTCGACGTGCGCCAGCGGCGTGGCGTGCGCGGGGCGCAGTACGCCTGGGCGAACGCGGCGCGCCTCGAAGCGTCCCTGCGCGAGGCGGGCATCGGCTACCAGCACCTGTCCGAGCTCGCGCCGACCACGGCGATGCGCGAAGCCCAGTACGCGGCCGACGCCGAGAAGGGCGTGGGCAAACGCGACCGCACCGTCCTCGCCCCGGCCTACGTCGAGCTCTACACCAAGCAGATCCTCGACCCGGCCGACCTCGAGCCGCTGGTCCGCTTCGTCGGGCGCTCGAACGCCGCGCTCTTCTGCGTCGAGCGCGACGCCGCCGCCTGCCACCGGTCCCTGATCGCCGCCCGCCTGGCCCGCGAGACCGGCGCGAGGATCGTCAACCTCCGCCCCTGACCCGCGTTCCGCTGTTCCTTTTGCGCCTCACGGGCGCAAAAGGAACAGCTGGGCGTGGCTGGCTCAGCCGATCGGTTCGATCGGCAGTTCCTTGATCGGGTGGTAGCGGTGGCCGGGCGTGTAGACGA
>JAFDWD010000276.1 GCA_018268695.1 Actinomycetota bacterium
AAGTTCGTCGAGTTCTTCGGGCCGGGGCTGCCGACGCTGGGCCTCGCCGACCGGGCGACGCTCGGCAACATGTCGCCGGAGTTCGGCTCGACCTGCGCGATCTTCCCGGTCGACGCCGAGACGCTGCGCTACATGGACCTGACCGGGCGGCCGACCGAGAACATCGAGCTGGTCGACGCCTACGCGCGGGAGCAGGGCATGTTCCACGACTCCTCGACCCCGGACCCGGTCTTCTCCGACCTCCTGGAGCTCGACCTCGGCGACGTCGTCCCGTCGATCGCCGGGCCGAAGCGCCCGCAGGACCGGGTGCCGCTCGACGAGGCCAAGGAGTCCTTCCTCGAGGCGATGGGGGAGCTGGCGACCGAGGGTGCCGCGGAGCAACTCGGCAACGGGGTCGACGAGGCGAACGCGGAGTCGTTCCCGGCCTCCGACCCGCCCGCCGAGGACCATGACGACGAGCGCGGCAAACCGCGCCCCGCGGTGACGGGCGCGCCGGTGGCGACGCTGGATAAGCGCCGCTCGGCTGACGCGGTCGAGGTGACCGTCGACGGTGAGACCTTCGAGCTCGACCACGGACGGGTCGTGATCGCCGCGATCACCTCCTGCACCAACACCTCGAACCCGAGCGTGATGATCGGCGCCGGCCTGCTGGCCCGGAACGCCCTGGCCAAGGGCCTCGCGCGCAAGCCGTGGGTGAAGACCTCGCTGGCGCCGGGCTCAACCGTCGTCACCGACTACCTGCGCCAGGCGGGGCTCGACGAGGCGCTCGACGGCCTCCAGTTCAACCTCGTCGGCTACGGCTGCACCACCTGCATCGGCAACTCGGGCCCGTTGGCCCCGGAGATCTCGGCGGCGATCGCCGAGAAGGACCTCGCCGTCTGCGCGGTGCTCTCGGGCAACCGCAACTTCGAGGGCCGGATCAACCAGGACGTCAAAGCCAACTACCTGGCGAGCCCGCCGCTGGTCGTCGCCTACGCGCTGGCCGGCCGGATGGACATCGACATCACCACCGAGCCGCTCGGCGAGGGCACCGACGGCGAGCCGGTCTACCTGCGCGACATCTGGCCCAGCACCGAGGAGGTGAAGCGCGTGGTCGGCGAGTCGGTCGCGGCGGAGATGTTCAAGCGCAACTACGCCGACGTCTTCAGCGGCGACGAGGA
>JAFDWD010000277.1 GCA_018268695.1 Actinomycetota bacterium
CTCGGCGAGGCCAGGGGCGGAACGGCTCATTTGAGCTTGAATTCGACCCGGTAGACCGAGTGGCCGGAGACGAGGTCGCCCTTGACCTCGCCCTGTCCGCCCGTTCCTTCGAAGCGCCCGACGGGTGGGCTTTCGGGGCCTTCGTCGTGGACCTGGGCGACGCGCGCGTCGCCTTGCCAGGCCAGCTTGGTGAGGGTCAAGGTGCGTTCGGTGCCACCCGTGTCCAGCTTGACCGTGGCGACAGGCGGATCGCCTTCGACCTTCATCGAGCCGGAGCTGACGACCGCGCCCTTCACGCCAAGGCCCTGGGCGACGCCGATCGCCGCGCCGAGGGTCCCGGCCTTCGCGGTCGGGTCTTCGGCGGCGTTGGTGAGTTCGTATTCGCCTTCGTATTCGGCGGCTTCACCTCCCCAGCCCGGCTTGCTCGGTTCGGATTCGTGGATCTGCCTCGCCGCCGGCGGAGAGGCCGTGTAGCGCTCGTCCTCCCCGAGGACTTTGAACTCGACCGGCCAGGGGCCGCCGCCGTGCATCCGCAGTTGGCCCTTGACCACCTCGCCTTCCGGCTCGAACAGCTGGAGTTCGCCGTCTTCGGTGAGCTGGCCGTACTGGGCCGAGGCGCCGACCTTCAGCACCGTGAACCCGAGGCCTTTGTCGCCCGCCAGCTCGCGCGGCGGATAGAAGGTGAAGAGGCCGGTTTCGATTTCCCCGGTCGGGCCGTAGAGGTAGAACTGCGAGATCCCGACGAGGAACTGGGGCGAGGAGCCCTCCTCGAATTCGAACTTCATCTCGCCGGAGCGGATCCCGGCGCCGCTGCCGACCGCGGTCAGCACGTAACGGTTCTCGAACGGGGCCTGCTTCTCCACCGGCACGACGACCTTCGGCTGCGGGTAGCCGGTGGTGGCGCCGGTCGTCGCCCAGGCGACGCCGACGCTCGCCGCCAGCACCAGCGCGCCGGACAGCAGGAGCAGCAGCTTCAGGCGCCTCACGATTCGCTCCCCGGCACTTCCGCGCAGCTCTTGAGCTTGGCCGCTTCGGCCAGTTCGCCGAGCTTGATTTCGACCAGGGCCGCCGAGAGTTCGCGGACCGCGTCGAAGTTTTCGTTACGCGCCGCGTTGGCCATCTTGGTCAGCTCCGGCACGGCCGTCGCCAGGCCTTCGGTGTAGGCGACCTCGGCGGTCCCGGAGCCGTCCAGCGCCGCCACTTCTCCGTGCAGCTTTTCGATCACCTGTTCCGTCGCCTCGAGGTACTGGGTGACCTGTTCCTGCTGGGGGGTGCCCAGCGCCACGATCGCCTTGTTGGCCTTGGCGCATGCCGCTTCGGCGCCGGAGACGAAGTCGCCGCCACCGCCTCCCGAGGAGCCCGCGCCGGAGCCCCCTCCCCCGCCGCAGCCGGCGACGACCATGACGCCGACCGCACCGAGGACGACGAAAGTCGCTACCGAACGCCTTCTCACGCTCAACCTTCCGATCCTCTTCGTTGTCCGTTTCCGAAAGCTCACGTACGGCGCTCAGCTGTTCCCCAGGTCGGGGATGCGGTAGACGAGATTCGACCGCTCCGGGTCGGCGGCCGCCGTCGGGTCGAAGCCGCTCAGCCAGGCACCGCCGTTCCCGGTCAGCGATCCGGTGCCCCGCGCCTCCAGGTAGACCCGCGCCCGGAGGAGTCGGGAGCCGGGTCGACCGGCGGGCGCGCGCGAGGTCATCTCGGTCGCCAACACCCGCGACGTGCCGGGGTCGAAGATCATCGAGTAGAGCGCCGGCGCGCCCGCGGCCGTGGCCGGGACGCCCACCGCGACGCCGCGGCGCCCGGCGGGATCGGCCTTCTCGCCCAGGTAGGAGATGCCGGGCACCCGCTCGGCCGCCGCGAAGAGCGCCTCCCGGAAGGCGGGCGAGGCGCCGGGATCGCGGAGGTCTTCGGCGATCAGCTGAAGGGTCGCCGCGGCGGGCGACAGTTCGCCGGGTTCGACTTCGGCCCGGGCGCGCAGTCGGGCGGCGAGCGCCGCCGGGTCGGTCGGGAGCTCGGCGACGCTTCCGCGCAGCATCCCGGCGTCGAGGAAACGGTCTTCGGTGCGCCGGGAGAAGCCGAGGGCGAGGAAGGTCGGCTCCCCCGCCCCTTCCCATTCGGCGCGGTCGCCGGAGCCGACGAAGCGCGCGGGATCGTCGACGATCCGGAGGCGGCCGGCGCCGTCGTGGGTCACCCATTCTTCGCGGGTCGTCGACTGCAGGACCTCCCAGGAGCGGCGGTCCGCGGCGGTCGCGCTGACCGAGACTTCGCGGGTCTTCAGGTAGGTGTAGGGAGCGCCCGTCGCCTGCGAGCGCGAGGCGGCCGTCGCCGCCGCCCGGTCGAGCGCCGCGGCGAGGCCATGCTCGTCGCCGCCGTCCCGGCTGCCGGCGAGGCCGAGGATCAGGACCAGGACGGCAGCCGCGACCGCGGCGACGCCCGCCGCGGCGAGCGCCAGGGTCGGCAGGCGGCGGCGCGTGACGGGCGTCGGCGCGGGCGCCATCTCGGGCGCCGAGTCGACGATCCGCTCCAGCAGCGCCTGCGCCGCCGGGGACCCGGAGGCGCGCTCGAGCTCGCCCGGCTCCACCGGGTCGAGCCAACGCAGCTCGCGGTTCAGGTTGTCGTCGCGCTCGGTCATCGTGCCTCGGTCGCGTCCGCCACCCGTCCGGGGACGGGGCCGGCGGCGCGCTCACCGAAGGAGTGTCCGCGCGCCTCCAGTTCTTTCAGCAGCCGGCGACGGGCGCGGTGGAGGCGCAGGTAGAAGGTCGCGGTGGTGCAGCCGAGGACGGTCGCCGCCTCGCTCGCGGAGAGGCCGTCCCAGTTGACCAGGGCGAGCACCTCCCTATCGCCCGCGCTGAGGGAGGCGAAGGAGGCCGCGAACGCCTCGCGGTCGGCCACCAGATCGGCCACGGCGGTCCCCCGGTCGGGGTCGGCGACCGCCTCGAGCGGCACCAACGGCCCGTCAGGGGCGTTGCGACCCGCCGCGCGGCGCTGATTCGCGAGGACCTTCCGCGCGACCCCGAGCAACCACGGCAACGCGTCCGCGGGCATCGCGTCGAGCCGCCGCCAGGCGATCAGGAAGGTCTCGGAGACCGCTTCCTCCGCCGCGGCCCGGTCCTTCGTGCGGCGGATCGCGTAACCGAGCACCCGCGGGTAACAGGCGCTGAAGATCCCTTCGAATTCGCTCGCTCGACCTGGCGCCGGCCGAGCCCTTTGATTAGACACTGATGAGACAGTGTCGCGAACTGTCCAGTTCTTTCAGGGCGCGCCAGAAAACGCATCGGCGAGGCGGTCGAGGCCGACGGCGATCCGGGCGGGGGTCTCGGCCGAATAGGCGAGGCGGAGGGTCGCCGGGTCGGGCGGGCCGGCGAAGAAGGCCGCGCCGGGGACGTAGGCGACGTTGCGGTCGAGTGCCCGCTGGAGGAGCGCGCCGGCGTCGCTGCCGTCGGGGAGCCGGACCCAGCAGAACATGCCGCCGTCGGGGTCGTTGTAGGTGGCGCCGAGGGGAAGCGCGTCGGGGAGGCCGGCCAGGAGCGCGTCGTGGCGCTCGGCGTAGGCGGCGCGGAGGCGGGCGAGATGGGCGTCGAGGTCGGCGTGCCCGAGCCAGTGGGCGGCGGCGGCCTGGTCGACGGTCGAGGTGTGGAGGTCGGTGGCCTGCTTGATCACGACCAGCCGCGCCCGCAGCTCCTCCGGCGCCAGCAGCCAGCCGATCCGCAGGCCCGGGGCGACGATCTTGGAGAGGCTCGAGATCGCGATCGTGCGCTCCCGCATCCCGGGGAGCGTGACCAGCGGCGCTTGCGGGGCGCCGCGGAAGCGCAGCTGCCCGTAGGGGTCGTCTTCGATCAGCCAGAGGCCGCGGCGGCGGACGATCTCGGCGACCGCCGCGCGCCGCCCGGCGTCGATGGTCCGCCCGGTCGGGTTCTGGAAGTTCGGGATCAGGTAGACCACCTTCGCCCCGCTCGCCGCCGCGGCACGGTCGAGGGCGTCGGGGTCTATGCCGCCGTCGTCACAGTCGACGCCGACCGGCTCGGCTTCGTGCAGCCGCAGCACCTGAAGGGCGGCGAGGTAGGACGGCTCCTCGACCAGCACCGGCGCACCGGGCGTCAAGAGCGCGTGGGCGACGAGCCCGAGCGCCTGCTGGGACCCGGTCGTCACCAACAGCTCGTCGGGCTCGCACTCGATCCCACGGAGGGCCTCGACCGCCGCCAGCTCCCGGCGCAGGTCGGGATCGCCCTCGCTGGTCGAGTACTGCAGCCGCCCCTCCCCCCCGTCGCCGGCGAGCACCGCCGCAAAGGCCGCGCGGAGGCCAGGAACGTCGATGAGGTGGGGCGCGGGAAGGCCGCCGGCGAAGGAGATCACCTCGGGCCGGCGGGTCAGCGCGAGGAGGTCGCGGACCGGCGAGGAGGCGGGTACGGGAGGGCCTGCGGTGTTCACGCCGACATCGTACGTTTCGCCCGATCGCGTCAAACGTTGACGTCGATCAATCCCCGCCGGACCCTGCACGCTTGTCTCGCTATGCGAGACAAGCGTGCAGGGTCCGGCCAGGGTCGCGCAGGCGAGGTACTCGACTCCCTCGACGAACGGCCAGCGCCAGAGCGCTGTCGCGCGGAGGGGGATGCCGAGGGACCGGAGCGCGGCGCGCGGGTCGCTCTCGGTCGGCCCGATGCCGTCGCCGATGAGGGCGAGCGCGCCGTCGAGGTCGCCCTCATCGGCGAGGCTCAGGATCTCGGCGATGGCGACCGGCTGCTCGCGCCCGTCCCACCAGGCGAGCGGGTCGTCGACGTGGACGACGGTGGGGGCCGAGGCGTGGAGGCGGGCGACGAGCGCGCGGGTCAGCGGCGGGGCGTGGCGGCGCAGCACCTCGGAGCGGCGCTCCTCCGGCACCTCCAGGTCGACCAGCGCCGGGTAGAGCAGCTGGCTGTAGAGGAGGTCGCCGATCGCGAGGTCGTAGGGCGCGCCTGGGAGCGGCCCTTCCGGGGCGCTCGCCTCTTCCGCCGGCGCCCCGGCCGCGGCCGCGAGGACGATCCGGTCGGCGACGCCGCCGGTGGCGTCGTGCGCGATGGCATCGACCCGGCGACGGCGGCGCCACGACAACCGGCGCCGCGCCGAGCGGGCGGCCACGCCGTCGAGGTCGATCAAGGTCACCGACCCGGCGCGCCGGGCGATGCGGCGCAGTGGCAGGTCGTCGGCGTTCCCGGCCCCGAGGATGGCGACGCGCGCTCCGTCCTCCAGGTGCGGGTCGAGGAACCTCCAGAGCGCGTCGCGGGCCGGCTGCCAGCGCCGGTGTCGTCCCACCTCGGCCGCGGCGTTGCGGGAGGAGTTGGCGGTGGCGCTAGGCCGGCTCACCGGGGTCGTTCTTCACCGTCTCGAACGACTGCCAGGTGATGCGCAGGATCACGACCGTCACGAGCATGCCGATCAAGGGGTCCGCGATGCCGACACCGAGGGCGACGAAGGCGGCGCTGGCGACGA